>JAFMML010000024.1 GCA_017859745.1 Planctomycetota bacterium
CTTCGCACGCCGCCAGGAGATCGCCGTTCCCGCCACGGTGGAGTCGAACGTCCAGCCGCGCCGATGACCGGTGGATGCCGCGCCGTCCCTCCCGAAGACCCTCCCCCCGCCGGGACCGTTCCACCGCCGCGTCCCGACTCGCCTTGCGACTCGCCTCGCTGATGGCGTGGATCGCCGACGGCGCCGCTCGCCTGCTCGACCGGATCGCCGGCAGGATCGCCACGACCTTCGACCGCCTCCTGCCCCCCGGGTCGGTGCGCCTCCGCCGCGCCGAGATCGCGGCGATGTCGCTCTTCGGGATCGCACTCGCGATCGGCCTGCTCTGGGGCGTGCCGACGCTGTCCCGACATGCCGACACGCTGTCTCGAGAGCGCGACACGCTCCCGTCGGGGCCGCAGGTCGCCTTCGTGCAGGATCTGGCCTGGCTTCCCGTGGCCGAGCATGAGCGACTCGCCGCCACGGTCGCGGCCGAACTCGCGGGGCGCTCGGTGCTCGACCATGAGGCTCTCGCCTCCGCCGCCACGGCGCTGGCGGCGACCGGGTGGTTCGACGGGCCGCCGCGACTGCGTCGCGCGGCGCGCCACCTCGTCGAGATCGACGCACCGTGGCGAATCGCCGCGGCCCTGGTCCGAGACGGCGGACACGACCACCTCGTCGACTCGTCCGGACATCGCCTTCCCCTCGCGTGGCCCGCCGGAACCGGACCACGCGATCTCGTCGTCGTCGAGGGACTCGCCGAAGGCGTCCCCGGACGACCGGGCGATCGCTGGCCCGGAGGCACCCTGCCCATCGTGCTTCGCGTGCTTCCGGATCTCGCCGGCCACGAGTGGAGCGACCAGATCGCGGCGATCGACGCCTCGGCGGTCGCCGCGGGCGGCCCGATCGTCCTCGAGACCGCCCGTGGCGGACGCCTGATCTGGGGCCGCCCCGATGCCGGCGCGGCCGAGGTGCCGGTGGCGACGCGGATCGCGTGGCTCGATGCCCTGCAGGCCGGGAACGGATCGATCGATCCGCCGCCGGCTCGTCAGTTCGATCTCCGACTGGACTACCTCGCCACGGCCCCGCGGCGCATCGCCGTTCGCTGAGGACGCCCCCGTCATGCCGAGCGCGCCCGCGACGCCCCCGGAGCCGCCACCGCGAGGCCTGCTGATCGCCTCCGCCGCTTGGGTGCTGCTGTCGCTGCTGGTGGCGTACGGCCTTCGTCCACCGGTGCTGCCGTTGGCAACCAGCTACGCGCCGGCGGCACGGATCGCACTGGTCGTCATGCTGGCCGGCGCGTTGATCGCCTGGCCGCTGCTTCGCCTGAGTCAGCGAACGCCGGCGCGTCCCGTTCATCGGACGCTGCTCGACGTGGTGGTGCTGGCGGGCGCGCTTCAGGTCACCCTCTGGCCGCTTCGTCTCGCCGCGGCATGGCCGATCGAGCGCACCGTCGCCGCGGACGTCTGGTTTCTCGGATGGCTGCTGGCGGCGGCGAGCGCGGTGATGCTCGGTGGCGTGCTGCGAAGCCACGCCGCGCGGACCCTGCTGATGGGCGTCTTGCTGATCGTGGCGGCGGGCCCGATCCTGCTGGCACCGTGGCTTGCAGACGCTCCGGGCGGAGAGGCCTTCACCGGAACGCCGCTGGCCTGGCTCTCGCCGTTCGGCGGCCTGGCCCGCCTCGCAGCGCCGGGACGCCTCGATCTGCTTCCGGACGAGCGAACCGCCGCCTACGCGGCCGCGGTCGCAGGCCTGGGACTTTCGGTCGCCGCGGCGCTGCTCGCCGCAGCGATCCGGTCGCGGCGCTCGGCTTCGTCGACGGCGCCCTGACGGGGAGCCTCGATCCCCGATCGCGGCCCCGGGGGCCCAGGCGGGGTCGAGGCCCTTGAACCTGGCCGAGTCCTCCCGTCGCTGGGCGTTCGCCCCGGGGCCCGAGCGCACCCCGGCGGGGGCACGCGGGACGGTGGCAGAGGGGCATGGGGCATGGAACCCGGCCGCGATGCCCCGTATCCTGCACCGGAGTCCTCGGAGGACTTCCGCGAAGCGACTTCGATCCCGCCTCAAGCGGGATCGCTTGCTTCGCGGGTCGCGGCCCCGCCGCAATCAGACGCCTCCATCGAGCGGCGTCCTCACCCCATCGTTCCCCCGCGGTCCATCCGATCCGAGTCGTACCCGCTCCGCCGGCCCTCCGGCGTCCCCGGTTCGGACCGATCCCTGCGACCGCCATCCGCTGCGAGGCCACCCATGGAGATCCTCACCCCCGAGGAGAAGAAGCGGCTCGAGACCACCCTTTCCGAACTCCGCGTCCGCGGGAAGGAGCTGATCGAGCGCATTGCCGAAGCCCGGGCGCTCGGCGATCTGAAGGAGAACGCGGAGTACCACTCCGCCCGCGAGGATCAGGCCCAGAACAACGCGAGGATCAAGCAGCTCGAGGATCGACTCGCGGTCGCGCAGGTCGCCGACAACACCTCGCTGCCCGAGGACATGGTCTTCATCGGCGCGACCGTGAAGCTTCGGGAGGTCGACACCGGCGACGAGGATCTCTATCGCATCGTCGGCGAGGCCACCGGGGACATGAGCGTCGACTACGTCGAGGTCACCGTGAACAGCCCGCTCGGCACCTCTCTGATGAAGTCCCGCGTCGGCGAGACCGTCCGAGTGGACCTGCCACGCGGCGAAGCGCGGTACCTGATCGTCGAGATCGTCGCCTGACCTCGCGCCGTCGCGGGTCCCGGCCGTCACGATGACCGAGCTCCTCGTCGAACATCTCGACCCCACAACCCTCGCGGTGCTGGTGGGCGAATACCTGCTCCGGGTGGTGATGGTGCTCTTCATCCTGATTCGCAGGAGCAGCCGCCCGTCGGTGGCGACGGGATGGATGGTGCTGGTGCTGGCCTTGCCGGTGGTCGGGACGATCCTCTACTTCTCTCTCGCCGAAACCCGTTTCGGCCGACGCCGGATCCGTCGCCATCGCAGCGTGCTCGCCCGGATCGACCGGCCCGAGTTCCACGAGTTCGCCGACGCGACGGTCCGTCGGCCCCGCCTGGGCCAGATCGAGCGCGAACTCTCGACGCTCGCCGAGCGGGTCTCCCACGGCGTGGTCTGCGGCGGCAATCGCATCGATCTCACCCACGAGACCGAGGACACCATCGCGGCGATGATCGACGCGATCGACGGCGCCCGTTCCCACTGCCACGTCCTGTTCTACATCTGGCTCGACGACGCCACCGGCCGGCGCGTGGCCGAGGCGCTGCGCCGGGCCGCCGCGCGGGGCGTCGAATGCCGCGTCCTCGTCGACGCGGTCGGCTCGAAGGGATTCCTCGGCAGCGCCACCTGCCAAGGACTGCGCGACGCGGGCGTGCGGGTGGTCGCGGCGCTTCCGGTGAACCTGCTGCGGATGGTGTTCAGCCGCATCGATCTGCGGAACCACCGCAAGATCCTCGTCGTCGACGGTCTGATCGGGTTCACCGGCAGCCAGAACATCGCCGACGCCGCGTTCGCGCCCAAGGCGAGGTTCGCCCCGTGGGTCGACTGCATGGTCCGGATCGAAGGCCCGGCGGTGCGGGAGCTCCAGATGATCTTCGTGGTCGACTGGTGCCTCGACGCACCGGAGGAAGGTGCCGACCTCGATCTCGACGCGATCCTCACCATCGAACCGCCCGCGCACCCCGACGGGGTTCCCGCCCAGGTGCTGGCGACCGGTCCGAACTACCAGGTCCATGCGGTCAGCCATCTGGTGCAGGGGCTCGTCCAGTCGGCCCACCACGAACTGGTCCTGACGACGCCCTACTTCGTGCCGGATCAGGCGACGCTGACCAACTTCACCGTCACCGCCCGCCGCGGCATCGACGTGCATCTGGTGCTTCCGGCCCGCAACGACAGTCGCCTGGTGGGGCTCGCCAGTCGGAGCCTGTTCGGGCCGCTGCTCGACGCGGGCGTCTCGATCGAGGAGTACCACGGAGGCCTGCTGCACGCCAAGACCATCACCGTCGACGAGAGAATCGGCGTGGTCATGAGCGCCAACCTCGACCTGCGAAGCTACGAACTCAACTTCGAGTGCGGGGTGCTGGTCTACGACGCCGACTTCGCCGGCCGGCTGCGCGACCTGCAGCGGCACTACCAGTCCAGATCGACCCCGGCCCGCTGCGATCGCGAGCGTCGATCGCTGCGCCTTCGCCTCGCCCAGGGCGCGGCGTCGATGCTGAGTCCGCTGCTCTGAGTCCGCCGGTCCTTCAGTCGAGGCGTTCGATCTCGAGCACCTGCCCCGGTTGGACCGATGTCTCCCGCTGCTCGCGACCGTCGGGCCAGCGGACGAGGATCTCGATCGGCTCCGGCGACGCCTCGAACCCGAAGTGGGCTTCCTGGACGGTGTTGGACTGGAACGGCCCACCCGACCAGATCCAGCGACGCTGCACCTGCCCGCCACGCCGCCATTCGACGATGGATCCGCGGCCGTCGCGGTTGGCGACGCCAGGCCGGCGGTCCCGCAGTCGCACTCGAAGCCACCGATCGGCATCCGGTTCGGCGAGGTTCTCGATGATCCGAACCGGGCCGTTCAGCTCTCCGATGGCGACGTCGATGTCGCCATCCCCGTCGAGATCCGCGAACACCGCGGTGCGATCGACCCGCGGCTCCATGGCCCACGGTCCCGCGTCGCCACGAAGTTCGAACCGGTCTCCGACCCGTTCGAAGAGCTGGGGCCGCTGTCGGTACGACGAGTCCATGCCTTCGACCGTCGCCTGCGGATAGACGTGGCCGTTGACCACGAGCAGGTCCTCGTCGCCGTCGTGGTCGAAGTCGAAGAGGCCGGCCGCCCAACCGAGGGAGCTCCGGCTCGGCACGCCGAGGCCGTACGCGGCGGTGCGGTCGTCGAAGACTCGGCCGTCGAGATCGAGATGCAGGGTGTTGGTGTCGCTCGAGAAGTTGGTGGTGAACAGGTCCGGCAGGCCGTTGCCGTCGACGTCGCCGAGCGCGATCCCCATCGTGGCCTGCGACGTGCCTTCGAAGTTGACCGCGACCCCCGAGGCGAGCCCCCGCTCGACGAACCGCCATGGTCCCTCCTGAACGAAGAGGCGATTGGGTTGGCTGTCGTTGCCGACGTAGACGTCCGGCCGGCCGTCGCCGGAGAAGTCCGCCACCGCGAGGTTCAGGCCGAAGCCGGCTTCGACGGCGAAGCCCGCCTCGGCGGTGCGATCGCGAAAGGTTCCGTCCCCGAGGTTCTCGAACACCCGATCCGCCGCAGGTGTGAATCCGCGGGGTCCTGCAAGCACGGGCATGCCCTTGAACCTCGCGTCCGCAGGCGGCGCCGTCGGATCGAACTCGAGGTAGTTGACCGAGTAGACGTCGAGATCGCCGTCGAGATCGAGATCCGCCAGCGCCACCGATGTCGTCCACGCCGGATCGTCGAGTCCGGTGGCCGCGGAGACGTCCTCGAAGGTGCCGTCCTCGCGCTGCCGCAGCACCACATTGGGCCCGAAGCAGCCGATGTAGAGGTCCTCGAGGCCGTCGCCGTCGAGATCTCCGGCCGCGCCTCCGAAACTCCAGCGCCGATGGGCGATGCCACGCTCGGCGGTCGCGTCGCGGAAGCGAAGGCCGCCCTCGTTCAGGAACAGGCGTCCGCCCGGTCCTCGCTCGGGATCCTCGAGGGTCGCGCCGTTGGGCACGAAGAGGTCGACTCGGCCGTCGTCGTCGACGTCGGCAAGCACCAGACCGCCGCCCTTGACCTCGAGGATGCGTCGGCTCGGGGTCGACCCCGACGTCGTGGTCATCTCGATGCCGGAGACGGCGGTCGCATCCCGAAACCGAATCGACGGTCCCGCGTCCCCTTCCCCACGACTCGCCCGGCCCGAAGCGTCGCGTTCGCCCGACGCCGTGACGGGTGCGGCAGGCGATGAGCCGTCGTCGCCGCACCCGGCTCCGGTCGTCAGGACGCTCACGAAGAGCGCCGAGACGCCGATGACGCCGATGGCGCCGCAGATGTCGCTGGCATCGTTCATGGGGATCCCCCCGATGCCGCGCCTTCGAGCGGCCGACCGATGCGCTCCAGCGCCAGTTCCCACTGGCGGGTGGCGAGCGCGGCTTCGGCGTCGCGACCGAGTCGGGCGTGGCCGCGGGCCAACTTGCTCCACGCCTCGTGGTGATCGGGCCACCGCGCGACGCAGCGCTGCCAGAGTTCGATCGCCTCCTCCACGCGATCCTCGCGGTACCGCAGGTCGCCGAGCCGCGCCTCGGCCTTGGCGACCTCGCGGGCGAGCGTCGGATCGTTCTCCTGTCGCCGAATCGCCTCCTCGAGCCATCGCTCCGCCTCCGGGCGATCGTCCGCGTCGAGCGCGATCAGGCCGATCGCGAAGGCGGAGTCGCCGTCGCCAGGCACCGCCTCGGCGTGGGCGAGAAAGTGGACGCGGGCCGCCTCCGGCTCCCCGAGGTAGTAGAGCGCCCAACCCAGAAAGTGCTCGGCGTGGATTCGTTCGGGGAACGTCTGCCTCGACGCAAGGACCGCTTCGTAGAGCACCCGGGCCTCGCCGTAGCGCTTCTGCTTGCCCACCGCCACGGCGAGAAAGAAGCGGGCCCGATCGGAATCGATCTGCTCCGCGAGCACCGTCCGGAGCGCGGCTTCGGCGAGATCGAACCGCCCCTGCCTCATGAGGGCCCGCGCCGCATC
This sequence comes from Planctomycetota bacterium, assembly GCA_017859745.1. Lineage (GTDB taxonomy): Bacteria > Planctomycetota > Phycisphaerae > Phycisphaerales > SM1A02 > VGXO01. The sequence goes on from JAFMML010000024.1 coordinate 6,638, forward strand.
GATCCGAAAGTCGTCCGGGGATGGCGTCGCGGGCTCTTCAACCCGCGTCGCCGCCCGAGGTTGAGGCTCCGCCGGGGGGGCGGAGCGGTCGCTGCAGGCCACCAGCAGGGTCAGCATGGAGGCAGCGAGGCCGCAGGGACCAGGCGAGCGTGTCGAGGGCATCGGACGAGGATACCCCGCGCGGCCGTCACCTCGGCCCGTGGGGAGAACCCTCGTCTGTTCGATAATCATTGAAACTTCCGGCGACCAGGTCCCGTAGCCACCCTATTTTTGGGAGAGGTGTCTCGTCCGCAGCGACTCGCCGGGATCCGGTTCCCGGCACCGGTCATTCGAGCGCATGCTGAAGCCAGCATCCTGAATCCAGCAGACCAGCGTGCTGATGTCAGGGTGTTCCGTCGTCCGGTTCTTCACCAGCGGCATTCCCCGCCCCCCGGTCCGCTGGATTCTTCCCCGGGCCACCGCCCCGCCCCACCGTCCCCGCCGCCAAGTCCGACGCACCAGACACCGGATCCTTCGTGACGAATCACTCCATGAATCACCTCCCCTTTCCGGCCGCGACGCGAAGAGGATCGATGACGGCCGTCGCGATGCTCATCGCCTCGACCGCGATCGCAGCGTCGGCTCGCGCCGACGGATCGGATTCGTTCGGATTGGCGACGCAGCCGCCGATGGGCAGGCCCCTCCCGGGGCTGACCGCGAGCGAGCGTGAGCTCTTCGACATCGGTCGCTCGCTCTACGTGACCCCGCTTCTCCCCGAAGACGGCCTTGGGCCGATCTTCAACAAGAGCAACTGCCAGAGCTGCCACTCGACTCCGGCTCCGGGCGGATGGGGCAACATCGCCGTCACCCACTTCGGCTACGACGACAAGGGGAAGTTCGAGAATCTCGAGAACCTCGGCGGACCGTTGCTGCAGACGCAAGCGATCGCGCCCGGCTGCGGAGAGTTCGTTCCCGACGCGGCCAACACCGTGATCGTGCGTGTCACCAACAGCTCGATGGCGTTCGGCCTGATCGAGGCGATCCCCGACGCGGCGATCGCCGCGAACGAGGATCCCGCCGACGGCGACGGCGACGGCGTTTCGGGTCGGGTGCACTGGGTCGCCCCCCTGGAGGACCCGATGGGCTCGCCGCTGCGCGCCGGAAGGTTCGGATGGAAGGCCCAGGTGGCGACGGTGCTGTCGTTCTCCGCCGATGCGTCCCGCAACGAGATGGGACTGACCAACCGTCTGATCCCCACCGAAAACGCTCCCAACGGGGACTTCGATCTGCTCTCCGAATGCGATCCGGTCCCCGATCCCGAAGACATCCCCGATGGCGACGGCTTCGACTTCATCGACCGGGTGACCCACTTCCAGCGCTACCTCGGTCCGCCGCCGCAGACGCCGCGTTCGGGCATGACCGGCGAGACCGTCTTCGCCGCGGTCGGATGCACCGCGTGCCACGTGTCGGAGTGGACCACCGCCGACGACCCCTCGCTCGAGGCGGCGATCCGAAACCGGACGATCCGCCCCTACTCCGACTTCCTCCTGCACGACATGGGTCTGCTCGCCGACGGCTTCCCCGATGGCGACGCATCCGGCCAGGAGATGCGGACCCCGGTGCTGTGGGGCCTTCGAACTCGCGATCCGATGCTGCACGACGGATCGGCCGCCGGCGGCACCTTCGAGGATCGCGCCGCAGCCGCCATCGCCGCCCACGGCCCCTTCGGCGAGGGCGCCGCGAGCGCCGCCGCCTTCGCAGCGCTCCCCCAGGCCGAGAAGGACCAGTTGCTGGCATTCCTCGGCTCGCTCGGCCGCCTCGAGTTCGACCACGACGGCGACGGCGATGTCGACCTGCTCGACTTCACCCCATTCGAGGCGTGCTTCCACATCGACTCGACCATCTCTCCCGACGACCCGTGCGCGGTCTCGGACATCGATCAGGACGGCGACGTGGATCTCGACGACTTCCAGTTGTTCAAGACCGCCTACCTCCGCGATGGCGGCGAGATCGGCGACTGCGACGACGACGGCATCGACGATCTCGAGGCGATCCTCACGGGTCTCGCCACCGATCGGGACGGCGACGGCGTCCCCGACGACTGCGCGGCCTGCTCGGGCGACCTCGACGCCAGCGGCGCCGTCGATGGCGGCGACCTGACGATCATCCTCGCCAACTGGGGCGGCAAGGGCACCGGCGATCTCGACGGAAGCGGTACCGTGGACGGCGGAGATCTCACCATCGTGCTCGCCAACTGGGGAACCTGCCCGTAGCCCTCCCGGCTTGCCCTATCCTCGAACTCGCGGGTCCAAGCGACCGTTCGACCCGACTCCCGAACATGCTGCAGACCAAGATCCCGACTCCTCGGAACCGAACCATGACGCCACGCACGGTCCTCGCCACGAGCCTCCTTGCCGCCGCCTGCAGCTCGCTCGCCGCAGCGCAATGGGTGGTCTACGAGAACCAGACGGCCGACCGACTGATCGCGCCTCAGGAGGTGATCGTCAACGACAACCTCGAGAAGGTCTTCACCTGGGACGACTACGACCAGGACGGCGACGTCGACCTGGTCATGTGCCGCAAGTTCCCCGGCTCGATCACGGGAGGCTTCTCGAACTTCATCTTCATGAACGAGAACGGCCTTCTCGTCGACCGGACCGATGAGTACGGCACCTGCTCCGACTCGCCGGGCCATCAGGGCTTCCCCGACCCGACCAACGATCGCCGCATCCACACCATGGACGTCGATCTGGACGGATGGATGGATCTGGTCACCTGCACCACCATGAGCGACGGTCTGGACTGGCAGATCGGTCAGCCTCGCGTCTACCGCAATCTCGGCAACGACGCCTCCGGCAACTGGCAGGGCTTCTGCTACGAGCACATGCGGTTCCCCGAGATGTTCGCCGCCAACGGCAACGCCGCGAACCCCCGGTTCTGCGACTTCGCCTTCGGCGACTTCAACGGCGACGGGTATCCCGACCTCTTCATGGCCGACTACGACACGCCCGAGACCAGCGGGACGCAGTGCATCGACCTCAACCAGGACGGCGACACCAACGATCCCGGCGAGTGCCAGCAGAGTCCCGCCGAGAACTCCTCGCAGGACTACAACAATCGCCTCTACTACAACTGGGGCGACGATCCCGCCGGCCCGGGACCCGGCCATTTCTACGACACCGCCTACACGAAGATGACCTCGGCGCAGCTCGCGTCGGGATTCGGCAACGCCGCGAAGGCCGCCGACTTCAACGGCGACGGCCATCTCGACATCGTCCGCGTCAACACGCTGACCGGCGGGCAGGACGTCGCCATCCTCTACGCCAAGCCCGAGGATCTCGGCGAGAGCTACACCGGCCCGGTCAGCATCTCCTCCGGCGCCCCCTACAACCTCGAACACGGCGACCTCAACGGCGACGGCATGATGGACCTCGTCGTCATCGACGACGGCAAGGACAAGTACCTGATCAACCAGGGCAACAACGCCGCCGGCCAAGCCCAGTTCATCAGCTACACCATCGCCGACAGCTTCAGCGAGTTCGGCAACCGCACCCGGATCGCCGACCTCGACAACGACGGACGCCCCGACGTCCTGATCGCCGACGTCGACGCGGACCTCCCGCAGTTCTGCCCCTCCAGCGGTCGGCGGATGCACATCTATCGCAACACCGGCAACGTCTCCGCGCTGCTCGACGAAGACGGAGAGGTCCTCCCCAACAGCCAGATCGCCAACACCTACGACACCGCGCCGATCGACATCGACGGCGACGGCTGGCTCGACCTGGTGGTGGCTCGGTGCCAGGGCGTCTTCGTCTGGATGAATCAGCCGCCGATCGGCCTCGACTTCGACTACCCCGACGGACGGCCGTCCAACGTGCTGCCCGGCGAGACGACCTCCTTTCCCGTCGCGATCCAGATCGCCGGAGGAGGCGAGGTCGTCGATGGCACCGCCCTGCTGTTCGCCTCGATCGATGGCGGCGCCTGGTCTTCGAGCCCGCTGATTCCGGATGGCGACCAGTGGCTCGCCAGCCTGCCCGCCGTCGCCTGCGGGCAGACGCTTCGCTACTACCTGTCTGCGGAGCTCTCCAACGGCGGCGTGACCACCGACCCGCCGACGGCTCCGGGCAGCACGTTCTCGCCGACGGTCTCGACCGGCGTCGAGGTCGCCTACGAGGAGAGCTTCGAGATCGACGACGCGGGATGGACCGTCGTGAACGACGCCGGCATGATCACCCCCGGTTGGGAGCGGGCCGATCCGATCCCGACCGTCACCGGCGGCCAGCAGGCGGCGCCCGACGTCGCCGGCGACGGCGAGATGGCCTGGGTCACCTACAACGGCATGCCGGGAGGCACCGCCGGCAGCAGCGACCTCGACCTGGGCCCGACGGTGCTGACCTCGACCGCGATTCTGCTCGCAGGCGAGGACGCGACGGTCTCCTACCGCTGCTGGTTCTTCTGCAACGACGCCGGCGATCCGGTGCAGGCGGACACGCTCCAGATCGAGATCTCGACCGATGACGGCGCGTCCTGGCACCTCGCGGACGAGGTGTCCGCGAGCGCCGCGGCGTGGACCGAACGGAGCTTCTCGGTGTCCTCCGCGGCAACGCCCGGCGAGACCCTGATCATCCGCTTCATCGCCCAGGATCGCCCGAACAACTCGATCACCGAGGTCGGCATCGATCTCGTCAAGGTCGAGCGGGTGGTCTGCGAGGATGCGGGCAACCCCGCGGATCTCGACGGCGACGGCACCGTCGGGGGCGCGGACCTCGCGGTCCTGCTCGCTGCGTGGGGCCAGCCCGGGCCCGCCGATCTCGACGGCGACGGCACCGTCGGAGGCGCAGACCTCGCCCTCCTTCTCGCGGCGTGGGGCAAGTGAGTTCACGGCGGCCCGGTCGCACAGGCGACCGGACCGCAACGGCCCCTGCGACCCACGACTCCTGAACGGAACACGAGCCCGGCCTTGGCCGGGCTCGTGGTTCATTGCAGATCCATTCGTCGGGCCGCCCCGGAATCGACTGGAATCGACCGAGGTTCCAGGCCAGCGAACTCACTCCTCCACGGAAGATTCCGGGCTGGCGCCCGCGACGGTGTCGCGAGAGGCCATCAAGGCCTCGGTGCCACCAGCGAGTTCGAGAGCCGCTGCCGGGGAGATCCGCATGCCGGGCACGCGGCGGCCTTCGTTGATCATTCGCACCGTGAAGTCGGTCAACGCCCACGGGTCGAATCCTGCTGCAGCAGACAGAGCGACGCCTCGAAGATCGATGGCCACCGGGTCGTCGTCGATCTCGTCGGCGAACCAGGCGAGCGGGGTCTGCGACTCGGCGGCGAGCGCCATCGCCTGCTCGGCATCCGACCAGCGGTCGGCGTCCCCCCGGGCATCGCCCCCGTCGAGGGCGAATCGTCGCAGCCGATCGGCGCGGCGTTGGAGTCCTTCGCCCATCGCGCGCATCGATGCCGAACGCTCCACCCTCGCCACTTCGCGGCCGAGCAACGCCGAGAGTTCGGCGTCGGAAACGGCCTCGACAAGGCCTGAGGTGACGAAGACGAAGCCCCCGGGCAGCGCGAACGCATCGACGACGTCCGGCGCCTCGAGCACGATCCAGATCCAATCGGCATAGGGGCGAGGCAGGCGACTCTCGCGAGCCACCGCAGCGCCGATCGTCGCCACTCGGACGGCCATGTCGCCCGCCGAATCCGCCGCCGGCACGACCGCGAGGATCCGGCCCGCGAGCTCTCGGCCAAGGAAGAACCGGTCCGCCGGCGAGGGATCGTCGAAGGACGTCTCCAGCGCCGATGCGGCCTCGAGCGTCGGGAACGCGCGTGGCTCCGCGGCGAGGATGAACCCATCGACGGCGTCACGGTCGGGGCGAGTCGCGAACACCTGCATCCACGGCAACCCCCCACCCCCGACCGAGGAGGGGGATCCGAAGGTCCCGAAGGCGATGTCCTGAAGATCCGATTCGGCGCCAAGCATCACGTCGGCGGGAGGCCTCGCCTCGTACCGGCTCGGCGTGACCAGACAGGACCAGGGCACGTACCCCACGACGTCGCCGACGCGGAACTTCGCCCAGGTCGGCGTCCACGATCGGTCGTCCCCCGCGTTCGGGGAGTCCATCTGCGGCGTCGCGCGAGCCCACAGCAGCTTCTCCTCGACGACGATCTCGCCGCTCTGCTTCAAGGTGCCGAGCAGACGCGAACTCGTCGTGGGCAGCGTGTGGACGGGCGCTCTCGCCGTCGCGACGACCATGGGTTCGGAGACCGGACTCGGCCAGACGGTGTCGTCGATGCCGGCCCAGCGAGCGGCACGACTCGCATCGGCATCGAGGCCGGCGGAGTCGATGGCTCCGGCCCTCGTGGACAGCGACGTCGAAGCGGAACGCTCCGGCGTCGCGGCGCATCCGGCGAGCAACCCCGCGACAAGGGCTCCGGCGATCGTGCATCTGGACATGTTCGAGGGCTCCGGGGGGGTGTGCGTGACGGCCGATTCATCCTCGGCGAGAAAGACTACTCGCCTTGCAAAGTGGCGGCGGCACCGCGTCAGGCGTCGATCGATCGTCCAAGGGGGCGTCAGGCGGACTCCCGGGTCGACTTCCGTCGTTCACACTCCGGGAATCACGAACGCCGTGGGCTGGGCACGCCCCCGCCCGCCGGCTCCCGGCCGTCGTCTGCCGCATTCCGAGCGCCTTTGGATGCCGCGATCGACGGCGAGGTCAGCCTCGAGAGCGCTACGAGGAGGTCACGATGGTGGTCGAATCCTCTCCTCGCACCCGGAGCGACGGGGGAGGCTCGCCCTCGATCCTCGGCAGGGCCCGCGATCGTGCGGCATCCGCATCGAGGCCCGGCAACTCGACGACGCCACCACGCTCGAGACCGACGGTCGCCCCGTTCAAGGGCAGGTGCGCACCGGTCAGACGCAGCGTGGCGCCCGAGGAGACGGTGCCTCGACTCTGCGCCAGGAACTGCCGCTCGAGCAGGCCTCCGCGAACTTCGACGAAGCCGCCCCGCAGGCCCGCCCTCGCGCCTTCGATGCGACCCGACTGCAGCACGAGACCGCCGTCGCCGGCGAAGTCGATCGTCGGCCACGCGACGGCGCCGTCCGGGCCGAGATCGACCACCAGCACGGACTCGATCGGTGAGCTTCCCACGACCGCCGCCTCGATGTCGACGCCTTCCTCGGCAGCCCAGTTGGCCGGATCGCGAGGATCCGAGGAACCCCCGTCGCCGGTCCACTTCAGAGCCGTCGACGGGATCTCGGCGTTCGCAGCCCCACCGTCCTCCACCGGCGGCGGCGGCGGCTCGTAGGTGGGGTTCCAACGAGGTTCCCGGCTCGGGGTGCGCTTGGCGAAGATCGCCTCCGCCTCGGCGACGAGATCCGGTCGCGATGGCGCGAGATCGGTGGTCTCGTTGGGATCGACCGCGAGGTCGTAGATCTCGATCGGTGGGTCCTCGACCGTTCGAATGTTCTGACGAATCGCCTTGTGGTTCCCGAACCTCGCCGCCACCGACGCACGCCCGGAGGGCTGCTCCCAGTAGAGCGGCGGCCGCTTCGATGGTGCGTCGCCCTCGAACGCGGAGACCAGCGCGATCCCCGAGGGCTCGGTCGCGGACTCGGCGCCGGCGATCTCGAGAATCGTCGGGAAGAGGTCGTAGCCCACGACCGGAAGATCGCACTCGGATCCAGCCTCGATCCGACCGGGCCAGGTCGCGATGAAGGGCACCCGAAGACCACCCTCGTAGAGTTGGGTCTTGTGTCCGCGGAGTTCGCGATTGCTCTGGAAGAAGTCCGGATCGAATCCGCCGATGTCCCAGGTCGCTCCGTTGTCGCTGGTCACGATGTAGACGGTGTCCTCGGCGAGCCCCATCGCCTCGATCCGATCGACGACCGCGCCGAAGTCCGCGTCGGCGCGGGAGATCATCGCCGCGTAGGTCGCGCGGGGCTCCTCGCACGGCAGGTACCAGCGCTTGCCGTCGTAGGCGAAGTCCTCGAACTCGCCTCGGTACTCCGCGACGGACTCCTCGGGCGCCTGCAGCGCCAGGTGGGGCACGATCGTCGCGTAGTAGATGAAGAAGGGCCGATCCGGATGCGGCGCGATCTCCGTGTCGAGCCAGTCCAGCACCGCCTCCCGCATCAGGTCCGGTGCGTACTGCTCGCCGGAGAGGCCGCGGTCGTTGCCTTCCAGCGGAACCTGCTCGCGATCGTCGAACAGGTACCGCGGATAGAAGTTGTGGGCGTTCCGCTGGCAGAGGTATCCGTACCAGCGGTCGAAGCCGAACTCGAGCGGATGTCCGTCCATCTCGCCGGGCCCGCCGAGGCCCCACTTTCCGGTGGCCATCGTCGCGTAGCCTCGCCGCCTCAAGGCCGTCGCGATCGTCTCGGTCCCCGGTTCCAGGGCCGGCTGCCCGCCGTAGGTCCCGTCGTCGAGGTTCGCGACCTCCTTGTTGTCGCGGATCTGGCAACGGCCGAGATCGAGACCGGTCAAGAGGCTCGCCCGGCTCGGCGCGCACACCGAAGCCGCGGAGTACGCCTGCGTGAACATCATGCCCTCGCGGGCGATCGCGTCGATTCGCGGCGTGCGGATGACCGGGCTGCCGGTGCATCCGAGATCACCGACGCCGAGATCGTCGAAGAACAAGAGGACCACGTTGGGCGGCCGATCCGCGGTGGGTTGCGCGTCCCTCCCCGCCGTCGACGCCGCGCTCCCCTGCGAAGCCTTGGCCGAGACGCATCCGCCGCAAAGCGCGATCGCCGGAAGCACGGCGAAGAGCGAAACGAGGATCCGAGTGGTGGCGGGCATGGTCTGGCTCCTGCGACCTCGGTCGGCGGTGTCCGTCGCCGATCCATGAACGCAGCCCCATCTTGGGCTTCGGAACCGGTTCGTCCAGCGCTCGGGTCGCGACAGCGACGTTCCGAGTCGGCTCGCACGCCGACTCGGTCGGGCGAGGAACGCGCCACGCCTGCCGGTCGCTTGCACCAATCGACCCGAGCGAGGACGCTCGAAGGATGATGCTTCAGCAGATCACCATCGGTGTCGCCCTACTCCACGCGCTCGTCGATCCGGTCGCCGACTCGCACGATGGCGTGCGACCCGGCGCCCCGAACATCGTGATCATGTTCGTCGACGACCTCGGCTATGGCGATCTCGGGTGCTACGGGGGAACGGTCGCACCGACACCTCGACTCGATGCGCTCGCCGGCGAAGGCCTCCGAGCCACGGACTTCTCGGTGGCCCAACCGGTCTGCTCGGCGTCGCGGGCGGCGTTGCTGACCGGCCGCTATCCGCACCGAATCGGAATCACCGGGGCGCTGGGTCCGCGGGCGAAGCGTGGCCTCGACGAGAACGTCATCACGCTCGCGGAACTCTGCCGCGACCGCGGATACGCCACCGCGCTCTTCGGCAAGTGGCATCTGGGGGATCACGAGCCGCATCTCCCGACGCAGCACGGCTTCGACGAATGGTGGGGCATCCCCTACTCCAACGACATGTGGCCCCGGCACCCCGAAAGCCCCCAGCACTACCCGCCGCTTCCGCTTCGCGAGGGCGATGCCGAGGGCGAACGCCTCGTCGAGGAGAACCCCGACCAGCGTCGCTTCACCACCGAGGCCGCCGCTCGCGGCGCGGACTTCATTCGAAGAAGCGTCGCGGCGGATCGCCCCTTCCTGCTGTACGTGCCGCACCCCATGCCGCACGTTCCCCTCTTCGTCAGCGAGAGCGGCGCCGGCCGCAGCGGGACCGGTCTCTACGGCGACGTCGTCGCCGAGATCGATGCGTCGATGGGCACGATCCTCGACACGCTCGAGGCCAACGGCGTCGCCGAGAACACCATCGTCGTCTTCACCAGCGACAACGGTCCGTGGCTCTCCTACGGCGACCGCGCGGGCACCACCGGCCCGCTTCGCGAGGGCAAGGGCACCACCTTCGAGGGCGGCGTCCGGGTGCCTTGGATCGCCCGCTGGCCCGGGCGATTCCCAGCAGGCGAGACCATCGAGGCGCCATTCAACGCGATCGACATGCTGCCGACGCTCGCCGACGCGATCGGGGCGCCGACGCCCGTCGAGGTCGAGGGCCGAAGCGTGCTCGCCTCGCTCGAGGATCCCGAGGGCACCCCCCTCGATCGAGGACCCATCCTCTACTGGTATCACGCACCCGGCGGCGGGCAGGAGGTGCAGGCGGTCCGCGAAGGACGCTGGAAGTTGCATCTGCCCCACCGCTACCGATCGATGCAGGGCCGCGAGGTCGGGTCGGGCGGTCGGCCCGGCAAGTACGACTACGGGCGGACCATCGGACTCGAACTGTTCGATCTCGAGGCCGAGATCGGCGAGGTCACCGACGTCTCCGCGGCGCATCCCGAGGTCGTCGCGCGGCTTCGCGGCATCGCCCGGCGCGAACACGCTCGGGATGTCGCCGCCGCCGGCATGACGTGGCTCGGACCGCACTGGCAGCCCAATCGCCTTCAGGACTGGCGACGGACCGCCGACGCCATCGAGTGCGTGAACGCCCGCGACGCGGTCCGCACGGCGCATCGCCTCGGCACGGCGGTCGATCCCCAGCTCGAGCCCCGGCCGGGACCGATCGGCTTCGTCGAGGTCTCGATCAGGCCCCGAACCGCCGCCGACGGCGAGCTCGCGACGATGGGCGATCTCGCCTTCGCAGGGGTGCTTCTCGGTGCGGGTGGTCGAGAGGTCGACCCCCGACTGACCGCCCTCGTCCAACAGAGCCCCGGACCCGACGGTGGCATGATCATCGCCGTCGACGGGCAACGACGGCTGCACGCGCTCGACTTCTCGCAGCCCCGCGACGGAGGCTTCCGCTGGACGCTTCCCAACGACGCGAGCCTGGCGAGTCTGCCGAGACTCGGAGCGGCGATCGATGGCGGAGTCGCAGATGGCGCCTGGACCTCGGCGGAGTCGGTGCGACTGCGGATCGAGCTGATTCGCGATCGCGACGGCGACGAGGCGGACGATCGCTTCACGCTGGTGGCGACGCTGCGGGAGGAGGACGGAGGCGGGCCGGGCAGCGTGCTCGTCCTCGAGGGCCTGGATGCGGCCGCGATCGACGGTGGTCTCGCCCTCGTCTCCCATCGCAGTCCGAACGGCTTCGCCTTCGCCGACTTCGACGCGGCGGGTCCCGCGGTCGCCTCCGCGCCGGAGCGGCTCGACGAGCCGGTGCTGGCGACGATGTACTCTCTGAGTCGCCGCGGCGGCGATCCTTCGGACAGCCGCATGGGGCACGACCTGCGCCTCACGGCGCAGTTCCAACCGGTTCCCGCCCACACCGTCGTCGAGTGCCGCCTTCAGCTCGAGGACGCCCGCGGGCGTTTCCGGGACGTCGCCGATGCGAACGTCGATGCGACGTCGTTCACCGCGACCTTCGAGGCGCCGGGCGTGATGGTCCCGCAGGGCGGCGACCTGCGCTACCGCGTCGTCGGGATGCTGGCCGAACCCGACGGCACCTTTCGCCCGTTCGCCCGCGACGGAACGCTGCGCGGGGAGCCGCTCGATCGACCATCTCGAATCGCCTCGCTGAGCTGCATCAAGCACTGGACCGGCGGTGCGACATGGAATCACGACGGCATCTGGTACCCCCACGCCGATCTTGCGGAGTCGCTCGAGGCGTTCGATCCGGATCTGCTCTTCTTCGCAGGCGATCAGCTGTACGAAGGCGATCTGACGGGGGTCGACCGCGATCCCCTCGACTACCACACGAAGTGGCAGAGGTTCCTCAGGAGTTTCGGCCATCTGCTGCGCGATCGACCCGCGGTGCTGATCACCGACGACCACGACGTCTACCACGGCAATCTGTGGGGTGCCGGAGGCATCGAGGCGAAGGCCCGCGACGGCCTCACCGCCCAGGACGCCGGTGGCTACCGGATGCCCATCGAGTGGGTGAACATGGTCCACCGCACCCAGACCTCGCACTTGCCGCCGACGCGGGTGGAAGGACCGATCGGCGCCGGCGTCGAGCCGTACACCACGCGTCTGGTCTGGGGGCCGTTCGACATGGCGATCCTCGCCGACCGCATGTGGAAGGACTCCGCCAGCGTGAAGGTGCCCGGGGGCGGCGTGAAGAACGGGTTCTTCACCACGGAGGGATTCGATCCGCGGGATGCCGCGGTCGAGGACGCGTCACTGCTCGGCAAGGCCCAGGAGACGTTTCTCGCCGAGTGGGCGAGCGATCCCCGGCCGGACGCGCCGCGGCGACTGGTCCTGTCGCAGAGCCCCTTCGTCGCGGTCCATGCCCTGCCGGAGGGCCGCACCGATGCGGTCGTGCCGTCGCTCGAGGTGCTCGATCTCGCCGAGGGCGACTGGCCTCCGAACGATGCACCGGTCGCCGACACGGACACCAACGGTTGGCCGCAGCCCGCTCGCACCCGGGCGGTGCGGTCGATCGCGGACGCCGATGCGTTGCATCTCGCCGGCGACCAGCACCTCGCGACGCTGGTCCAGTACGGCCTCGATGGATTCCGCGACGGGCCGTTCGTCCTGACCTCGCCGGCGATCGCCAACACCTGGCCGCGTCGCTGGATGCCTCGAGTCCCGGGCGGCGCACCGGTTTCCGGCATGCCCCGCGGAGGCGGCGACTTCGAAGACGCGTTCGGGAATCCCATGACGGTGTGGCGGGTGGCGAATCCGACCCGGCGCGGCATCTCACCGGCTCGCCTGCACGACCTTTCGCCGGGCTTCGCGACCGTCGAGTTCGATCCCACGACCGGCGAGACCCGCGTCGCCGCGAGACCTCGCCTTCTCGAGCAGCCGCCCTACTTCCAGTTCACCCTGCCCCACTGACCGCAGTGCATGACGACGGCCCGGCACGGATCCCATGCCGCTCGGGATCCTCCGGGCGGGGGTCAGCAGTTCTTCACCGCCCGACGGATCGCCTCGAACTTCACCTGGTTCTTGGGATCGTTGGTCACCCACCGGTAGACCACGTCGCCGGAGGCGTCGACCACGAAGGCGGCCCGCTTGGAGAAGCCCTTCATGCCGAACAGCTCCCGGTGCAGGCATCCATAGGCACGGGAGACGGTCTTGTTGAAGTCCGAGAGCACCGGGAAGGGAATGCCCTCGAGTTCGCGGAACTTCGCCGTGACGAACGGACTGTCGACGGAGATGCCGTAGATGTCGCAGCCCAGTTCCTCCCACTTGCCCCAGTTGTCTCGAAAGGTGCACATCTCCTCGGTGCAGACGGGACTGAAGGCGAGCGGGAAGAAGAGGATCACCGCCTTCCGCTTTCCAAACACCTCCCCAAGGTCGACCATGTGGCCGGGGGCGTCGGGAAGGGCGATCGGTGGGGCGGGTTCTCCCTTTCGGGCGGGCATTGGCGGACTCCTGGAGAGGTGTGATGTGGCAATCGCGCGGCGAGCGGTTCCATGCCGCGAGGGTCCGAGAGGGTAGGCGATTTCAGAATCCGGGAACCTCGCGGGCGAGCACGGCCGAATTCGGAATCATCGGCGAATGTCCAATCCGGGACTTTGACCGGGTTCGGTCTGGGTTATCTTCGATGATTGGAGGGCGGAATGGATCCGCCCGGGGTCAGGCATGGATGTTCGCCCAATCGCCCCAAGTGACGGGGCGCGACCCTTCCGAGCAGGTCTTGGTGTGGCACGCCGATACGACGACCGGCGTCCTCGTGTCACTTGAGATGTGCCGGACGAACCTTGGTGTGGGACATCACTCGCCGCGACGCGTGGCGGAAGGCAGATCAGGAGACTCGTTCATGAAGCTCACTCGCGGACTTGTCGGGGCCCGAATGGCGTTCATCGCCACGTTCGGCTTCCTCGCCCTCGTCTTCTCGACCTCGTCCGTGCATGCCCAGTCCTGTGGCGATCCCGCCACCGGCGACTGCTGCGAGGCGAACGGCTCGGCCTTCTGCGACGACCAGACCTGCTGCGAGCTCGTGTGCGGTCTCGACGCGTTCTGCTGCGACGTCGAGTGGGACGACGTCTGTGCGGCGACCGCCAACGATCAGTGCGATCTCTGCGGTGGCGGCGGCGGCGGCCCCTGCGAGTTCGAGACCTGCGGCACCGGCGGCGACTGCTTCACCGTGAGCACCGACCCGGGCTGCAGCGATGCGGACTGCTGCTGCGTCGTCTGCGAATTCAACCCCTTCTGCTGCGACGTCGAGTGGGACGCGACCTGCGTCGACGACGCCAACGCCCTCTGCGGCGGCAGCGGCGGATGCGGCGACCCGAACTCCGGCGGCTGCGACGTCGCCAACGGCACGCCCTTCTGCGACGACCTGGGCTGCTGCAACACGATCTGCGCCGCCGACCCGTTCTGCTGCGACACGGCGTGGGATCAGATCTGCGCCGACGCCGCCCTGCAGCTCTGCTACGGCGAGCCCTGCCCCGACGGCGAGTGCACCGGCAACGAGGACGTCAACGAGAACGAGCCCTGCGGCGAGGACACCAACGGCGGCTGCAACAGCGCCACCCCGGTCTACACCGAGCTCGGCTCGGTCGGCGTCGGCGACAGCGTCTCGGTCTGCGGCAACGCCTGGGCCGACTTCGACACCCGCGACACCGACTGGTACCGCTTCACTCTGACCGACTTCGCCGAGGTCAGTTGGACCGTGAACGGCAGCGGTCTCGACAACGACTCCCCCGGCGCCCCGATGGTGGCGTTCGTCATCACCGGCACCTGCCCGGCGGCGGTCATCGAGGCCGGCGGCGGACAGTGCCCGACGACCGTGTCGGCCTGCCTCCCGGCGGGCACCTACGTGGTCTTCGCAGGCCTCAACGCGTTCAACGGATTCGCCTGCCCCGGCATCTCCTACACGGCCGAACTGACCGTGAACGACCCGAAGGCCGCCGGATGCCCCGTGCCGCCTGAGAACGACGACTGCGCCGGCGCCATCGAGATCTTCGAGGGCGACACCGACTTCAGCACCATCGGCGCGTTCACGAGCCAGCCCCCGCTCGGTGCGGCCTGCGAGAGCTTTGGAAGCACCCAGATCTTCAACGACATCTGGTTCCAGTGGACCCCGACCTGCGACACCCTCGCCCAGGTCTCGACCTGCAACCAGGCCGACTTCGACACCCGCCTCGCGGTCTACGCCGAGGTCTGCCCGGAGCTGCCCGGCGAGGAGATCGCCTGCAACGACGACGGCACCGGGTGCACCGGGTTCACCTCGCAGCTTCAGTTCGAGGCGTTCGAAGGCGTGACCTACTACATCCGCGTCGGATCCTTCGGCGCCACCGCTTCGGGCACCGGCATCCTGTCGCTCTGCGGTTGCGACATCGAGTGCCCGGAACTCCCCGCCTGCGGCGTGCCGGGCACCGGCAGCTGCAGCGAAGCCAACGGCACCCCCTACTGCGAGGACGCGGAGTGCTGCGAACTCGTCTGTGCCGGCGACCCGTTCTGCTGCGACACCGCGTGGGACCAGATCTGCGCCGACACCGCCCTGGCCCTCTGCTTCGCGGAGCCCTGCGAGGCCGGCCAGAACTGCCCGCCCGACGCCGTCGAGGAGGGTGAGCCCTGCGGCAGCGACACCAACGGCGGCTGCAATTCCGGCGATCCCGGACCGACGACCCCGCTGTCGATCGGCGACACCGTCTGCGGCACGTTCTGGGCCGACGACAACACCCGCGACACGGACTGGTACGAGTTCACCGTCGACGTCGACAGCGACGTGACCTGGGCCGTCAACGCCGACATCGACGTCGTGGCGTTCCTCATCTCGGCGTCCTGCCCGCCGGCGATCATCGCCAGCGACGACGCCGGAACCTGCCCGACGACCGTCGAGGCGTGTCTCCCGGCCGGCACCTACCGGGCGTTCGTCGCCCTGCCGGTCTTCGGCGGCATCCCCTGCGGTTCGGATTCCACCAACTACACCGCGACGCTGACCGCGGTCGAGACCGATCAGTGCGGTCTGGACAACGACGTCTGCGCCGGAGCCATCGAGGTCGAGACCGGAGACACGCCGTTCTCGAACGTCGGTTCGTTCACCGAGGGCGACAATCTCCCCGCGGAGTGCGAGAGCTTCGGCAGCGTCACGATGTTCAACGACATCTGGTTCAAGTGGGTTTCGGACCAGACCGGCGACATCACCGTCTCGACCTGCAACCAGGCCTCCTTCGACACCCGTCTCGCCGCCTACGTCGGCGAGTGCGAGTCGCTCGAGCTGGTCGCCTGCAACGACGACGGCGACGGCTGCTCCGGCTTCACCTCGTCGATGCCGATGTCGGTCGAGGAGGGCGTCACCTACTACATCCGCCTGGGTTCCTACGGGGCCGCGGGTCAGGGTGACGGCGTCCTGTCGATCGGCGAAGGCGGCGGCGGCGGCACGCCGGAGAACGACGAGTGCGAGGGCGCCATCGAGGTGTTCGACGGCGTCACCGGCGTCAACAACTTCAACGCCACCAACAGCCCGATCCAGCCGCCCGAGGACCTGTGCACGTTCTTCGGCTCGGCGACCGTCAACAACGACGTCTGGTACTCCTACTCGACGACCTGCGACGGCACCGTGACGATCTCGTTCTGCGAGGCCAACGGCGGATCGGCCAGCTTCGACACCAAGTTGGCCGTCTGGAGCGGTCCGGACTGCGACAGCCTCACCATCGTGGCCTGCAACGACGACACCTGCGGCCTTCGAAGCGAGGTGACGTTCGATGCGGTCTGCGGCGAGGCGTACTACATCCAGTTCGGTGCCTACAGCACCGCCGGCAGCGGTTCGGGACAGATGGCCATCAGTTGTGCCGGTGATGCCTGCGACGACCCCACCGACCCGGGCGACCTCAACGGCGACGGCGTGGTCAACGCCGCGGACCTCAACATCCTGCTCGCCGCATGGGGCACCGACAACGCGATCGCCGACATCAACGGCGACGGCATCGTGAACGCCGCGGACCTCAACATCCTGCTCGCCGGCTGGACCGGCAGCTGATCAGGACGAGCCTCTCAGGACCCCCACCCCCGGGCTTCGGCCCGGGGGTTTTTCGTGAGACCCCCTCGGGTCCCCCCGAAGTCCGCCGATCCTCGACGCGGCGAGAGGTTCGGGGAACCTCGGATCTCGCGGCCTCGTAGGCACCGGCGCACCGATTCAACCTTGGCGACCGTGATTCATCACCTCCACATCCGAGCTCTCGCCTCCGCGATCGCCCTCGTCTTGGGGCCGTGGCTCCATGCCCAGTCGTGCGGGAAGGGCGGCTCCTGTCTCGAGCCGGCGTTCGTCGGGGGCTGCGAGGATGTGGACTGCTGCACGACGGTGTGCGCCGTCGATCCGATCTGCTGCGCCGAGGCGTGGGACTTCGACTGCGTACAGCTGGCCAACCAACTTTGCATCGGTCTGTGCGGCGCCGCGGTCAACGGCCCCTGCTCGATCGCCAACGGCACTCCCGCCTGCGACGACGAGACCTGCTGCGAGACGGTGTGCACCATCGACGCGTTCTGCTGCGACTCCGCCTGGGACACGACCTGCGCCATCCTCGCCGGATTCAACTGCAAGACCGGCGGCCCCGGAACCTGCGGAGATCCCGAAGCCGGCTCCTGCGAGGTTCCCCACTCCACCGGCGCCTGCGACGACGAGGCGTGCTGCGACAGCGTCTGCGGCATCGATCCGACCTGCTGCAGCACCTCGTGGGACACCTTCTGCGTGGCCCTGGCCTCGCAGTTCTGCGTGAAGGGCTGCACCATCGAATGCCTCCCGGAGGCCGTGCAGGAATCGGAGGCCTGCGGAACCCGAACCAACGACCCCTGTGTGCTGGGCGATTCCTCCTCGTCGCCGGAGGCGCTCGACCCCGGGGTGGAACTCTGCGGCGGGTTCGACGTCGACAAGAAGCTCGGCCCGGATGTGGACGTGTTCGAGATCGAGATCCCGGATCTCGGGGCGCCCGAGACCGAGGTCGATCTGACCTTCACCGCCGGCGTCGAAGCCTTCGCGGCCATCCTGCCGGGACCGCCGGGCGACTGCTCGGACCTTTCGGCATCGCCTCTGGTCGCCGTCAGCGACCTGTGCGCACCGACCTCGGTGTCGGCGTGTCTGACGCCTGGCATCTGGCGGGTCCTGGTCGCTCCTGGAACCGCCGACGAGATCGGCGGAGACCTTCTCGCCTGCGATCTCGGGACCTATCGCCTCCGAATCGATGCGGCGACGCCCTGCGCCGACTTCTGCGAGATCTCCACCGAACCCTGCGGCGTGCCGCACGCCACGCCCGGATGCGCCGATGCGGAGTGCTGCACGGCCGTATGCAAGATCGACCCCCTCTGCTGCTCGACGGCGTGGGACGAACTCTGCGTCGGCCTCGCCGAGACCATCTGTGGTCTCGAGCCGCCCGCCAACGACCTTTGCGCCGACGCCTTGGAGATTCCCCTCGGCAGCACGCCCTTCTCGAATCGGCTTGCCGACACCGACGGGCCGGAACTCCCCGAGGCGTGCGACGAAGGCTTCGGCCTGTCCTTCGAGAGCGACGTCTGGTTCCTGCACGTGGCGGTTTGCGACGGCTTCCTGAAGGTTCGGACCTGCGACTTCGACGCCTTCGACACCCGCCTCGCGGTCTACGCCGGGGGGTGCAAGGACGGCGAGGTGATCGCCTGCAACGACCAGGCTCCACTCTGCACCCCGACGGGCGCCAGTCGTCTGCTGGCGCCGATCGTCTGCGGCGAGACCTACCTGATCCGCGTCGGGGGGTTCAAGGGCGACACCGGCGAGGGCACCCTGACGCTGGAATGCACCGCGGAGTTCTGCCCACCCCCATGTCCGGCCGACCTCGACGGCGACGGCACCGTGGGCGGCGCCGATCTGGCCACGCTGCTTGCCGACTGGGGCTCCGTCTCGGGAAGCGAGAGCGATCTCGACGGCGACGGGACCGTCGGCGGCGCCGATCTGGCCACGCTGCTTGCCGCGTGGGGCGACTGCTCCTGAAGACGCCTCCGAGGCGTTGCGATCAGCCCTCCGCCGGATCGGCCCGCAGCATCCGGCGCATGATCTTCCCGGTGGCGTTGCGAGGCAGTTCCTCGATGCGTCGGATCTCCCTCGGCACCTTGTGCTGACCGAGGCGACTTCGGCAGTGGCTCCGCAGCGAGGTCTCGTCGAACACCGCGCCCTCGATCATCTCGACGAATGCCAGCGGCACCTCTCCTCGCGAGGGATCGGACATCCCCACGACCGCCGACGCCTTCACGTCGGGATGGGCGTCGAGGACCTCCTCGATCTCCCGCGGGAAGACGTTCTCACCGGCGACGATCAGCATCTCCTTCAACCGCCCGGTGATGTGCAGATGCCCCGCCTCGTCGAACCGACCCATGTCTCCGGTTCGAAAGAACCCACGCTCGTCGAACGCCGCCGCGGTCTCCTCCGGGCGCCGGTAGTAGCCCGCCATCACGTTGGGCCCCTTGATCCGCACTTCACCGTCCTCGCCCGGCGGAAGGTCCCGGCCCTCCGGATCGACGATGCGCTCCTCGACCTCGGGCAGCGGCGGACCGACGGAGTGCGGGCGATACTCCTGCGGCCGACACCAGTTGGAGACGGGGCCGGTCTCGGTGAGACCGTAGCCCTCCGCGACGGTCACGCCGAACCGCTCGCGAAAGCCGGTCGACACCGCGTCTGGCAGTGGTTCGCCGCCGGAGACGGCGTACCGCAACGAGGAGAACGCGTCCGACGGCGCCGACTTGACCAGGCGAAGGGCGTTGAACATCGACGGAATCGCGACGAACGCCGTCGGTCGATGCTCCACCGCCAGTTGCACCAGTCGGGCCGGCTGGAATCGGGCGGTGTAGATCGCCCGGCAACCGCAAGCCAACGGCAGCAGGGTCAGCACGGTCAGGCCGAAGCTGTGGAACTGCGGCAGCACTCCAAGGAGAACGTCGTCGCGATCGAAGTCCGCCCACTCCCGGCACTGGCGGACGTTGGCCGCGAGATTCCGCTCGAGCAGCATCACACCCTTGGGTCGTCCCGAGGTCCCCGACGTGTACAGGATGACCGCCGGCTCGTCGGCGGGCACGCCTCGCATGCGGCGAGGCCGTGGAAGACCCTTGAACTTCGCCTTCATCTCGTCGAGCTTCAGCAACCGCAACGACTCGGGCAGCCCGCCGACGAAGTCGAGCATTGGACCGACGGTGACGACCGCGTCGAGACCGGCGTCCTCGATGACGAATTCGATCTCCTCCCGACGGAGCAGATAGTTGAGCGGCACGATGGTCCGGCCAAGCGACCACGCCGCGAGCAGCGCCATCGGAAAGAGGCCCGAGGTCGGCAACATCACCCCGATTCGGGGCCGACGGCTCGCCGACTCGATCTCGCGGGCCAGATGCCACGAACCGACCAGCAGTTCGATGCTCCGCCATCGGCGCTGGTCGTCGACGACGGCGATGCGACGCGGCGATCGGAGCAGTCTTCTCGAGATGGCGCGTGCGAAGGACATTTCGGGGGCTCCCGATCGGTACCGTAGCGTGCCGGCGGATTCCGAAGGCGATCCCGGCGTCGTGCCGACAGTTCCCATGGACGAGGACGCGCTCCCGGAACTCCCGATGCCCAAACCGACCACGACTCGCCGCGCCGACTTCGCTTCGCTCGTCCTCATCGTGCTGGTCGGCCTGCCGGTTGCGGTCGCCCCGTGCGGCTGTTCCACGACTCCGGATCGAACCCCCGCCACCCTCGATCGGGCCGAGTCGGCCTACCGACGCGGAGACTTCGAGCTTGCATCGCAACTCGCGTCGTCGGTCGAACAGTCCTCGACCGGCCTCGTCGCCGAGGAGGCGGCCTACGTGCATGGCCTCGCCACCGCTCGCCTCGGCCGCACCGACGAGGCTCGGCGGGCCCTCGAGCTCGCGAGTCGCTCGACCGATCCGGATCTCGCCAACCGAGCGAGGCGTTCGCTGACTTCGCTCGACGGCGCCTCGACATCGGGCGTTCGAGCCTCCTCCGAGGCGATGCAAGGTGGGTTCACGGTGCAGGCCGGTGCGTTCTCGTCCGAGTCCGCGGCCCGGGCCCGAGCCGCGGAAGTCGACTCCATGGCCCGCAGCGCCGGCTTCGGCTCCGCCTCGGTCCGGCGGATCTCGAGTCGCCGGGGAACGCTCTGGGCGGTGCAGATCGGTCGCTTCACCGACCGACGGCAGGCGGGATCGGCACGAGATCGGATGGGCCATCCCGAATGGGCGGTCGAGGCGATCGAGGCTCGCTGAGCGGACGAATCCCCTCGATCCAGGGAACCCGAGCGGCCCGCGGGGCGGAGCGGACTACAGTGACTCGGAGCGACGAGGCGGCGGCGGACCCGTGACTTCGAGAGTCCCGGCACGTCGAGCCGATCTCTCCCGCCGCCGCATCGAGCAAGACGCCATGCGAACGAACGTCGTCATCCTCGCCGCCCTCGTCGCGGCCCCCGCACCGGGAGCGCTCGCGACACCGGCGTGGGAACAG
This sequence comes from Planctomycetota bacterium, assembly GCA_017859745.1. Taxonomy (GTDB): domain Bacteria; phylum Planctomycetota; class Phycisphaerae; order Phycisphaerales; family SM1A02; genus VGXO01. The sequence continues at coordinate 27,967 of JAFMML010000024.1, forward strand.
GACGTCGCCCCCGGCCTTCTCGAGGATCCCGATCCCACCGCCGCGTCGATCACCGCGTCGGCGCCGGCCCAGCCCGACGATGGACGCGGACTTCCGGCCAACCTTCTCGAGCCGATTCCCGATCGCGGTGCCGTCGGACGGATTCCCGGCGCGATGCCTGGACTGCTCCCCGAGCATCTGGGCGCCGGCTCGGGCACTCCCGCGAGTCGAGAGGCCGCCGACGCCATCGCCACGATCCGGCGCCGCCACTTCGGGATGCGTCGGGATCCCGCCGTTCGCGCGGTCGGAATCGCCATGCTGCGCGAGTGGCGAGACCCGGCCTCGCTGCTCGTCATGCACCGTCTTCTGCGACGCGAGAAGGACGACGTGCGGCGGGCGATGCTCGATCACTTCGAATCGCTCGATTCGGCCGGCCAGGGCGCACTGGCGTGGATCGCCATCCACGACGAGGATCCCGCCCTGCGCGGCGAGGCCCAGCGGCGTCTGCAACGACCGGCGGATCCGGCGGCGCTGGCGATCATCGACGACGCGCTGCGGGGCCTGCGGCACGAGCCGGTGAATCGAGCGGGCCTGCTTGCCGGACACCTCGACGCCATCGCGGCGATTCCGCATCTGATCTTCGCCCAGGTCGCCTCGGACGAGGTGCCCGAAAGCGGCGATCTCGCCTGGATCGCCATCGGCAGTCAGATCTCCTACGTCGCCGACCTCGTCCCGATCGTCGGCAACGGCGTGGGCGCGTTTCAGCCCGTGCCTGGCACGATCTACCAGGGCGTGGTGCTGCAGGTTCGCGACGCGGTCGCCATCAGCTACCGCACCGACGTCCACCGATCGCTGGTCGCGATGACCTCGCGGATCCAGGGCGATCCCACAGGCGATCTGGGCTACGACCCCGTGGCGTGGTGGCACTGGTTCAACGACGAGTTCGTCCCGGCGAACCTCGCCCGCGCGGAACTCGAGGGCGCGATTCCCTGAAGGCCGCTCAGGTCGCGAGGTCCTCGATCGCCTCGGCGAGGCGTTCGTACTGCCACGACCGGTTGTGCACCATCGCCGAAATCCGCACGAAGCGACGCCCGCCCCAGTCGATCACGGGAATCTCGATCCGATGCCGCGCCAGCAGCTCCGCCTGCAGCGCCTCGGGGCGTTCGTGACGCGTCGCCACACCCTCGGGCAGCGCGATCGACGCGATCGAACCGAGCATCGATCCGTCGAGGGGCGTCGTCGGTTCCATGCTCCACCTCGCGACCAACATCGCGTGAGCCCAACGGCAGAGATCGTGATTGTGACGACGGACCCGGTCCCAGCCGAGTCGGCCGAGATCGTCGATCGCCTCCGCCGCGGTGATCCAAGCGGAGAGATCGCGAGTGCCCTGCCAGTCGAACTCCCGAGCGAATCCTTCGCCGTAGAAGTGGCTCGTCACGTTGGGATGCACTCGATCTCGCACCGCTGGAGAGGACCACAGGAACGCGGTCCCGAGCGGCGCGCCGGCCCACTTGTGCAGATTGCCGGTGTAGTGGTCGGGGCGGAGCATCTGGAGATCGAGTCCGAGCATGCCCGGCGCGTGGGCGCCGTCGACGAGCGTCTCGATGCCGGCCGCACGACACCGTTCGAGCAGCGGCTCGATCGGCATCCGCACCGCCGTCGGCGACGTGACATGGTCGATCACCAGCAGTCGCGTCGGCGCCTCGAGCAGCGGGCCGATCGCCGCGACCACATCCTCCGAACTCCGGATCGGAAGAGGAAGCGGAACCTCGACGTACTCCACACCCGACTCCGCAGCGAGGCGTCGAAGGGTCTGCCGCACCGCGTGGTAGACGTGATCGATCGCGACCACGCGATCACCACGTCGCCAGGACACCGACCGCAGGGCCGCGTTGACGCCCTCCGTGGCGTTGGTCACGAACCCGAGTCCTTCGGGGTCGGCGCCCACGAAACTCGCCACTCGCTCCTTGCTCGGCGCGAGGAACTCGCGAACCCGACGCCCGATCATCTCGATCGGCTGCCTCTCCATGCGCCGCCGCCAGACGTCCTGGCGATCCAGGACCTCTCGAGTCCGGGCTCCGAAGCTCCCATGGTTCAGAAAGATCACCTCGGGGTCGAGCAGCCAGCGCCCCGGATCGACGAGCGAGGACGGCTCGAGCGACCGAGGAGGGCCCTCGCAGGCCGATCGAGCCGACTCCCGGTCCCCCCGCGGATGAGCCGGGGATGGCGGAGATGAAGGCGTGGAGTCCATCCGAGCCACGGTAGCCGCGGCCATGGATCCCTCCCAGAGGGCCTCAAGGTCAAGGTGGTCCAGCGCCTCGTCCGATAGGATTCTGTTTGGGTAACATCACCCGAACGAAAAGTGCAGCGGCATTCGCCGGCCTGCCGAAGTCCTCCCCACGCGACCCGAACATACCCCTACCGATGTGCAGGGGACGTGACGGACGCGAACCCCGTCCTTGGAGCAGGGACGGGACGACCGTCCCCGGAACTTCGACATGCCGTGCCACACGCCTCCATCCAGCCCGAACACCTCATCCCCCAAAGACCCTTCGCCATCGACCTTCAGCATCGCACCTCGATCCGAACGCGACGTCCCACTCGTCCAACTCGGACCAGGCGGGGACGCCTGCCGACTGCTGCTGGGACGAACCCCGCAACGGCGATCGTCTCCCTCGTCTGGCCGCCGGAAGACAAGTCGTGTTCGCAGGGTGCCGGAGTGGATCGTCGCCTCCGGGCCGGCCGCCGGACACGACCTTCGGGATCGCCTCCAGGGCCACCTCGTCGCCGGCGATGCGACGACCTTGCTCGAGGACACCGAACTCGCGCGGCTCGCCGCAGCCGTGCGGCGACTTCGTGCGCGCTTCGGCAGTTCGGTTTTCTTCTCGATCATCAAGGCGCCGATCGTCCTGCCGGGCCGCGTCGTCGAGGCTGTCGCGAAGCTGGCCCTCGATCTGTTCGAGATCGCGGGCCATCGAATCGCCGGACCTCTGCGAGAGGACGACGCAGTCCACGAGAACCATCACTCCGTTCGTTCGAGCACCGACCCGGCCACTCGGGACGACGCTCGCGCGGCCTTGCTCGGCACCGATCCCCATGCCTTCCACGAGGTGACGCGGCCGCGCTGGATCGATCGCCGCCTCGGCATCACGCGGACCCGTCTCGATCTCCTGCCGAGCCGTGCCGCGCGATCCGAGGGTGGCGGTCCGACCTCGAGGCCACCGCGAACCCCCCTGCCCGTGGTGCGTTGGCGGCCGGGCGAGCGCCTGATCGATCCCTCTCGCCTCCTGCCGTCGTTCGGAGCGGCCGGACGAACCGGACGTTCCCGACCCCACACCTCGCCAACCACGACCTTCTCCTCGCCCATTCTTCCGACGCCTCGGCCGGATCCTTCCCATGAGCCTCGAACCCAACCTCACGCCCAAGCAGCTTCGAATCCTCCAGCTCATTCGAGAGTGTCGCGAGGAACACGGCTATTCCCCGACGATGCAGGAACTCGCCGACGCGCTCGGCGTCAGCAAGGTCACGGTGTTCGAGCACGTCGGAGCGCTCGAACGCAAGGGAGTGCTCACCCGCGAGGCCAACAAGGCACGCTCTTTGTCGATGTCGGATGAGGTGGTCCTTCCCGGCGAACGCCGCCTCGAGCCGTTTCGCCTCATAGGCCGCATCGCCGCGGGCCACCCCATCGAGCGATTGCAGGACGAGGAGCCGTTGGCCCTGGAGGAGATCTTCGGTCCACGACGCGGCCAACGCGGCACCACGTTCGCACTTCAGGTCGACGGCGACTCCATGCGGGACGAAGGCATCCTCGATGGGGACTACGTGATCGTCGAGCAGCGTCAGACCGCTCGCAACGGCGAACGGGTGGTCGCCCTGCTTCCCGGCGGCGAGACCACGCTCAAGACCTTCCATCGTGAGAAGGACGGGTCGATTCGCCTGCAGCCCGCGAATCCCGAGTTCCAGCCCATCATCGTGAGGGAGTGCACGGTGCAGGGCGTCGTGATCGGAGTGCTCCGCCGGTACTGAGCGACCGATCGTCCTCGAACTCGCAACCTCCGCCTGGAGGGCGCTTCAACGGAGGGCCTTCAGCCTCGCCTCGACCCAGGCGGGGTCCGCCATGCCCAGTTCGATCCCGGCGATGTTTCCCGAAGCGTCCACGTAGACGAGCTTCGGAATGGTGTTGCCGGGATTGTGCGGGGCCAGTGCCGCACGGAACTCCGGTGTCGAGAGAAGCTCGACGAACGGGGTCTCGGTGTCTCCAAGATGCCGCTTCACCGCGGCGGCGCCACCTTGATCGACCGACACCGCCACCAGCGTCCCCTGCTCGGCAAGGCGTGGCGCCGCGGCAGTCAACACACTGCGCAATCGCCGGCATGGACCGCACCAGGTCGCCCAGACCTCGATCAGCATCGGCCGGCCGGCGTACTCAGACAACGGCACCGCGCCACCGGCGAGATCGGGCATGTCGAGGCGAAACACCGGTCCAAGCGATGCCGGATCGATCCTCGTCGCCGGAGCCGTCGTGTCTGCCGCGGTCGCAACGCCCCCGGAGCCGGCCGAGCCCGCATCTCCGCTCGCCGAGGCGGACCGGCCGAGTGTCCAGTCGACCATGCTCTCGCAGGTGGCGCAGGTGCCGGTCATGCCCATCGCGGCGACGTAGACGACCGCGATCATCGGGATGGCGGCGATCTTCAAGGCGACGAGTGCTGACTTCATCGGGGTGGGATCCTCGGGCAGGGCGACGGTTCGACCATCGGTCTCCGGCAGGAGCGTAGGCGGTCGACGATCGGTCCGCCCCCAGACCGTTCGTCGCCTCCTTCATCATGCGCTCCAGAACCGACGTGGGCGACCACGAATCCCCCGATCCGTCGCCGCGCTGCTCGACGAGGTCGTCGCGACGCATCGTTCTCGGAAGCGACTCCGCCGAGCGTCGACGACGCGCCCGGCGTCCGAGATCCACCGCGGCGACACCCCCGCCCACTACGCTTTGCGGATGGCGAACGTCCCGTCCTGCGATCCGAACGGCCTGGCCGCCCCCCCGCGCGATCGCTGGCGGTTCGCCATCGACACCGGAGGCACGTTCACCGACTGCATCGCGGAGGCTCCAGGCGGCGAGGTCCGTCGCGTCAAGGTCCTCAGCAGCGGTCGACTGCGAGGCCTTCTCGTTCACTCCGCGGAGGGGCCTCGACTCGATCTTCCACTTCGCCCGGCCGGCGCGACGATGCTCGGCGCCTCCTGCCGACATCTCGCATCGGGTCGCGATGCGATCGTCGCCGACTTCGACTCCGAGACGGGACTCGCTCGATTCGAGGGCGCTCGCCTTCCCGAGGGCATCTGCGAACTCGACTTCTCCTGTTCGGCGCCGCGCCTGGCGATGGCGATCGTGCTCGGTGTGGCTCCCGACGCCATCGCGGTGCCCTGCGAGGTTCGGATCGCCACGACCCGCGGCACCAACGCCCTCCTCGAGGGAAGGACGGCCCGGCCGGCGCTGGTGGTCAACCGGGGCTTCGCGGATCTCCTGCGCATCGGCGATCAGACGCGATCGGATCTCTTCGCCGCCTCCATCGAACCTCGGAGAATCCTGCACGGACCGGTGGTCGAGGTCGATCCTCGCCAGGACGCCGCCGGGCAAACGCTCGACCGCTCGACCGACCTCGACGAGGAGGCCCTGCGCCGAGAAGCCAAGGCGCTGGTCGAAAGCGGTCTCGACGCCGCCGCCGTCGCGCTGGTCCACGCCCATCGGGATCCTTCGCTGGAGCACCGCGTCCGCGCGGCGCTGACCGAGGCGGGTCTGCGTCGCGTGGTCTGTTCGACCGACCTCTCCCGCGATGGCGGATTGCTCGAGCGGGCCGGCACCGCGGTCGTCGATGCGGCGCTCGACGAAGCGATTCGCGACTTCCTCCACTCGATCGGCGCTCCGCATGAACCGATCGCAGTGCAGGCGCTGACGAGCGCGGGCGGCCTCGTCGAGTCGTCGCGGTATCGGCCCGCGGAGAGCCTTCTGAGCGGCCCTGCGGGCGGGGCGGTCGGCGTCGCCGCGGTCGCCGCCCGGCTCGGCCTTGGTCCGGTGATCGGCTTCGACATGGGCGGTACCAGCACCGATGTCGTTCGCATCGCGGGCGAGGTGCCGGTCGCGTCGAGGACCCGCGTCGCTTCGACCACCCTCGCTTCGCCGTGCGTGGCGATACACACCGTGGCCGCGGGCGGCGGTTCGATCTGCACCGTCGACGCGGAAGGCCGTCTCGCGGTCGGGCCGGCGAGCGCGGGCGCCGATCCCGGACCCGCCTGCTACGGGCGCGGCGGTCCATTGACCGTCACCGACGTCAATCTGCTCCTCGGCCGCGTCGACCTCGGACGATTCGGCGTTCCCGTCGACGCCGCCGCCGCCCGCGCCGAGGCGGAAGCGCTGAACGGGCGTCGCCATGCCGCAGGCGCCGACGAGGATCTGGAGACCATGCTCGAGACTCTCCGAGCCATCGCCGACGAGCGGATGGCCGGCGCGATCGAGGCGGTCTCGTCGCGCGAAGGCTACGACCCGACATCGCACGCGCTGGTCGCCTTCGGCGGGGCCGGTGGCCAGCACGCGATCCCGATCGCGGAGCGACTGGGCATCGAGACGGTGGTGTTCCCAGCCGATGCGGGCCTGCTGAGCGCGGTGGGACTTCGCCACGCCCGCAGGGAGCGGCGCGGAACCCAGCCGGTCGATCGGCCCCTCGACGACTGCCTCGAACGGCTCGAGTCGCTCGCATCGAGTCTGACCGCCCGCGTCCGGGGCGAGCTCGCATCGACCGAGTCGTCGGCAGCGATCGAAGTCGATCTCCGACTGCAAGGCCACGAGCATGCGATCGGGCTCGCCCTGCACCCGATCGAGACCCTTCGGACCCGGTTCGAGGAGGCGTTCCGCCGCTGGTACGGCAGCCCGCCTCCGGCCCGTGGGCTCGAGGTCGTCTCGCTTCGCTGCGTCGCGTTCGAGAATCCATCAGGCGATCGGAAGCCGAGTGCCTCGCAGCACGACGACGGAGATGCGCCGGGCGCCACGAGCGGCCCACCGATCCCGTCGGCGGCAGCCGAGGCCGTGTCCGGCGCGGCGTCAGGAGTCGCCTCGGAAGCCGCCCTCCACGATCGCGGACATCTCGCCTCGGGCCACCGGCTCGATGGCCCCGCGATCGTCGCCGATCGCACCGCCACGATCGTGATCGAGTCCGGATGGACCGTGTTCGTGGAGGCGACCGGGGATCTCGTGGCGAAACGGTCCGTCTCATCGCCGGCCACCGGCGGACCGTCGGCATCGCAGGTGCGTGCGTTGCCCGGGGAACTGCTCGCCGCAAGACTCGCCTCGATCGCCGAGGAGATGGGCGAGACGCTGCGCCGCACGGCGCTCTCGGTGAACATCAAGCACCGCCTCGACTACTCCTGCGCGATTCTCGACGGTCAGGGTCGACTCGTCGTCAACGCCCCGCATCTGCCGGTGCATCTCGGAGCCCTCGGTCTCGCCGCCCGCACCATCATGCGGACCACGACGTTTCGGCCTGGCGACGTCGTCGTGTGCAACCACCCGGCCTTCGGCGGCTCGCATCTTCCCGACGTCACGGTGCTGACGCCGGTCTTCGCATCGCCCGAAGACGCCGAGCCGCTCGCGATCCTCGCCAACCGCGCCCACCACGCCGAGATCGGCGGGACCCGCCCGGGATCGATGCCGCCATCGGCAACGCGACTCGTCGAGGAGGGCGTGGCGATCCCCCCCATGAAGCTCGTCGCCGCCGGCGTCGGGGACTGGCCTGCCGTCGAGTGCCTCCTTCGCGAGGCCCCGCATCCGAGTCGGGCGGTCGAGGAGAACCTCGCCGACCTCGCCGCGCAGGTGGCCGCCAATCGCCGGGGTGAGGATCGACTGTCCGCCCTGCTCGAAGAGATCGGCACCGACGCCTTCGTCGCCGGCCTCGCCGACCTCGCCGCCCACGGCGTGCGGACGTTCCGTACGGCGCTGCCGGACCTGCTGCCGAAGCCGCGACGGGCCCGGATCGAACTCGACGATGGAACCCCGATCGAGGTGGCGCTCTCGCGAACCGTGGACGACGCGGGCCCGCGGCTCCGCGTCGACTTCACCGGCACCGCGGGTGTGCACCCGGGCAACCTCAACGCGCCGCGGGCGATCGTGCAGGCGGCCACACTGTACGTGCTCCGGGTGCTGCTCGGGCCGGGCATCCCCCTGCACGAAGGCCTCTTCGACGCGATCGATCTCCTCGTTCCGCCCGGCCTCCTCGATCCGCCGTGCCCCGACGATCCCGCCGAGGCGCCCGCCGTCGCCGCAGGCAACACCGAGACCAGTCAGCGGGTCGTCGAGGCGCTCATGCTCGCCTTCGGGCGGATCGCCGCGGGCCAGGGCACCATGAACAACGTGCTGCTTGGGAACGACCGCTTCGGGACCTACGAGACGCTCGGCGGAGGCGCGGGCGCGACCGCTGATGCAGGCGGCGCCTCGGCGGTCCACACCCACATGACCAACACCCGACTTGCGGATCCCGAGTTCGTCGAACGCCGCCATCCGCTGCGGATCGTCGAGTGCTCGATCCGTCGCGGCAGCGGCGGCGCCGGCCTACTCCGCGGCGGCGACGGACTCCGCAGGATCTACGAGGCCCTCGAACCGATCACCGCGTGCGTGGTCTCCGAACACCGGCGTCTCGGCCCGCCCGGGCTCGAAGGCGGCGACGCCGGCACGGTCGGCCGCCAGCGCCTGCGTCGCGCCGACGGCACCGTCGTCGAACTCGAGGGTCGGTGCGAGGTGCGGCTCGAGCCGGGCGATCGGCTCGAGATCGAGACTCCCGGCGGTGGCGGGTGGGGGCGGGCTGCAGCGGTCGAGCCCGGCCTCGACATGCACGCGCACGACGGCTCGGGCGATGGCGAGTGAACGGGTGAAGTCGTGAACCGGCACGACCGCTCCCGATGAGACGCGGACCGCCGAGGCGGAGCAGACACCGCCGCGTCGCGCCGGCGTGTTCGACCGCGAAAGTTGGTTCATGCGGGGCACCGCCGGCTTCTTCGCCGCGTCCGGGTCGAGCCGCGACGAGGTGCGACGGCCATCGCACCCGAAGGCGGGCGACAGCACACGAGGGGCGCACGACAACGGCCGCCCCGAAGGACGGCCGTTGTTGGTGTGCTCTGTCACCGAACCGGGGTCCGCGAACGGATCACCGGTCCGATGGAGTCGATTCAGCGACGACGGCGGCTGCCGGCGAGGCCTGCGAGGCCAAGCAGGGCGACCGCACCGGGGGCGGGCACGATGGTGCCGAACAGCGTCACGCTGACGTTGTTGTACGAAACCTCGCCACCGGTGGTCCAACCGTTGCCGATGCCGAGAGTCCAGACACCGTCGGACTGAGCTCCGTGCACGACGTTGTCCGAGTAGGTTCCCGCGGCAGCGGATCCCGAGCCATCGAACGCCCAGGTGCCCTGACTCGGGAATCCGAAGTCGGTGTTGAATCCACCCCACGAGACGCCCTCGAGGCCCGGGCCGATCAGCACGAAGACCATGTCCGAGGCCCAGGCGCCGCCGGCGTCGAGGGGATTGAAGTCGAAGATGATCTCAAAACCAACCATCTCGCCACTCAGGTTGAACTCGTACGTGTTGATGTTGTTGCCGGCGAGCAGGTTGTCGCCGAGATCGAGGGTGACATCCGCATTCGCGGCACCCGCACACGCCATCGCCGCAACCGCGGCCAGTCCGATTCCTCTCTTCACGTTCTTCATGTCTCTTCCCTTCTGGTTTCTACGGGGTGATTGTCACCCCTTGATCCTCGTCGAGCCGTCTCTCGGCATCGGCCCGGAGCGTACCGGACCGAGGCTCCTTGCTTGACGACCCCTCCCATGGTGGTCCAACTCGCGTGGCTCCCTCGCGAGAACCATACGACCGGCGCAATCCCTACAACCGGAAGTCTGACTGCGAATCGATCCTTGGCAAGGGGGAAGGTCGATTTTTCGCCGGGTTTGCGAACTCGAGTCGACACCCCCTCCGGAGTGGCGACCGTTCCCGTTGCGGGTGCCGAGCACGCGGCCGCTGGCCGTCCTGGAGCCGCCGACAGCGAGGATTCCCGACCCAGATCAACGAGATGTCCCATCTTGACGCGCGACCTCGTGACCGAGGCGACGCATCGCACCAATGAAAACCGGCCACCCCCGAAGGGATGGCCGGTTCGATGCACAGCGTCAAGAGACCGATCGAGGTCAGTGGCGGCGTCGGCGGCCGGCGAGACCGGCGAGACCGAGCAGTGCCACCGCACCGGGTGCGGGCACCGGAGTGCCCTCGATGATCAGGACCCACTTGAAGAGGGTGCCGTCGTCGCCCGCGGCGAAGGTGTCCTCGACATCGAGTCGCCAGGTGCCCGAGGAGAGGTCGCCCGCGAAGGCGGCGTCCATCGAGACGTAGTCCGACGACCCGTTGCCGGTCGCATAGAACGGCAGCGACGGAATCACGCCCCCGAATCCGGCGTCGTCGGCGGCCTGCCAGAGGCTCCGCACCGTCGGATCCGAAGGGTCGTACCACGCGTCGCTGAACGAGTACGCCCCGTCGAACTCCGCCGGCGACCCGAAGGAACCGCCGCCCACTCCGCCGAAGAGCGACGCCGTGGCGCCGCTCTCGACGTGGGTGAGGGTCACGACCAGATCACCGATCCAGTCGTGCTGCAGGCCGACCAGCTGAACCTCGATGCTGAGGTTCTGAAGCGGGGTGCCGTGCTCGCTGCCGATGACGATCGACGACGAGTGGATTTCGCTGCCGTTGATCTCGAAGCCCGAGGCGGTCTCGAGAATGAGTGCCGCCGAGGCGATCGAGGGGCAGAGGGCGATGCCGCCCACCATGCCGAGCAGTCGAGTGGTCATGGAATTCTCTCTTTCAGGAGGGAGGGAAAGGCTGAGAGAAACGTCTTCCAATCGCACTCAGGCGCGGCGACGGCGGCTGCCGGCGAGACCAGCGACACCCAGCAGGGCCAGAGCGCCCGGCGCGGGAACGTAGTCGACGGTGATGGTGCCGCTCAGCCACACGCCGTTGGGGACGACACCCGCGTCGTAGAAGCCCTCGAAGAACTCCATCCGCAGGATGCCATCTTCGGCGACGTCGAACGCAAATCCGAGGTCCACGAGATCGGCGGAGCCGCTGTTCGCTTCCGGGAGGTTGCCGCCGGGATTGCTGGTGGACGAGGGCGTGAGAAACACGAAGTTCTCCGCGGTGCTGCCGAAGGCGATCGTCATCTCATCGAGCCAGCTGCCGCCGTTGGCCTGGATGACCACGTCCCACGCGAGACCGACCACGGTCGCGTTGGGAAGCAGTTCGAAGGTCAGGACGGTGTTTTCGGGACTGCCGAGGGAGTTGAAGCTCTCGATCCCCGACACGTCCACCACCAGCGACTCCTGGGCCGAAGCCGCCGCCGTCAGCGCGCACGCTGCCACACCCGCACAAAGAATGCTCTTCATCATGTCTCCTCTCACGAAAAGGGAACTCTGTCCACCGCGACCTGAGAGTTGCCGCGGCAAGCAAGGGGGTTCGTCGCCGTCGGTGGGAAGCCTTCGGAGACGGACTGCGACCACGCAGTCTGTGAAAACCTAATTCAGAATCTCGACCGGTCAAGCCGGAATCCGAAAGTTGCCGAGGTTCGCCAATCGTGGTCCGAGAGCCTTGGCCCGCGATGGGCTCGATGGGCGCCATCGAACATGGAATCGGACTCGCGGCGACCGCCGGCAACGAGACCCGACCCCCACCCGCAACGCCGCGCCAAGATCGACTCGGCACCGACGACCCTCACCCCCTTGGGGTCGTCCACGGCGGCAGGAATCCGGTCCCGAGCTTCACCACGGCATCCCCAATCAGATCGAACGCTGTTGGAACCCCGGCGTGACGAACGGCTCGATCCGGCGACAACGCCGCGACGCCGGGTCGATCGCCACAAGGCACCCCCCCACCGCCTCGCGGCCACGCGCCACCTCGTAGGGGACGTGGACTCCGGTGGTCATGTGCCGCAAGACCGCCGAGGCGTCCCGACCGATCACCGAGTCGTAGGGACCGGTCATGCCGACATCGCTGATGAATCCGGTCCCCTGCCGAAGGATGCGGGCGTCGGCCGTGGGGACGTGGGTGTGGGTTCCCAGCACCGCCGAGACCCGCCCATCGAGGTGGAGGCCAAGGGCAGTCTTCTCGCTGGTGGCCTCCATGTGGGCCTCGACCAGGACGATCGGCTCCCGCTCGGGAATCCCGGCGAGGATCCGATCGGCACAGGCGAAGGGGTCGTCCGCGGGCAGGTTCATGCCGACCCGGCCCAGCACCGTGAACACCCAGAGGTCCCGGGGGCACGCTGGCGACGGGGGAATCCGGATGAGGGAGGTTCCAGGCGCGTTCGCCGACAGGTTGGCGGGCCTCAGAACCGGCGTGTCGGGATCCTCGAGCAGCGGCACCACCCGCCGATCCCGGTAGGCGTGGTCCCCCAGTGTCAGGGCGTCCGCCCCCAAGGCAAACAACTTGGCGGCGATGTCGGGACTGAGACCCGAGCCGTTGCGGGCGTTCTCGGCGTTCACGATCACCCGATGCGGCGAGAACCGCTCACGCAGCCCCGGCAGTTCCCTCGTCAGAATCTCGCGGCCCGGGGTGCCGACGACGTCGCCGATGAACAGGATTCGCAACTCGTCCAAGGTCGCGCCTCTCCCTGAGTCCTGGGTGCGATGATGCCTGCCGGGGCGGTCGTGCGTCGATTCGACGCGTGACATCCATCGGTCGTGCGGTAGACTCTACCGACCGGGAGGCCGTTTCGTATCAGCACACCGAGTCTCGTCCTCGTCCGGCGTCCACCACGCTCGGCAGGGTTCGGGCGTTCAGGGCGTCTGCGACACTCCGTGTCACCGTCTGCGACACCACAGGTGTCGATGCGTGTCGATGCGTGTCGGCAGGCATCGAAAGAGCGAGAACGCTTCAGAGCGTGCCCGGAGATCGATCCGACCCAGCGTGAACTGCTTCTCGAATCCGCTGCGATCCTTCGGCGCACTCACGGGTCCGATTCCGCGGGTCGCCACCATCGCCCCGCACCGACCCCATTCCGACCCAGTCCGCATTCAGTCGGTCCGCGTCCAGTCCATGTCGCGACCATCGCGAGTTCTCAGCATGCCCGAACCCCGATCCCACGCCTCGTCCCCTCCGGCCTACCGATCCGGCGAAGAGGTCCGTCATCGCCAGCGTCCCGAGTGGGGCGTCGGCACGATCCAGCGGGTCGAGGCTGCTCGACGCGGAAACTCGATCGATCAGAGGTTGTGGATTCGGTTCCCCAACATCGGCATGAAGGTCCTGCTCGCCGGGCTCGGAGACCTCGAGCGGGTGAACACGAGCACCGCAGCCGGTGAGGGCATCCTCGGCGAGGGCATCGGCCACGACGGACACACCATGGCCGATCGCGAGGCGTCGCACGAACAGGGGTGGCTCGGCGAGATCGCTCGCAAGAGACCCGAGGAGGCCATGGTGGAAATCCCGCCGCAGGCGAGCGATCCCTTCCTCTCGTTGCGGCAGCGCCTCGAGTTCACCATCGGCCTCTACCGCTTCGAGCCCTCCGGCGGAAGGCTTCTCGACTGGGCCGTTGCCCAGAGCGGTCTGAACGATCCGCTCAGCCGCTTCAACCGACACGAACTCGAGGAGCTCTTCACCCGCTGGGCTCACCGGCGCGACCAGCATCTGGCCAAGCTGGGCCAAGAGGCTCGCAACGAGCCCGGACTCTTCGACAGCGTCATGAAGAAGGCGCCGCCCTCGGCTCACAAGGCGTTGCGAAAACTCCACGGCCGGCGCTGAGTACCGTCGACACTCCGAACAACTCGCATCTCCGGGCATGCCGGTCGCGCCGACGCGTCCGAAAAGACCGGGCGTCCCGACCGCGCGTCGCGATGTCGTGCCCGATCTTCGCGTGCGGCGAGTTTGGCACGGTGCTTGCCCATGTGCTTCGGGGCCGACGACGCGTCGCCGGCACCGACACGACACCCCGCAAGACGAGAGGAGAGAGACGATGGACGAGGAAAGCTTCCGCCGAAAGCTCGGCGAGATCCTTGGGGTGATGGATCACACCGCCGCGGAGCGCCGCGACAGCGACGGCGACTGGTCCGAACAGCTTCGAGACTCGGTGGCCCGACTGCACGCGGCCGTCGACCACCTGCGCCTTCGCGTGAAGTACCTCGTCTTCGATCTCGAGGCGACCCGACGCGAGAACACCTACCTGCGCACGATGCTCGACCGGGCGTCGCGTGGCGGGGAGGACGGAGGCCGCGGCCCCCACGAATGACCCCATCGTCCCGGCCGACTTCCCACGGCCGGGTCTCCCTTGCAGCCACGGTCTCGACCGACTCGGTAGGAGTCGGCCGGGGCCGTGGTGCGTTCGAGCGCCGCCGTCCGACCATCACGCGATCCGTCGCCAGATCACGTGGAAGACGTGCCAGTGCTTCGGCTCGCCGCGGGGCCCGCGTCCGGGACGTTCGATCTCCTCCTCGCGAAGCGCCTCCCAATCGATGCCGGAAACGCCCCCCCGCAGACTCGCGACACCTTCGCGATCGAGCATGGTGACGCTCGCGGGCGCCGCGTCGCGAACCATCGGCTCGCGCGGACCGAAGAACTGGCCTGCGAAGACGCCTCCGACCCGCACACTGCGGGCGATCGCCCTCCAACATGCCGGCCAGGCCGCCCGCGGGCAGAAGGGCAGCGAGAATCCCGCATGGACCAGGTCGAACCGGTCCGTGGGGAGTTCGAGCGCTGCGAGATCCGAGACCCGGGTCTCGAGTCGATCCTCGTACCCTTCGGATGCGGCTCGGCGTGCGGTTTCCTCGACGCATTCGACATGGAGATCGACCGCGAGCACCTCGAATCCCGCATGAAGCAGTTCGAGCACCTCGGTGCCTGCGCCGCACCCGAGATCGGCGGCCCGTCGTCGGACCGAACGCTCGTCGTTCCCGCCCCCGGGGTCGCACTCCGCGGGATCTTGCGGCCTGGCGACGGCCTCGATCGCCTCGATCGCCTCGATCACGGTTGCGCGCGGTGCCCAGGATCGACTCGCCTCGAGGAAGTCGACTGCCTGCGATCGCGTCCAGCTGCCGTCTTCGTGGCCCATCTCGTCTCGCCAAGCGGCAACCATCACCGCAGAGGCGAATATAGTCCTGTCCCGCACCGCTTCCCGCCATGCCCACCACCCCCGCCCTGCTCGTTCGAGATCTCTCCTTCGCCCACCCCGGTGGACCAGCGGTGACGATCGACGAGTGGTCCGTTCCCGCCGGCGGAGAGGTCCTGCTGCAAGGGCCGTCGGGCAGCGGCAAGAGCACCATCCTGCAACTTCTCGCAGGGCTGCTCGACGCGAAGTCCGGTCGGGTCGAGATCGACGGCGAAGACCTTCTCGCCGTGCGCGGTGCCGAGCGGGATCGGCGGCGAGGCCGTCGCATCGGCATGATCTTCCAGACCTTCAACCTGCTCTCGGGATTCTCGGCACGAGAGAACGCGATGCTCGCCATGCACTTCGCAGGCGTGCCCGCAGCCGCTCATCGCGAACGAGCCGCCGATCTGCTGGGGTCCCTCGGCCTCTCCGGCAACGAACTCGATCGTCCCGTCGATCGCCTGAGCGTGGGGCAGCAGCAGCGGGTCGCGGTCGCCCGGGCCCTTGCGGCCGAGCCGGCGATCGTCCTCGCCGACGAACCCACGGCCAGCCTCGATCCGGACAATGCCGCTCGCACCGTCGACCTCGTGCGCGAGGCGTGCCGCACGCGTGGAGCGGCCCTGCTGCTGACCAGTCACGACCCGAGCCTCGCCGAACGGTTCGAGAATCGGATCGACGTGAGCACGTTCGTCTCGCTTCCCTCCGGAGCCGGATCGTGAGCGACTTCTCGATCATCCTCCGATCCCTTCGGATCCGCCTCTTCTCGACGGTGGTCACGATCCTCACCGTGGCGGTGGCGGTGGGCCTGTTCCTGACGCTGCTCTCGATGAGGGAGTCCGGACGCGACGCCTTCCGACGCGGGAGCGGCAACATCGACCTGCTCGTGAGCGCGGAGCCCGGGCCTCTCGTCAGCGTGCTGAACGGCCTGTTCCATGCGGGCGCACCCGCGAACCCGATCCCCTGGGCCCGCTTCGAGGCGTTGCGGGCGAGCTACCCCTGGGCATGGGCGATCCCCCTGCAACAGGGCGACAACTACCGCGGCTATCCGGCCATCGCGACGACGCCGGCGTTCTTCGAAGACTACCAACCCGAGGCCGGACGCCCTTGGGCGTTCGCGGCGGGTCGGCCGTTCGAGGCGAACTTCGAGATCGTCGCCGGAAGCGAGGTCGCCGCCACCACCGGTGTCGCCGTCGGCGATCGCATCACCCTGACCCACGGCAGCGGCGGATCCCGCGAGGACCATGGCCACTCCCATGACGAGTACGACTACGAGGTCGTCGGCATCCTCGAACCGAGCGGATCCGCGCACGACCGTGCGCTGTTCAGCGATCTGGAGAGCTCCTGGGTCCTGCACGCCTTCGACCGTCACGAGGCCGAGGGCCGGCACGTCCATGTGGGTGTGGACGATCTCGAGGAGGTCGATCGCGCCGTCACCGGCATCCTGCTGAAGGTGCCTTCGCGCGGCGGCATGGCCTCTGCGGCTCTGCCGCAGCAGTTCGATCGCCTGCGCCGCGAGGGGTTCACCGTCGCGCAGCCCGCGCAGGAGATCGGGCGCCTGCTCGGCATCGTCGCGAACGTCGACGCCCTGCTGATCGCGATGGCGGCGGCGGTTCTGCTGGCCAGCGGCATCGGCATCATGCTCGCGCTCTACAACTCGATGGATCAGCGGCGACGTCAGGTCGCGATCATGCGGGTGCTCGGGGCGAGTCGCGGCAAGGTGTTCTCACTCACCCTGACCGAGAGCGCCATGATCGGCGTGGCCGGTGGCGTGATCGGGACGCTGTTCGCGGCGATCGGCAATGCCGCCACCGCGTCCACCTTGAAGGAACGACTGGGTCTGGTGATTCCCTGGTCGCTCGATCCGGCGACGGTGCTCGCCGTCGTCGTCGGCACCACCATCCTCGCCGCTGCCGCCGGCGTCCTGCCGGGATTGGTGGCCTACCGCACTCCGGTCGCGACGAACCTTCGACCGACCGCCTGAACGACGACGATCATCCGAGAGACCCACCCGTGAGGAACTTCTGGATCGCCATCGGTCTGCTCGGCGTGCTTGCGGCATGGCTGGTGTGGCCGTCGGACCGGTCGGACCTGTCGGACGGGTCGGACCGGTCGGACCGGTCGGACCGGTCGGACCGGTCGGACCGGTCGGACCTGTCGGACATGTCGGACCAGTCGGACGGGTCGGACGGGTCGGACGCGTCGGACGCGTCGGACCCGTCGGACCTGTCGGACGCGTCGGACCTGTCGGACACGTCGGACCTGTCGGACACGTC
>JAFMML010000129.1 GCA_017859745.1 Planctomycetota bacterium
TACCCAGCACCCCACGTCCGGTAGAGACGTCGGATCACACGCGTGCGAGACGCGGTGGTGGCCCCACAAGGCCGGAGATCCGCCCACGCCGCGAAGAGGCGAGCAGGGTGGGCCCGAGGGCCGCCCACACGAGCGAGGCTCCCAGATGGCCACTGCGTGGTCCAAGCGAGAGGTGCGGCGAGCGTTGCCACCGCTCGCGACCGTGTAGACGAATCTGCGTCACGCGACCAGCTCAACCCAGTCCCGTTGCAGGATGTCGCAAGATCTCGCACCGAGTTGCTTGCGCGTGCAGCGTTCGGCAAGTACGTTCGTGAAGCGGCATCGACGGATGCCGGTCAACCAGCACGGAGTGAACGATGGCGAGCGTCTACAAGCGACCCAACAGCCGGAAGTGGCAGATCAAGTACATCGACGGCAACGGCGTCACGATTCAGATGTCGAGCGGCACGACCGACAAGCGGGCTGCCGAGGCGATCGCCAACAAGCTGGAGACCGATGCGATGCTCCAGCAGAAGGGAGTCATCTCTCGCGAGCAGGCGGTCCAGATCCGATCGAATCGGCAGCGGATCGAGAACCACCTTGGCGACTACCTCGCGGACGCGGCCGAGCGTGGCCAAGATCCCCGCCACGTCCTCCAGAAGCGTCGGAACCTCGAAGGCTTCGTGAAGGCAGCCGGCGTCGCGAAGCTGTCCGAGGTGACGCCAGAGAGGGTGAAGGCCTATCTCGGCGAGCTCCAGCGGTCGGGCCTTGCCGGTCGGACTCGGACGATTCGTCTCTCGACCATCAAGGCGTTCATGAACTGGTGTCACCAGCAGGGACGTGTCGGTTGGAATCCGATCACCAGTGCAGCAGTGCCCAAGCCCGACGAAAGCCCCCGGCGACGCCGCCGAGCCCTGACGCCGGAAGAGTTGACCCGACTGATGACTGTGGCGGGAGGCCGAGGTCGAAAGGCGTGGTACGCGGCGGCCGCGATGGCCGGTCTTCGGCGATCAGACCTGATTCGACTGCGGTGGTGCGATGTGGACTTCGGTCGCCACCTCATCTCCATCGTCGACGGCAAGCGGCAGCGGAAGGCCAAGAGCAGTGGACGTGAGGTCCGATCGGACGTGATTCCAATGCATCAAGAGCTTGCGGCCATCCTCGCCAGCCACCAAAGGGAGACAATGGGCTCGCCGGCGGCGAGAGTCTTCCCAACCGCCGTGACCGACCTCACCCGTCAGAAGGACTTTGTCCGAGCCGGCCTAGCCCGATGGGTTGAGCACGTCGGGCTCGACGGACGCGTGATGCGTCGCGAGTACGACGCGACCGATGAACAGGGGCGCGTGGTTGATCTCCATGCCTTGCGGACAACGCTCGCGACCAGCCTCGCGAGAGCCGGAGTCCCGCTGGTCCATGCCCAGCAGATCATGCGTCACGAGGACGCCCGCACCACGCAGCGGCACTACATCAGCGTGGATGCAGCAGAGACCGCAGCAGCGATCCAGACGCTCCGCTTCACGGCGTCATGACGAGCGGGACCGCCGCCCAGCTGGGCCGGTGTTAGCCGAGTCATCGGTGTGAGCGGCACCTCCGCAGCTGAATGGTGACACTGGTGGTGACAGTCGCGGGCGAGCCGCGAAAACCGCTCGAATTCAAGGGGGAATTGACGGTTTCTGTGTCGGGGTGTTCGCTTGGGAAGCTGACGCTCTACCAACTGAGCTACACCCGCGAGGTGGTCGCGAAGCGTAGCAAGGTCGGGCGGGGAGGGGAATGGGCATGGGGCGTTGGCATGCCGTCCGGGCAACGGAGGCAGGCGCCGCCGAGTCGACATTCACTGCGACCTCCGATGGCGGTCGCCCTGTCGAAGACTGCCAAAGAGCTCGGACCGGAGGTGGGCGCCTGGAGACCAAACCCGGCGGGGCCGTGCCCGGCCTGCCAAATCACGTGGTTGCCTGTGGGACTTGTCGGTGGATCAGGTGGATCCTCCGGAGGCCTCCGGCGAACGAGAACGGGCCGCCGAGGGAGTCGGCGGCCCGTGTCTGGTTCTCGAGCGATCGGTCGAATGCGGGGCACGCGCCGCCGCAGGCTGGATCGAAGCGGACTCGGTGTCAGTCGGCACCGTGGAAGGGACCGGCGCACTCCACCAACAGCTTCGCCGATCCGTCGGGCTGCAGCTCGATGAGATTGCCCCACTGGCCGAATCCGGTCAGCTTCCCGTCGGCATCGTGGGTCTGCCACAGGCCGTTGTGGGCGATCAGCGTGTCGGAGATCCACCTCGCGCGGAGTTCGGTGGCCGACAGGGTGTCGCCGGCAAGCCGCTCGTTCGCGGACTTCGCGATCGCCGCGCGCCCACGATTGGCAGTCGGTACCGGCGCGATGATCTGCGCACCATCGGGCGCGAAGGCCGAGGCCAGCATCTCGCCGTCCCCGGTGTTGAACCCTTCGAGGTAGAGATCGATCAGGCCTTGCAACGCCGCGATCTGCTGGGCGCCGACGTTGCGATCGGACCCCGCCGGCGGCGTCGCCCGGCCGGTCATGTTCGCGAAGCGATCGGGATCCGCATCGGCGGCGGGCTCGGCATGGGCCGATTCCAGCAGCAGGCGAAGACCATCGTCGGTCTGCCGGAACACGTTGCCCCACTTGCCGGTCAGGGTGACGGTGCCGTCCGGATCGGTGGCCTCGAATCGGCCGTCGGCGATCACGATGCCGTTGCCGAGATCGCGAGCATGCGCGACGGTGATGTTCAGATTCACCTTCTCGGTGAGGGACGGATCACCCATGGTTTGCGCGAAGGAGCGGGCGATGGCGTCGCGACCGGTGGCCGGAAGTTGCTCGCCACTGACGACGCGAACACCGTCGTCTGTGAACAACCCGGCCAGGCCGTCGCTGTCGCGCTCGTTCCACTCGACGAGGAACTTCGTCGTGAACTCGTCGATCTGCGCTTCCGCCTTGGGCTGGGACGCAGGTTGCTTGGGAGATCCTGCGCAGGAGCACAGGCCGATCAGGGCGAGTGTCGCCAATCCGGAGAGGAGTTTCATGGTCTGGATCGTAGTGTTCGCGGGACCGCGATCAACTGCAAGGCATGGGACGTCGCAGGCGCGTGCCGATGTTCGCGTACCCGGGGCCTTGGTGCGTCGGCAACGGGTTCGAGGAGTGTGTCCAAGACCTCGCACGAAACGCATGGTGGTGGGGCCGTTGGCGGTGCCTCGGCGCGGGCGTCGGCGACCTCGGGCGAACTTGAGGACCACCCGTTCGGGTGGTGTCGAAATCGAAGGCCGCCCCCGTGTCTCGACGGGCAGGGGAGTGCGACAGACTAAGGTGGCGAGGGAGTCCCGAGACGGCACGGCGAGTCGGTCGTGTCGGTCGTCACATTCTGTGAACCCGAACCGAGTTCCGAGCCATGTCCGAGCATCTTGCCGTCTCCACTTCGTCCCGATCGATCCACCTGATCGC
>JAFMML010000130.1 GCA_017859745.1 Planctomycetota bacterium
CATGTCGAACCGATCGATGCTTCCTGCCGCTGCCGCGGCTGCTGTCCTGACGACGACGTCGTCCGCGTTGCAGCAGGGCGACCGCGCCGGCGAGGTCCAACCGGATGTGATCGCCGAGTTGGCGATTCCCGAGGCGCCGGTGCTCTCGCCGCCAGAGGCCCTCGAGTCGTTCGAGGTTCACCCGGGTTTCCGGATCGATCTCGTCGCCGCCGAGCCGCTCGTCGAGGATCCGGTCTCGATCGTCTTCGACGAACGGGGCCGTCTCTGGGTCGTCGAGATGCGGAGCTACATGCCCAACGCGGACGGGCATGGGGAAGAGGTGCCCACCAGTCGCATCCAGATCCTCGAGGATCGCGACGGCGACGGCCGCTTCGAGCACGCCACGACGTTTCTCGACGGCCTCGTCATGCCTCGGGCGATCGCCCCGACCCACGGCGGGGCTCTGCTGATCGAACCACCTTCGCTCTACTTCTGCCCCGACGAGGATGGCGACGGGGTGGCCGACTCGAAGATCGACCTTGGCGTCGCGCTCGGCTCCTTCGAGAATCCCGAGCACGCCCCGAACGGCCTGATCCGCACGATCGACAACCGCTTCGCGCTCTCCGACGGCAGCGTGATCATCGAGTTCGACGGGCGACGCGCCACCGCGATCCCGGTCCCATCGCACGGTCAGTGGGGGGTCGCGATGGACGACGTCGGGCGGCTCTTCTACACGCCCAACTCCGAGAGCCTTCGCGGCGATCTGCTTCCCAAGGAGTACGCGGCGCGGAACCCTCGGCAGAACTGGCTCGAGGGCGTCAACTGGAAGGTGGGTCGCGACTCCGCGGTCTTCCCGATTCGGGTGACGCCGGGCGTCAATCGCGGCTACCGCCCCGAGACCCTGCGCGACGACGGCACCCTGAGAAACCTCACCGGAGCCTGCGGACCGGTCTTCAATCGGGCGTCGCTGCTCGGTGCGGACTTCGCCGGCGATGCGTTCATCTGCGAGCCCGCTGGCAACTGCGTGAAGTGGCTCGACGTCGGCGAGGAGAACGGCATCCCCGTCGCTCGCAACGCCCTGGCCGACCGGGAGTTCCTCGCGAGCACCGACGAGCGGTTCCGACCGGTGGCCCTCGCGATCGGTCCGGATGGAGCGCTCTACGTCGCCGACATGTACCGCGGCGTCATCCAGCACAAGACGTACATGACGACGTTTCTCCGGAAGCAGGTCGACGATCGGGGCCTCGCGGCGCCGATCGGCCTCGGCCGCATCTGGAGAATCGCGCCGGAGGATCACCCCCCAGTCCCGCCCCGCCGCCTCCCGACGGATGCGGATCGACTGCTCGCGTCGCTCGGAGATCCCAACGGGGCGGTGCGGGATCTCGCGCAGCGGGTGCTGCTCGAGAGGCATTGGCCGAATCGCGGACTGTCGCGGCGGCTTGAACAGGTTGTGGCGACGAGCCCCGATCCTGTCGAGCGACTGCATGCGGCGTGGGCGAGCACGGCGCTGCCGCTCGACGCGTCGTCGGCATCGATCGCGATGCTGCTCGTGAATGCCGAGGAGCCCGACCTTCGTGCTGCCGGAGTCCGCATGCTCGAGCGAAGGCTCGGCATGCGAGAGACCTTCGATGCCACGGCCCTCGAGGCGATCGAGGCCCTCGCCGACGACCCGGATCGGATGGTCCGCGCGCAGGCCGCCTTGTCGCTGGGATCGGCGGGGCCTCGACGGGTCGCGCTCCTGACCGACATGGCCTGCCGCGACGGCGACGACCGGTTCATCCGTAGTGCGATCCTGAACGCCTCGGCCGGCCTCGAACCCCGTCTGCTCGACGCCCTCGTCGGTGAACGGCTCGTGGTCGAGGATCAGGACCGCGACGCGCTCGACCGCAGACTGCGTCCAGTCATCTCCGCACTCGGGGCCTTCATGCTTCGAGGCGACGGCGACGACGCGTTGGACCTGCTCGAGCGTCTATCCGCCATCGCCGCAGGTCAGCCGGCCGTCGCGGCATGGCTCGTCGAGCCGCTCGCGGGGCACCTGCGCCTCGACTCGCCGAGCCCACGCACGCTGTCGCTGCCCCGCGCCCCCGAAGGCTGGCCCGATGCGGTCGCCGCGCTCTCGAACGAGATTCCGAAGCTTGCGGACTGCGATGCCCGGATCGCCTGGCCCGGCAAGGGCGAGGAGGCGGCGGCCCCACCGCGGCGTCTCGCCGCCGACGAGCAGCGGCGCTTCGCGAAGGGCAACCACCGC
The DNA here is from genome assembly GCA_017859745.1 of Planctomycetota bacterium. Lineage (GTDB taxonomy): Bacteria > Planctomycetota > Phycisphaerae > Phycisphaerales > SM1A02 > VGXO01. The sequence continues at coordinate 2,228 of JAFMML010000130.1, forward strand.
GGCGCCTCGCCGCCGACGAGCAGCGACGCTTCGCGAAGGGCAAGCGGCTGTTCATCCACTGCATGGGCTGCCACGGCCACGACGGCCTCGGCATGGGGGGCACCTATCCGCCGCTCGACGGTTCACCCATCGTGCTTGGAGATTCGGGAGTTCTGGCCCGTGTGCTGCTGCATGGTCTGGAAGGTCCCGTCACCCGCGACGGCGTCACCTGGGACAACGCCATGGTGAAGGCGCCGTTCCGCACCGACGAGGAGCTCGCCGCGGTCATGACCTACCTGCGGCGGGCCTGGGGCAACACCGCCGATCCGGTCTCGCCCGACATCGTCGCCGAGGTGCGACGCGAGACGGCAGGTCGTTCGACACCGTGGACGATCGAAGAACTCGAAGGGGCGGTTCGCCCGTGACGGCGCTCGCAACGGCCTTCGTCGGTGCGCTTCTGCTCGGGTTGGTGCTCGAACGGTCGGTCGTCAGCGAGGCCCCTGCGACGCCACCGGTCGGCACCGAGGCGGCGGCCGGATCGGAGCTCGGCGCGCGAGACGACGAGGGCACGTCCTCCTCTTCCGCGGGAGATCGCTGGGGACCGTGGGTTCCGCTCTTCGACGGGGTCTCGATCGACGGGTGGATCCGTCGCGGCGGCGGCGCCGGGTATCGGGTCGAGGACGGATGCATCGTCGGACGCACCGTCCCTCGCGACCCCAACACCTTCCTGTGCACGCCGGTCGAGTACGGCGACTTCGAACTCGAATACGAGTTCAAGGTCCATCCCGAACTCAACAGCGGAGTGCAGATCCGCAGCCACAGCCGTGCGACCTACCGCGACGGCCGCGTGCACGGCTATCAGATCGAGATCGATCCTTCGCCGCGGGCATGGACCGCGGGCCTCTACGAAGAAGGGCGCCGCGGCTGGCTGCAGTCCCCTGCCGACGACCACCCCGCCCGGAAGGCGTTCGTCGCCGACGATTGGAATCGGGTCCGCGTCGTTGCCGAGGGCCGTCGAATCAGGACCTGGCTCAACGACGTTCCGGTCGTCGACTTCGTGGACGATGCGCCGGAGGCCGAGGCCAGCGGCTTCATCGGCCTGCAGGTCCACGGCGTGGGCGCAAGAGTCGACCCGCTCGAAGTTCGATGGCGGAAGATGCGGATTCGGTCGAGCGGCGCCGCTGG
>JAFMML010000131.1 GCA_017859745.1 Planctomycetota bacterium
GGTCCGTCCACGCGTCGGACCCCACGACGGTGATCGAGGGCCGACGCCATGAAGGTCTTCGACACGCCGGTCGCGCTGATCCTCTTCAATCGACCCGAGCGGCTCGCGGACGTGGTCTCCGCCATCCGCAAGACTCGGCCACGGAGACTCGTGGCGATCGCGGACGGCCCTCGTGCGGACCATCCCGAGGACGTCGATCGCTGCCGCGCGGCCCGCGCGGTGCTCGACGCGATCGACTGGCCCTGCGAGATCGAACGGGACTTCGCCGACACGAACCTCGGATGCGATCGGCGCGTTCGAACCGGGCTCGACCGCCTCTTCGATCGCCACGACCGTGCGATCGTCGTCGAGGACGACGTGCGACCCGACCCGAGCTTCCTGCCGTGGGCCGCGGCGATGCTCGACCGCTACGGAACCGATCCCGACTTCGCCATCGCGAGCGGCTGCAACAAGCTCGGCCGCTGGGGCGATCCGGCACTCGATCACCTCCGCGCGCGGCGTGGGAGCATCTGGGGCTGGGCATCGACCGCCGAGGTCTGGCGGGACGTCTGGGGCAGCGATCCGGCCGGACTCGAAGCGAATCTGGAAGACGACGCCCTCCTCGATGGCCACGAGCCGCTCATGATCCGACAGAGCCGACTGGTCTTCGACGACATCAGGGCCGGCCATGCCATTGCGTGGGACACCGAGTTCTCGGCTCGACTGCAACTGATGGGCCGGATCGCGGCAATCTCGACGGTGAACCTCGTCTCGAACCTGGGCATCGGTGCCGACGCCACCCGCACGACCTACGCCGGCGACTTCGTCGCGACGATCGCCTCGACCGGTGTGGCCGCGCCCCCCTCGGACGTTCGGCCCGAACTCGACCCCGCCTACGACCGCGCGTCGCTGCTCGCGGAACTGCTCGGCCGCTGCGTGCACCCGGAGATGGCGGTGCGCCTGGCTCGTCTCGCCGTCGAGAATCCGCGGGCCCCGATCGACGAGGCCACACGACTTCATCTGGAACCGTTCATGGTGCCCGGCGAGGCGTTGGAGGTGACCGATCGACTTGCCGATCACGGAGTTCGATCACCGCAGTTCGAACGGGTCCGCGCGGCACTGCGAAGGGCCCGCGACCTGCAGACGACGGAGCGTTCGCCGTGACGTGCCCCGAATCACCGCCGTCGATTCCACTTCCGGTCACCGCGATCGTGCCGACGAGAGACGCCGCCGCCCACCTCTCCACCGCCCTCGCCACGGTCGCCGCCGCGAGGCCTGCCGAGACGATCGTGATCGACGGCGCCTCGAACGACGATTCGATCGCCATCGCCCGACGCGCCTCCGGCGTGCGGGTGCTGTCGCAACGATCTAGAGGCCTCGCCGCCGCACGAAACGAGGCGATCTCGGCGGCCACGCAGCCGATGATCGCCTTCTGCGACGCGGACGATCGCTGGGTCGAAGGCGGTCTCGACGCGCTGCACGGCGCTCTGGTCGCCGAACCCGACGCCCTCGTCGCCATCGGCATGGTCGAACCGGTCGCCCTCGACGGAACCGAGTCGAGCGAAGGTCAGCGGGCGAGGATCGGCACACGCCTCGCCGGTTTCACGCCCGGGGCGATGCTCGCCCGCCGCGAAGCGTTCGAGCGGATAGGACCGTTCGACGAGACACTTTCGATCGGCGCCGACAGCGACTGGTTCGTGCGCCTCGTGGGACAGGGCCTCGAACCGATTCGGATCGACCGGGTGGTGCTTGCCAAGGGCATGCGCGGGTCGAGCCTCTCCAGCGACGTCGCGATCTACCGACGCGAACTGCTCGAGGTTGCCCGCCGACACATCGCCGCACGGAGGCGGTCGCGATGAGAACGCTGCACCTGATTCCCCGCTTCGTCGGCGGCGGCCCGGAGCGGCATCTGCTCGCCTTGTTCTCGGCGTGGCGCAAGGCGGACTTCGAGGGCGAGCACGAGATCGTGGTGATGGAGCCGCCGATCTCGGCACCGCTGCTCGTGAAGGCGCGGCGCCTCGGGGTGCGGGTCGTCGGACGTCCGGACGACGAGGTCCTCGACGAGGCGATCGAACGGGCCGACCTCGTCTCGATCGAGTACTGGAACCATCCCCGCCTGCTCGAGGCGATGCGTCGGCCGTGGCCCGCGGCGCGGGTCCTCGCAACGACCGCGATCCGCGGCACGACGAGGCCGCAAGTCACGAACGAGGATCTCGGCGGGTTCGCGGATCATCTGATCGCATCGAGTCCGAGGACGCTGGAGACGCCCGCCGCCGAATCGGTGCGACGTCGCGGTGGCCTCGTCGACTGGTCGCCGGCCCTCGCGGACATGTCGCGGCTCGACGGCTACCAGCCGCGACCGCACCAGGGCATCCGCATCGGTCACGTCGGCCTGATCGATCCGGCGAAGCTTCACCCTCGCTTCGCGGAGCTCTGCGCCGCGGTCGCGCGCCCCGAAGTCCACTTCGACGTCTTCGGTCCGGGGCGCCTCGACGACCTGCGGAATCGCTTCGACGCGCAAGGACTCGCCGATCGAGCGATCGTCCACGGGCCCGTCGAGGATCTCGCCGCAGCGTTCGCGGAGCTCGATGCGATCGGGCATCCCCTTGCGCCCGAAGGCTACGCGACCAGCGAGAAGTCCGTGCAAGAGGCGATGTGGGCGGGTCTGCCGGTGGTCGTCCTCGCCGGAACCGGGCCCGCGGATCTGATTCGGCACGAGATCGACGGTCTCGTCGCGACGGACGAACAGGACTATCCGCGACAAGTCGAACGCCTCGTCGACGACCCGTCGCTGCTCCGTCGCCTCGGCGACGCCGCGAAGACTCGAGCCCGTGCGTTGTTCGATCCCGACCGCAACGCCCGTCGCCTGCGGTCGCTCTTCGAGTCGATGCTCGGGCATCCCAAGCGGGCCCGAGAGCCGCTGCCGGGACGCGGCGAATCGGCGGCGCGACGCTTCGTGCGTTCGATGGGCGAACTCGCAGGACCGTTTGCGATCTCGCTCGACGGCCTCGCACGGCACCATGCCGACGCCGTGGCCGATGCGGAACGGCAGATCGCCGCATCCTCCGCGGTCGTCGCCCAGGGGGAGGGCGGCGTCGTGCACCATCGCAACGACGCACCGGACGACCCGCACCTGCGCCTCTGGAGCGGCCTGATCGCCGAGGCGGCCGGCCGGCAGAAGCTGGCCTCGGCCGAGTTCGCGGCCGCCGCCGCAGGCGGCGTGCGACCGGTCAGTCGACGGCCCCGCTGATCTCGACGCTCCCCTCGTCCTCGCCGAGACGGCGGGTGACATCGCGCGAGAACACACGGACCCTCGCTCCCTCAATCGCTTGGGGGGATCCGCGTCGCGTCCTGA
>JAFMML010000064.1 GCA_017859745.1 Planctomycetota bacterium
CTTGAACTGGGGTTCGAACACCTTCCCGTCGGTGGAGACCCGATGGGGTCCGCGGCCGTCGCCCGCTGAACCTCCCCAGCCCCCCGATCCGGGGGCTCTTTGCGGGGCATGGCCCGTGTCGGGCAGCGAGAGACTCACCCCTTCGACAGCGTCTGCCGGTACGCCGCGGCCATGGCCTCGAGCGCGTCCGGGATCACCCGAGTCGCCCCAACCACCGTCATGAAGTTGGTGTCGCCATGCCACCGGGGCACGATGTGGGCGTGGACGTGCTCGGGCAGTCCGGCGCCGGCGGCAGCCCCCTGGTTGATGCCGATGTTCAAGCCCTGCGGATCGAGGGTTCGCGTGCAGAGGTCCGACGCCCGTTCGATGAGATCCCAGAACGCCGATCGCTGCGGCGGGTCGTAGTCGGCGAGAGTCGGTCTGGCCTCGCCGAGGCAGACCATCAGATGACCGTTCGAGTAGGGGTAGCGGTTCAGGAGGATCAGACCCTCGTCGGTCCGCACCACGACATGGTTGCGCTCGTCGTCCTCCGGATGCTCCCAGTAGTGCCGCAGGAAGTTTCGAGGTCCAGCGCTCGGACCCGCCGCATGCTCTCCTCGGCCGGCAAGGTCGCGGAGATAGGCCATGCGCCACGGCGCCCAGAGATTCTCGTGCTTCATCGATCGGACTCTTCGGAGGAGGACTGGGGGATCGGGGCGTCGTCTGCCGCCGTCTCGAACCACGGGCGGGGTGGAAACGCGCCGGGGATGCGTCGAACGCGAAGCGGCATCTCGAATCGACCGTCCCAGTATCGAACGGTTTCACCGCCACGTCCCATGGCGACGACCGCAGCGTCGATCGCGCGGGCCGCGAGAGTCCGATCGCCGCGGACCACGAGGGTCCAGATGCCTTCCTCGGGTTCATGATCCGTCGCAGCGGTCAGCCCTGCGGCGTCCTCCTCGGAGATTCGCCACTCCGCAGGCCCGCCCTCGGGCCCGGCGAGCCACCAGATCCAGGTGCGTCGGCGGATCTCGCCTCGCTCGCGGACCTCGACTTCGAGGCCCAACGCCGTATCCGCGAGTTCCGGGATCGACGTTCGCGAGACGTCGAATCGGATCGCGTAGGGACGAGGGCCTCCTTCGCGGACGACCAGGCCCGGATCGAAGGCCGCCGCGATCGCGGCCCGCATCACCGGGTCGTCGACGGGTTGCAGGTGCTCGGTCACCGGTGGTGCCGCCGCGACCGTCGCGACGGTGTCGAACGCGAGATTCGGATCGGCGACCCACGGACCCCAGGCGATCTCGGGGACGCTCGTCGAGTCGCCTTCGTCGTCGCCCGCGGGTTCGATCCTGGATCGGTCCTCGGTCGTCGCGTCGGCATCGAATTCGGGAAGGCGACGATCCACTCTGACCCGAAGCTCGACCGGGGTGTCGTCCGCGACGGGCCAGGGCCGGTCGAACTCGATCGGGAACCGCGGCCATCCTCGGCGCCATCCGCGGCCGCGACTGTCGTAGCCGATCGAGATCCGCCCCAACGTCTCGTGCTCGGGAGCGTCGATGGCGATTCGCAGCTGCACCGGTGACACCCACCAGTGCTGCAGGTCGAGCGTCCCGTAGGCGGGAAGATCCTCCGGCCACGGGCTGGCGAGAGAGAACTCGATGATCGGCGGCAGCGTTGCGAGCTTCGCGGCGAGTTCGGGGCGGGCCTCGATCGCCCGGACGAGGGTGCCCACCAGCAGCGAGGCGTACTTCGATCGCCACTCGACCGATGGCGGCCGGGCCGCCTCGTCGCCCTCGACGATCGCCGCCACCAGCGCATCGATCGATCCGTCGGTCAGTTCGCCGCGGCCGAGTCTCCTCACGAGTTCGCCATGCAGCGAACTCGGTCCGGTCGGTCCACTCGACCACGGCAGCATCGCGATCAGCATCCGGCCGGGGACGTAGCTCCACGGCTCCCGAGTGCCGCCGAGCGTCTCGATCGAGCCGACGCCGGCAAGCAACATCACCAGACCGAGCATCGCGTGGGACCACCGCCGACGCCTGCGAACCAGTTCCGCCTCGGCGCGGGCGGTGAAGCCGCACTCGCCGCAGACCATGCCCGGGGTCTTCGAGAGATCGTGCCAGCAGCGTGGACACCGCCGACGTCGCGGGCCGCGGTCTCCCCAGAGGCCGAACGCGACGATCGCGAACCCGGCGACCGTCGCGATCATCGCGACGGCGAGTCCGATCGGCACCATCCACGAGGGAAGGGTTGGCATGCGACGATCCTACGAGGTCGACCGCGTGCGTCGGCGCCCGTTCAGCGACGTCGAATCCAGCGGAGCAGCTCCAGCGGCGTGGGGGGCTTGCCCTGCATGAGCACACCGACCCGGAAGATGCGAGCCGCGAGCCATACGAATCCCACGGTCGTCGCCGTGCCCCAGAGGATCGTGGCGACGATCTGCCAGATCGCCACGGGTTCGGCCGAGCCGGTGGTCCGCAGGATCATGACGAACGGCGTCAACGGCGGCACGAAGCTCGCGACGGTCGCCAACACGCCGTTGGGATCTTCGCTGATCGGCAACCACAGGATGAGCGGCACCACCATCACGAGCATCACGGGCCCCATCAGCGACTGGGCGTCGCGAAGCTCGGTGACGGCGCTGCCCACCGCGGCAAGCAGCGAGGCGATGGTGAAGTACGCCATCACGAAGTACACCGCGAACAGGAGCAGGTGCGAGGCGGGGACGAGGTCCAGCATCGTCGCCGCGGCGAGCCCGGCGATCGCGAGTCCTCCATACGCCGCCACCAGGATCGCGCCGACGAGTCCGTAGCCGAGGATCTTGCCCGCCATCAGCTGCATCGGCGAGATGGCGCTCAGCAGGACCTCCATGACCCGGTTGGACTTCTCCTCGATCGTCGACATCAGCAGGTAGTTCGCGCTGGTGATGACGCTGACCCAGAGCAGCATCATGAACCCCATCGGCACGAGCATCTTGGCCTCGACCTGCTCCGGCGCCTCGCCGCCGCCTTCGGAGAGGCGCATGGTCCGGCCGGGCGGGGGATCCATCAGCGAACGAAGCCTCCCGAGGTCCTCGCCGGCCCGCTCGACCTGCACCTCGACCGCGGCCGCGTCGGCGAGGCGCTCGAGCAGCATCACCTGACGCGCCGGCAGGTCGGATCGGATGTTCATGACCCACGATTCGATCGGGCCTGCTCCGGCGCCGGCGTCGTCCTCGCCTCGCCGCACCTCGAGTACCGCCACGGCATCGCCATTCCGAACCTGGTCCTTGGCGTCGTCGAGGCGAGAGGCGTCCTCCTCCAGTCGAACCGTGACCTCGGAGCCGGCGAGGACCGCCCGTTCGTTCGACTCGATGAAGCGAGCGATCGCGTCCGGCGCGGTGCCGTCGTCGCCGGCGCCGTCCCCGAGCATGCGATCGAGGCGTCGCTCGAACGGCGTCGCCATCTCTTCGCCCGGATCGACCACCACGATCTCGCCCCGCAGCGGCGGCGGACCTTCCGGAAGCAGGAGGGGGATGAGCGCGAAGCCCACCACGCCGATCAGCGGAAGGGCCACCACCGACAGCAGGAATGCCTTGGTGAAGACGGTCTGGACGAACTCCCGCATCGCGACGCTCGCGGTGCGGCGCCACCAGCCGGTCAGGGTGGGACGACTCACGGATTCGCCTCCGCGGGCACGGTCCGCTCGCCCACGAGATCGACGAAGACGTCGTCGAGCGACACGCTCCGGACCGAGGCGGAGCGAAGCGGGGCGGCCGCCGCCGCGGCGCCGAGCACGCCGGCGGGTGCGACGCCGTCGGCAAGGCGGAGCACCAGCTCGTCTCCCGTCCCGAACTCGACCGCCTCGACACCCTCGAGGGCCTCCAGTCGTTCGCGGAGTCGATCGGAGGTGCCCGCGTCGGCTGGCTCGACCAGCAGGGTGCGCGGATCGAACCGGTTGCGGATCGAGGCGAGCGGTTCGTCAAGGATCTTCCGACCGCGGTGGAAGAGCACGATCCGGTCGCACAACGCCTCGGCCTGGTTCATCAGGTGGGTCGAGAAGAGCACGGTGGTGCCGGACGCGTGGATCTCCCGAAGCGCCCGGGTCAGCGTGCGCACGTTGACCGGGTCGAGTCCGGAGAACGGCTCGTCGAGGATCAGCAGTTCCGGCTCGTGCATCACCGCGGCGGCGAACTGGACCTTCTGCTGCATGCCCTTGGAGAGTTCCTCGCAGCGCTTGCCGAGCACGCCCGGAAGTTCGAGCCGGTCGAGCCAGGCCGCGGAACGGTCGCGAGCGTCGCGCGAGGCGAGGCCCTTCAGTCGGCCGACGTAGCGGAGGAACTCGCCCACCTTCATCTTGCGGTAGAGGCCTCGCTCCTCCGGCAGGTATCCGATGCGATCCTTGGCGGACAGGGCGTCTGCACCGAGGACCTCGAGCTCGCCCTCGTCGGGATGGATGATCGACATGATCATGCGGATCGTGGTGCTCTTGCCGGCACCGTTGGGGCCGAGCACGCCGCAGAGGGTGCCGCGGGGAATCTCGAGATCGAGATGGTCGACCGCCACGGTCGGTCCGAAGCGCTTGACGACGCCGCGGATGCGGATCGAGGAGGTCGTGGTCGAGGTGGTCATCGTCGGGACGAGGGTCTGGCGGGTTGGCGATCGCCCATGGGGTCGGTTCGCGAGGGTCTTCGGATCGAACCCGACCGCGGCGTGAACTCCGGTTCACCCTCCAGGGCGGGGTGGCGTCTCGGGGTCGTCCGGATGGTCGGATCGCCTCGGGGAGGGACGTCGGATCTTCGCGCGGACGGGGTGATGGTCCGAACTGACGCGCCCGCGGCGTTCGGTGGCCTCGACCCCGGCGGCAAGCACCTCGAACCGTCGATCGACGAGGATGAAGTCGATTCGTCTCGCGTTCGCCGAGACGGCTGGTCCCTTGAAACCGTGGAAGGTCCCGAGGGACTCGTCGCCTCCGGCGGCACGATGGGTGTCGACCAGGCCGCACTCGAGCAGGGCGGCGACGGCCGGCGAGTCGGGACCGGTGTTGAGGTCGCCCATCACGACCACGAGGTGGTCGGGGTGCATGCGACGATGTCTCGCGATGAACTCTGCGATCACGTCGGCGCCGCGGACTCGGGCGTTCTCCGACACGTGATCGAAGTGGGTGTTGACGACCAGCAGCGTGGTGGCGTCGTCCTCGCCGAGGCGGCGAAACGCGCCCCACGTGGCGATGCGCGGGCAGGCCGCGTTCCAACTTCGGCTGCCCGCGTCCTCGGGCGTCTCCGAGAGCCAGAAGGTGCCGCCGTCGAGGCGAGTCCAGCGGTCGGTTCGATGCAGCAGCGGATTCGCCTCCCCCGAGGTCGCGCTGCGTTCGCGGGTTCGACCGACGCTCCCCCAGGCCGGCGTGCCCGCGGCGAGGTGCCGCTCGAGCCACGCTCGCTGGTGAGGCAGGGCCTCCTGCAGGCCGACGAAGTCCGGGTCGCCGTCGCGAATCGTCTCGAGCACCGCCTCGCGGCGAAGTTCCCATCGATGCTCGCCATCGCCGGGGTTGTCGTAGCGGATGTTGAAGCAGCGGACCTCGATGCCGGTGTCGGAGGTCGCCCTGGTGGCGATCGCCTCTGCAGGCATCGCCATCTCCGGCGGCGCCGGGGAGGCCGCGAACGCAGTCCATGCGATCGCCGCCGACAGGGCGTGCCCCGCCAGGCGTGGCGTGGTGTCAAGCAGTGAACCCGCGATCACGGTCAGGCCTTGGGCGCGTGACCAGCGGCCTCGAGGAAGTGGCGGATCTCGACCAACTCGTCGCGACTGTCGAGGCTGTGACCGTGGTGGGGGATGCCAAAGGTCCGCTCGTGATCGCCGAGCTTCACCTTGAGGCGGCCGTGGCCGGTCTCCTCGACGTGGCCGCCAAGCTGCTCGAACATCTTCACGACGTCCCGCCAGTGGATGTTCATGTCCATCGGATGGGCGAAGACCTTCTGCAGGGTCTCGTGATGCGCGTGTCCCATCAGGTTCGTCTCCGGTGGTGTGCCGAGGGCGCGGTGATCGCCTGGGGCACGATAGTCCGCCCGCCTCCGGCGCAGGTACCCTGCGGCGGAGCCCTCATGGCAGGCGGGACTGCGGGCTGCGACGGGCCTTGGTGAACCGAACGTCGGTGAACAGGTCGATCGGAACGGCGGGTGCAGCGTGGTTGGGAACGCACCCTGGAGAACGGCATGGAGATCGGCTGGATCGGGACCGGCGTGATGGGCGCCTCGATGGCGGGCCATCTGCTGGGGGCAGGGCATCGCCTTCGGGTCTTCACGCGGACTCCGTCCAAGGCCGCGGGCCTGCTCGAACGCGGGGCGCTCTGGGCCGACTCGCCGGCGGCCGCTGCGGAGGGTGCCGATCTGGCGATCTCGATCGTCGGGATGCCCGAGGACGTCGAAGAGGTGCATCTCGGCACCCGTGGGACGCTGGCCGCCACGAGTGCCCCAAAGGTCGTCGTGGACATGACCACCTCGAGTCCCGCGTTGGCGGTTCGGATCGCCGAAGCGGCTGCGGATCGGGGCGTCGGCGCGGTCGATGCCCCGGTCTCGGGCGGCGACGTGGGCGCCCGCGAGGCCAGACTCTCGATCATGGTTGGCGGCGCCGACGCCGCGGTGGCCGCGGCGAGGCCGGCCTTCGAGTGCATGGGGCGGACCGTGGTGCATCAGGGACCACCCGGCAGCGGGCAACACACCAAGATGGTCAACCAGATCGCCATCGCCAGCACCATGGTCGGCATGTGCGAGGGACTGCGGTATGCGGAGGATGCCGGGCTCGATCCCAAGCAGGTGCTGGAATCGATCTCCGGAGGGGCCGCGGGCAGTTGGACCCTCACCAACCTCGCTCCACGGGTGCTGAGGAGCGATCTCGAGCCGGGGTTCCGGATCGACCACTTCCTCAAGGACCTCCGGATCGCCCTGTCCGAGGCCGAGCGGATGAATCTGGACCTGCCTGGGGTTCGTTTGGCCCGCGAACTCTACGAGCACGCCGTCGCCGCCGGCCTCGCCGAGAAGGGCACCCACGCTCTGGTCGACGTGGTCGCGACCCGCAACGGCCGGCCGAGGGCCTGATCCGGGCATCCGAGCCCCAAACCGGCCCCTTGACTGGCCCCTTGACCGGCCCCGTGACCGGATCGGGGGCTGGATCGGGTTGAGGGTCCTGCTACACTCCCCGATTCCCCCGAAGGCCCGCCGCTGGCGGGTGCGGTTCTTCAGATTTCGACGGCGGAGCGTGCCATGAGCGAGTCCTTCCAGATCGAGCCCTCGACCACCATGACCTTCACGATCGTGAAGGCCCCCAAGGCCGAGTCTGCCCGCAAGACCCTGGTCCGCCTGATGCAGATGCAGACGGAGGTCAAGAAGGGCCTTGCGATGCTCAAGGTCCGCCGCGACCGCGAGGACAACATCAGGAAGATCCGCGGCGGCCGTACCTGGACCAGCCGCGCCAAGGCCGCGAAGCTCGTGAACGTCGCCGACGGCGTCACCTTCACCCTGAGGGTCACTCCGCAGATCGTGCCGGACCTCAAGAGCGTCGGGAAGTATCTGACGGCCGCGCCGGCCTGACGGGCCTCCGCCCGCCGGGCATCGGATTTCGCCGGAATCCGAGACCAGTTCAATCCAGAGCGCCGCGGAAGGCTTTGAGCATGCACGGGAGCACGCACGCTCCCGAGGCGTGGCGTCGTCGTCGTTGAAGGCCGAGTGGACTCCGAGCGTGGCCGGCGGCTTGGTCAGGGCCGCGAGAGGATCGCGTGCCGGATGGGCAGCACGAGGTTCGGAATCACCCGGTTCTCGGCGAGGCGTTCCGCGTGGCCGCAGAGCGCCGCGAAGATCGTGGGGATCTCCTTCAGCGAAGCGATCGGGCCGTGTCGGCGGATGGTCAGGTAGACGCTGATCGGCTCCGGCGCGAACTCGCCGGTCGACGCCTCGCCGGCGCTGCCGCGACTGCGGACCTCGAAGAACGCCTGCAGGTCGCAGGCGTCGTTCAGGGCGATGCCGACGATCGGCTGGCAGTCCAGGAAACGGTCGGTGCCCGAGTCCACGAGGCTCGCCAGCGGGCCGTCGGCGAAGAGCGCATCGAAGACCACCTCGTCCCGGTTGGTCTCGGCCTCGAGATCGAACCCGAAGACCAGTTCGAGATAGTCGATGTCCAGAGGGCTGATCGACAGGTAGTACGGAGCGACCTCGAGGATCAGGCGATGCAGGTCGTAGGCGTCCTCGAGGCGATCGGGATTCACGTCGCCGCTGCGAATCGACGTGCGTCGCATCGCCGCCCACCGGTAGCGCCGGTCCCGCTCGGGACTCTCCAAGGCGAACTCCCCGTCGTAGCGCCGCAGTCGATCGAGTTCGGGAATGCTCCTTCGAAGACGATCGAACAGGTCCAGCACCGCCTCTCGCCCCTCGGGAAGATCCATCTTGAGCGCGAGCTTCTGGTTGATGTAGAAGTCGCTGCAGCACTCTCCGAAGTCGGGCATCGCGATGGCACCTTTCCACTGGAAACGTACTGCAGAACCGCCTCCGGACCACCCAGACGACCGATTATCCACAGGAACGCCGCTGGCTTGGCGATCGACGTCTCGCAGCCTCGATTGCAAGTCGTTGTCTGCGCGGATGCTGCGCCGCCGACGTCAGTCGGCTCGCCGCGACAAAATCCAGCCTGCGAGATCCTCGATCGCCTCCAGCGAATCGACGATCCGATCCGCGCCGGCGAGTTCGTCGGCGGGATGACGCCCCGTCGTCACCGCGAGACACGCGCAGCCGTTGTGAACTGCGCAGTCGACGTCGTGTGGCGTGTCTCCGACGATCAGCACCGACTCGGGCGCGACGGGTCGGCCATGACGCTCGCGATACCGGTCGATCGCCACCGGAGGCAGCGACCGCCGATCGGGACCGTCGTCGGCGAACGCGTTGACCACGAAGCGATCGGGATCGAAGCCGGCCGATGCCACCTTCAGTCGACCGGTGGTCGCGTAGTTGCCCGTCAGCAGGCCGAGGGTCAGTTCGGGTTCCGGATGGAGACGCTCCACGAGTTCGCGTGCCCCGGCGAGAGCCTCGGAGACCGAATCGCCCGCGAATCCCTCGCCGAGGTGGTGCCGGTACCGCTCGCGGAACCGCTCGTGCGTCGCCTCGTCGTGTGGCAGGTCGTGCTTGCGGGACAGGTCTCGCCAGATGTGGCTGTCGAGTCTGCCGGAGGTGTCGATGCCCGCGAGGTCGTACGTGCCGGACTCGTGAGGTCCGTGCAGATCGGAGAGAGCCTTCGACATCGCCCGCAGTCCGGCGCCGTGGGTCTTGAGCAGGGTGCCGTCGATGTCGAACAGGATCAGCATCAGGCGCTCCGCCCCGCGGCCACGGCCTCGCAGATGTTGCGAGCCGCATCGGCGAGATCGCCGGCCGGGTGCATCGTGGGGATCTCGGCCCGGGCTTCGGCGAGAATGCGTCGAGCCTCCTCGACGTTGGTGCCCTCGAGGCGAACCGTCAAAGGCACCGTGAAGCCGACCGACTTCGCCGCCGACACGATCGCACGGGCGATCACATCGCACTGCATGATGCCGCCGAAGATGTTGACGAGCACGCCCTTCACCTTGTCGTCGGCGAGGATGATCCGAAACGCCTCCGCGACGGCCTCCTCGGTCGCGCTGCCGCCGACGTCGAGGAAGTTCGCCGGCTCGCCGCCGTGCAGCTTGATGATGTCCATGGTCGCCATCGCCAGGCCGGCGCCGTTGACCAGGCAGCCGATGTCGCCTTCGAGAGCGATGTAGTTGAGGCCGAAGTCGCGGGCCTTCATCTCCAGCGGATTCTCCTCGGCCGGATCGAAGAGCGCCGCGATCGCCTTCTGCCGGAACAGGGCGTTGTCGTCGAAGGAGAACTTGGCGTCGACCGCCATCACCCGGCCGTCGGGGAAGCCGTCCGACGGCGGGGTCAGCACCAGCGGATTGATCTCCGCGAGGCTGGCGTCGCTCGCTCGGAACAGGCGGTCGAGGCGGAGCATCAGATCGATCGCCTGGCCGACGGCCTTGCCTTCGAAGCCCAGTCGGAACGCGATCTCACGGGCCTGGTGGGCCTGCAGGCCGAGTCGAGGATCCGTGGGCATGGTCAGGATCGCCTCGGGCCGCTCCTCGGCGGTCTTCTCGATCTCGACGCCGCCCTCGGCGGAGGCGATCAGGGTGTTGGTGCGGCGCTGCCGATCCACCAGGATCGCCAGATAGAACTCCTTGGCGATGTCCACCGCCTCGGCCACGAGCAGGCGTCCGACCTCGAGACCCTCGGGCGGGGTCTGGGGACTCTTCATGCGGTTGGAGAGCATGAACTCCGCGGCGTCCACCGCATCGTCGGGACTCTTCACGAGCTTGACGAAGCCGGCCTTGCCTCGCCCGCCCGCATGCACCTGGGCCTTGACCACCGCAAGGCCTGCGCCGCCGTCGAAGATGCGCTTCGCTTCGCTGCGGGCCGCCTCCACCGACTCGACCATCTCGCCGGGGGGGACCGCGACGCCGGCATCGCGAAGCAGTTGACGGGCCTGATACTCGTGGACCTTCATGGAGCGTTCCGAACGTGGGACGGGATGGAACCGGCGAACTCGCCGTCTTGGCCCCGCATGATACGTCGAGCGGCATGGAGGCCGATCGGGTGGCGGAATCCGGACGAACGGCGCGGCGTCGCGCCCGCTACGCTGCCGCCATGACGCTGGATTGCGCCGCCTTTCTCTCCGAGGTCGGGCCCATCGCCCGACGTCTCCCCGGCTTCGAGGTTCGTCCCGAGCAGGTGGAGATGGCGAGCGCGGTCGAGGCGGCGATGGAACGGCAGGAGCATCTGCTCGTCGAGGCCGGGACCGGTGTCGGCAAGAGCTTCGCCTACCTGCTTCCGGCGATCCGCCGCGTGGTCGAGAAGCGCGAGCGGGTGGTCATCTGCACACACACCATCAGCCTGCAGGAGCAGCTCGTCGAGAAGGACCTGCCGCTGCTGAACGCGGTGGTGCCCGACGAGTTCACCGCAGTGCTCGTGAAGGGCCGCGGCAACTATGCCAGCCTTCGTCGCCTTGCGCTGGCCTCGAAACGCCAGGATCGACTCTTTCCCGACGAGGCGGAACGCCACGCCCTGCACCGGATCGAGGACTGGGCCTACGAGACCCGGGACGGCTCGCTCGCGTCGCTGCCGCAGATGCCGCCCGCGGGCGTGTGGGACCAGGTCCAGTCGGACACCCACAACTGCATGGGCCGTCGCTGCTCGACCTTCGACCGCTGCTTCTACCAGGCCGCGCGGCGACGCATGGAGAACGCCGACATCCTCGTCTGCAACCATGCGCTCTTCTTCTCCGATCTCGCGCTGCGCTCGCGCGGCGTCGGCTTTCTCCCGCCCTACAAGCACGTGATCCTCGACGAGGCCCACCATCTCGAGGAGATCGCCGCCGAGCACTTCGGCATGCGCCTCGGCGAGGGACGGGTGCGCCATCTCCTGCGAACGCTCTTCGACGATCGGAGCGGCCGTGGCTACCTCGCCGGCCTCCGGTGGCCGGAGGGCACCGGGTTCGTGGATCGGGCGATCGACCTCGTCGAACGGGTGCGGGCCGCGGCGGCGGCGCTCTTCGACGATCTGTGGCGCTGGCACGGCGAGCACGGCGGCGGCAACGGTCGCCTGAGGGAGCCCTCTGCCGTCGAGGACGTGCTGTCGCCGCCGCTTCGCGAGCTTGCGGGGCATCTCAAGATCATGCGGGAACGCATCGAGGACGAGGCGGAGAAGTTCGAGCTGAACAGCTACGCCCAGCGGGCCCTCGACCTCGCCGACGAGGCGACGGCCCTGCTGGGACAGTCGATCCCCGGGTGCGTCTACTGGATCGAGGTCGGTCGGAGCCGCGGTCGGGAACGGGGCAACGTCACCCTCGCCGCGGCGGTGGTCGAGGTCGCGCCCACGCTCGCGGAGCATCTGTTCGGAGCGGAGGTCTCGGTGACGATGACCTCGGCGACCCTCGCGGTCGGCAGCGACGACTTCCAGCACGTCGCCAGCCGCCTCGGATGCGAAGGCGCACGAAGCGTCGTCCTCGGCTCGGTCTTCGACTACCCGCGGCAGATGCAGGTCGAGGTCGATGCCACCATGCCGCCGCCGGAGGATCCGCGGCATCGCGACGAACTCGTGCCCGCGATCCTGCGACAGATCGACCGGACCGACGGCGGAGCGTTCGTGCTGTTCACGAGCTTCGCGAGCCTCGACGCGGTGGCGCGGCGGATCGCGCCGGAGCTCGAGCGTCGCGGCCTTCCGCTGCTGGTGCACGCCCCCGGCACGAGCCGCAGCGCCCTGCTGCGGCAGTTCCGAGCCGCCGAGGACGCGGTGCTTCTCGGGACGAGCAGCTTCTGGGAGGGCGTGGACGTCCGGGGCCGGGCCCTTCGCAACGTGATCATCACGCGGCTTCCCTTCGACGTGCCGGACCGGCCGTTGGTCGAGGCGAGGCTCGAACGAATCCGCGAACGCGGCGGCAATCCCTTTCGGGACGATCAGCTGCCCCGTGCGGTTCTGCGCTTCAAGCAGGGCATCGGGCGTCTGATCCGATCCCGCGAGGATCGCGGGCGCATCGCGGTTCTCGATCCGCGCATCGCGACCAAGCCCTACGGGCGACTCTTCCAGCAGGCGATTCCCGAAGGCGTCGAGATCACCTGCCGTCTCGGCGAGGACGAGGAGAGCGTCGAGATCAACGGGGCCGTCGACTGATCCGCAGGCCGCCGCCATCCCGTGACCGGACGTGGGTGTCGGTCAGGTTCGTCCCCAGCCGGTGATTCCGGTCGATCTTGTGCTCGGGGAAGCACCTCGTGTTCAAGGCGTCCGCCACTGTCTGCAGTCGACCTGCGACGTCGCATGCCTTCATCGCGGTGAGCATGCGGGACCGGATGGTCCGACGGGCTCAGCTCCGCGCCTTGGTGAGGCGTTCGTAGATGCGATACTCCTCGTCGAACACCGCGAGTTCCTTGCCGTTGAGCGAAGGCGTCGGGCGCTTGTCCGGCCCGCGATTGAGTCGCTCGGCCGCGAGTGGCGTCTGCATCGTCTCCGAGAGGCGTCGCAAGTCCTCCTCGTATCGATCGGTGCAGCCGATGAAGTGGAAGAACTCGAGATCCAGCGACTGGTAGTGCGCCTCGTATTCGCAGAAGAAGCGCGGGCGTCGGTGGATCAGCGACTTGAAGATCTGCTCTCGATCGGTGACGCCGCGATCCAGGAATTCCGTCTCGACAAGCTGGAACAAGGCTCCGTTGTTTCGAACCTCGAGCGTGTGGTTGAGCAGCGACCAGGCCCGCTCGACGGGATCCCGCAGCCAGGTGATTCGCTTGCCGTGCGGGAACAGCTGGTCGTGCCGCCGATGCGGCCGAAAGTGTCCATGCACGATCGATGCCGAACCGGGCAACCAAATCGGTTCTCCGCGAGTCAGGATGCCGCAGGAGCCGTCGTACACGGCGAACACCCGGGACGGGCCGAAGGCCTGCCTCAGCGCCGACCGAAAGGATGTGCCCGCCGTCTTCGGGACGTGGTACGACACCCATTCGACTCTGGACGCCTTGGCGATCATCCGCCTGCGTGTCCACTTGGCGAGGCCCCGTCCGAGGTGATCGCGCCAGCTCATGGAGTTCAAACCGGCCATGCCGTGGCCGGTATCGGACAGCGGTGAATCGAGCGGCCAGAAGTTTCGGACGGCCTGCAGGACGAAGGTCGCCGATCTGTTCGCCAAGTGTGGGCAAGGCAACCCTCGGCATGTCCGGGGATCGTGGCACGGAGGATCGGATCCCTTGTCGCTCGAGTGCAGGGCATGGTGCGGATCCCCCCAAGCGATTGAGGGAACGAGGGGCCGTGTCTTCTCGCGCGAGATCACCTGCCGCCTCGGCGAGGAAGAGGAGAGCGTCGAGATCAACGGCGCC
>JAFMML010000132.1 GCA_017859745.1 Planctomycetota bacterium
GATCGGTTGGCGGTCTCGACGTCGGAGAACGAGGTCAGAGATCCACCCGTCGACCGTCGGCGGCGCTTCGGTAGGCAGCGTAGGCCACGCGGACGACTTCGGTGCCGAGTTCTCCGTCGGCCTGCGGTTCGAGATCGCCCCGGATGGCGTCGGCGACCGCCTGGACCAGTCCCTGCTGGCCGGAGTGGTGGTCCTCGTCGGGCATCGGCGTCGACCAGCCGACCGCCGCTCCCGCCTTCTCCATGACGTAGGCGTCGCCGAACGTGCCGGCCTCGGGGGCGAACCCGCGCAGTCCGGCGACCGGCGACAGCGAGCACTCGAAGCGGTGGTCGCTTGCGAGGATCGTCAGGTGGCTCTGCATGCCGCCGAGCATGGCGTCGCTGCCGAAGGCGACCGCCCGACTGCCGTCCTCGAAGGCGATGGTGCAGGTGCCGAAGTTCTCGACGCCGCCCCATCCGGTGGCGACGGCGCAGGACGTTCCGGTCGCCGCCGTGGTGGTGTCGGCGACCTCGGCGGAGACCGCGGTCGGCCTGGTGGGCCGTCCCCGCAGCCGTTGCCCTTCGAGTCGCTTGAGCCACAGCATCGCGCCGATCGGATGGCTGCCCAGGCGCAGCAACGCGCCGCCGCCGGCGTGGCGCCAGTCTCGGGCGTAGGCGGAGTGGCTTCCGGAGTGGCTCTCCCAGCCGCGCATCTCGAGAATGGCGCCGTCACTCTGCGCGGCAAGCTCGGCGGCGCGGCGAATCGACGGGGCGAAGATCCAGTTCTCCCCATAGAAGAGTCGCACGCCCGCCGACCGGCACGCCTCGACCATCGCCTCGGCGTCTTCGGTCGCCCGCTCGAACATGACGCCGCGATCGACCGCGGCGACCTCCTCCGCCGTCGCCGTCTCGCCAAGGCCCTGCCCCCAGAACGCCGTCAGCGGCTTGGTGCAGAGGACGTGCCTGCCGCGTGCCGCCGCGCGTTCGCAGAGTTCCCGGTGCGCTCGGTTGGCCACGCAGAGATCGACGAGATCGATGGTGTCGTCGTCGAGGACCGACTCGATCGAGCCGGAGTTCGCGAGGCCGTGCCGTGCCGCGAAGTCCGTGGCCTTGCCGGGATCCCGCGCCGCGATCGTGAGATCGACGTCGCCGCCGTGGACCCGTCGCCAGCAGCGGACGCGGGTCTCGGCGAGGAAGCCGGTGCCGACGATCCCGACTCGAAGGCGTCGCTTCACGAGGTGCCGCCCGCAAGGAGCGCGCCGAGCGATTCGAGGTAGCCCGGTGCTCGAACGACGACCTCGCGTCCGATGAAGACCGCGATCACGAGCGTGGCGACCACCATGCCCGCGATCCAGGCGAACGCCTTCGCGCCCTCGGGCCGGTCGGCTCCGAGATACGCCCGACTCGTCTGCAGGCGGATGAAGCCGACGTAGGCAAGCGGCAGCATGAGGCCGGCGACGATGCTCGTCGGCACCGCGACCCAGATCGACATCTCGCTCCAGTAGACCGCGCCCAGCACCCCGGGCGCCGGCAGCAGCGTTGCGATGCGGTACCCGGCGGAGCCGACGCGCAACTTGAACATCTCGCCGCAGGCCAGTCCCGAGCAGACCATGTGAAGGGTGATCGTGGTCAGCAGCATCGCGAGCAGCCCGAGGTCGAAGATCACCCGCCCCCAGAACGAACCGAGCAGGCCCCCGAGGGTGCCCGCGGCCTCGACCGGCGAGATCTTCGACCCAGTGAAGCCGTCGTAGAGCGTCGCGGCGGCGGTGATCGTGAGCAGCGAGACCACGATCACGAAGGGAATCACCATGCCGTAGGCGACGTCGGCCTTGGCGAGTTCGCGATGCTCGCGCCCCCAGCCGCGCGCGAGCAGCGTGTACGGATAGAGGAAGGTCATGTTGACCCCGACGGCGGTCGCGAGCCCCGCGATCACCAGCGGCAGTGCCGACACCGGTCCGCCTTCGGTCATGCGATCGAGGGGCAGGGCACCGGGGACGAATCCCGCCGCGACCGTGGCGGGATCGCCGAACCCGACGCGAAACGCGACCACCGCGAAGAGGGCGACGATGATCCAGACCATCGTGCGGATGATCCGTTCGAAGATCCGCTGCACGTTCGAGCGCGAACCGAACGAGAGCGCCGTGGGAATCGCCCACGCCAGCACGAGAAGGCCCATGAGCCAGCGGGAGACCTCGACCTCCGGAAACGCGACGGCGGCGAGATCGACGAGCACCGCCGAGGCCAGCGCGTACTGGGCGAAGTGCCAGACCACCGAGGCGAGCACCGTGCCGAACGCCCAGCCGTAGGCGAAGACCGGTCCGGCGTGGGTGCGCATGGCCTCGAACGGCCGCATCCCCGTCGACAGGGTCTGGTGCGCGATCGCCATGAAGACGATCCCGCCGAGGATCATGCCCAGCGGCGCAACCCACAGCAGGTCGTAGCCGAACGCGGCGCCCGCCAGAATCGAGGCGCTTGCGCTGCCGCCACCGAGGGTCAACGCGCTCTGCAGGTACCCGGGGCCTCCTCGCGAGACATAGGCGACCTGCCGCGCGAGCCATGGACGTGTGGCGACGTCGGCAAGCCACGCCCGTTCGGCCTCGAGCCGCGCCGGGTCCGGAGGGTTCACCATCGGGAGGCCGCGGACATCGGGACGATGGGTGTCGTCGGTGTTCATGCGGGTGAGCATACCGATCGCGCGAACTATCCTCGTCGTCGATGGACACCGACCTCGAGACCACGACCGTCGCCTGCGGCCACGCCCGTGTGGGTCTGCTTGGGAATCCGAGCGATCTCTACGGCGGCGCGGGGCTCGGCTTCGCGATCGCCGAATTCGGTGCGACGGCCCGGATCGTGGCGCGGGCTCCAGCCTCGAATCGGGCGGCGCCGCTGCTCGAGGCGACGTGGCGCACGATGCGGCCCCACGTCGGGGAGAGCGCCTCGCGAGGCGCGCCGCCGCTCGCCATCGAGTCGAACGTGCCGTTCCAGTCGGGCCTCGCAGGTTCGAGCGCCATCGTCGTCGCGGCGCTTCGGGCATGGGCGGCGCACCTGGGATGGCGTCTCTCGCGATCTCGCCTCGCGGAGATCGCGTGGCGGGTCGAGCAGGAGACGCTCGGCGTCCGGGCCGGTCCTTTGGATCGACTGGTGCAGGCCCACGAAGGCCTGATCGCGATGGAGTTCGCGACGCCTTGGGCGGCCGACGCGGTGCGGCGTCTCGATCCGGCGTCGCTGCCGCCGTTGCTGCTGGCGATCTCCGATGGCGGGGGCCGGGCATCGGGCGACGTGCATGCACCGATCTTCGAGCGGTGGAAGGCCGGAGATCCCGCGGTCGCCGCGATGGTCGAAG
>JAFMML010000065.1 GCA_017859745.1 Planctomycetota bacterium
ACGCCCTGGCCCAACTGTTTGCCGCGTGCTGGAAGGACGAAGCCCTGAAGGCTCGCTTCATGCGCGATCCGAAGTCGGTGTTGGCCGAGTACGACATGCCCGTTCCCGACGGCATCGACGTGAAGGTGGTGGAGAACGCCGACGACTGCGTGCACATCACGCTGCCTGCGGCGCCCGCCGGGGCTGGGGACCTCTCGGACGACGAACTGAGCAACGCGGCGGGGGGTAACTGTAACTTCTTGCGGGGGGTCAGCAGGGACCACATGCTTTTTGTCCCCTGACGTGCTACCTGGGTGAGGCCACGACCCCGACCGCGTTCAAACCCGACCGTCACCTTTCAAGGAGTCCATCGATGACCGAACAGAAGAACGCCCTCGCCCAACTGTTTGCCGCGTGCTGGAAGGACGAGGCCCTGAAGGCTCGCTTCATGCGCGATCCGAAGGCGGTGCTGAAGGAGTACGGGCTCGAGATGCCTGATGGGATGGACGTGAAAGTGGTGGAGAACGCCGACAACTGCGTGCACATCACGCTGCCTGCGGCGCCCGTCGAGTCCATGGACCTCTCGGACGACGAACTGAGCAACGCGGCGGGCGGGGGGCCTATGGGAGGCAGTCGTATTCCGAACTGCGACCCGCTTGGCCCGGGCTATCAGAGCTGAACGCGACGGAAGATGGTGGAGTGGGCGGCCGGGGGGCGTGCAGGGACCTTTTGCACCGAGCGACGTGTTCCGAACTGCGACCCGCAGCGCGGCCACGACCCCGCCAGCCTTCACGCCGACCGTCACGTTACAAGGAGCCGATCGATGACCGAACAGAAGAACGCCCTGGCCCAACTGTTTGCCGCGTGCTGGAAGGACGAGGCCCTGAAGGCTCGCTTCATGCGCGATCCGAAGGCGGTGCTGAAGGAGTACGGGCTCGAGATGCCTGATGGGATGGACGTGAAAGTGGTGGAGAACGCCGACTGCGTGCACATCACGCTGTCTGCGGCGCCCAGCAGTTCTGGGGACCTCTCGGACGACGAACTGAGCAACGCCGCGGGGGGAGCCGTGTATGTTCCTGCCGACGACGACACATGAGTTGGAACTGCTGACCGACGCGGCGTCGTCCCGATTCGCCCCTGACCTGAGTGGGGTATTCAGACAGAGGTCACTGTTGCGGGAGCGGCGAGGGTCGATGGCCAGCGAGGCGCGAGTCGGGGCGGACTTCAACCGTTCGCGGGCGGGCCTGATCGTGGCCCACTCGTCTGTGATACAAACCGCGGCATGAGTCAGCGCAACATCAGCAAGATCGCCCGTGCCGAGGCGGTGTCCCAGCTGTCCTCGACGGAGCAGCTCGACCAGCGGCTGGTCGTGGTGCGGGGCAGTGCATGGATCGCGGTGCTCGTCGGCGTGCTGTTGTTGACTCTTGCCATCGCCTGGGGGTGGTTCGGCCGCCTCCCGAATGTGGTGACGGGTCAGGGCGTGATCGCACCGGCCGGGACCCAGCCCATCGACATCAGCAGCGCGTCCGCCTCGGGTGGGGTGGTCGAGGTCGTCGTTCCGGTGGGACAGCATCTCAAGGCGGGAGACGTGATTCTCAGACTCTCCAACGCCGATCTCGAGGATCAGTTGAGCGAGGCGACGGACCGGGTGGAGTTTCTCCGCAAGCAGGATGAAGAGCTGACCAAGGCGGAAGAGTGGGTCCTCGACCGTCGGAAGGCGTCGCTGGACGCCCAGCTTGCGGCGGCGACGTTGACGACCGCTCAGACGAAGCAGTTGGCGGACATGGTCAAGGACGAGATCCAGGACCTCGAGGCGCTCGTCGATCAGAAGCTGGTGCCCCGCGCGCAGCTGGTCAGCACACGACAGAGCTACTTCACGATTCTGCAGGAGATCAGCCAGCAGGACACGCTGGTGGCGCAGGCGAACGCCGAGTACGACTCGCTGGTCACGCAGACCGAGCAGCAGAGAATGACTCGTGCCGGCGCTCTGGCCTCGGCTCGCGACGACGTGCAGCAGTTGCGGACGCGCTTCGACTCCGCCACGGTCGTTCGAGCGCCGATCGACGGGGTGGTCCTCGGTCACATGGTCGATCTGGGATCCACGGTCGAGGTCGGGACCGCGGTGGTCGATCTCCGTCCCGCCTCCGATGCGGTCGGCTCGGAACCGGATCTGATGGCGACCGCCTACGTTCCCTATGCGACGGGGCGCCTGATCACCGCCGGCATGGAGGTTCAGGTCTCGCTGCCGTTCGCCCATCCGTCTCGCTACGGCTACATCCTCGGGACGGTCGAACGCGTGTCCACCTACGTCTCGGGCAATGCGGCTGCGGTTCACCTCGGGAGCCCCGACCTGGCCCGCGAGATGTCGCAGCAGATCGGTCCGATGCTCGAAGTGATCCTGAAACTCGAGGCGGACGAATCGACCGCCACCGGTTTGCGCTGGACGAGTGCCGGTGGATTTCCGAAGGCGTTGGAGTTCCCGGCTCTGTGCGGCGTTCGGGTTCTCGTGAGCCAGGATCGACCCATCGATCTGGTGCTTCCGTGGTTGAAGGACGCTCTTGGTCTCGATCCGGCGCCTCCGGTGGTCGGGGACGGCACCCCGTGAAGCGCGGACGGACAAGGTCCGCCAAGCGCGTCGCTCGAGTGCCGACCGTTCTCCAGATGGAGGCGGTGGAGTGCGGCGCCGCCAGCCTCGCGATGATCCTCGCCTACTACGGGCGCTGGATCGCGCTGGAGGATCTGCGCATGCAGTGCGGGGTGACCCGCGACGGATCGAACGCGGGACAGCTCGCGAAGGTGGCCAGAGCCCACGGCCTCGTCGCGAAGGGAAAGCGACTCGATCTCGACGCGATCCGCACCGACAGCACCCGTCCCTTGATCCTGTTCTGGGGGTTCGGCCACTTCGTGGTGTTCGAGGGGATGCGCGGCGATCGCTACCAGCTCAACGATCCGGCGGGAGGTCGGCGCCTCGTCGACGAGGAGGAGTTCTCGAAGTCGTTCACCGGCATCGCCCTCGAGTTCGACGTGGGGCCCGAATTCGAGCCGTGTGGCGCACCGCCCAATCTGCTGCGCGGGGTCAAGACCTGGCTCCGCGGCAACCGGGTCGCGGCGCTCTTCGCGATGCTCTGCGGGATGATCCTGGCGATCCCGGGGGTCGTGATCCCGGGATTCACCGGCGCCTTCATCGATCGCGTGGTCCAAGCGAAGGACACGCCGTCGTCGTTCTGGATCGTCGTCGGGATGCTCGGCATGGTGGTGGTGCAGCTCGGGATCCAGCTGGTGCAGCGGATGGCGCTCAATCGCCTCGTCCTGCGGATGTTCCTGATGCAGGCCACTCGTCTGGCGACGCATCTGCTGGACCTGCCCATGCGGTTCTATCTCCAGCGCTCGCCGGGCGATCTGGTGCAGCGACTGGCATCGAACCAGGTGATCGCGACGAACCTCGGCAATCAGATCCTCCAGCAGGTGGTGAGCGTCGGCACCGCGATGGTCTACGCGGCGGTGCTCGTGCTGATGGATCCCCTCATCGGCGGCCTCGCCGCCGGTGGCGCGGTCGTGCTGCTGCTGTGCGTCCGCACCACGAATCGAACGCTGGTGGATCGGTCGACCAAGGTGCAACGTGAGGTCGGTCGCCAGTACGGGGTCCTCATGGCGATGCTTCGGTCCATCCGCGAACTCAAGGCGACCAGTCGCGAGTCGGAGGCGTTCGGCCAGTGGGCGGGCTATCAGGCGAAGGGTGTGAACGCCCAGCAGGACGTGGCCCGATGGAACGCGTGGCTCGATGCCGCGCCGGTCGTCCTGCAGGGCGTGATCGTCTACGGACTGGTGCTGACCCTCGGTGGCTGGGAGGTGATGGAGGGTCGCTTGACCATCGGCGAGCTCGTCTCGATGCAGCTCATCGCCGGCCTCCTCCTCGCCCCGATCACCCAGATGGTGATGCTCGCCCGCACGCTGCAGGAGACCCAGGCCCAGATGAATCGCGTCCTCGACGTCCTCGACTATCGGCAGCCCGATGGGCCGGGCGAAGGCGCTGCTTCCGAGACGGGTGCCGGCGCTTCCGACGAGGAGTCGCCGCGCCTCGCGGGATCGATCGGGCTCGACGAGGTCTCGTTCGGATTCGATCGCCTCAAGCCGCCGTTCCTGAACGGTCTCTCGATGAAGGTCGAGCCGGGTCGCCTCGTCGCGTTGGTGGGTCCGTCGGGGTGCGGCAAGTCGACGATCGCCGACCTGGTGCTCGGCCTCGAGGAGCCGTGGTCGGGGTCGGTCACCTTCGACGACCGGTCGCGAGCGGCGATCGACAGCGACCGACTGGTGGCGTCCGTCGCCGGGAGCTCCGGCAGCGTCGCGATCTTCGAGGGCACGATCCGAGACAACGTCTCCATGTGGGACCCCACCATCTCCGAGGAGGACCTCGTGTCCGCCCTCGAGGACGCCGATTGCGTCGAGTTGCTCGATCGGCCGGGAGGGATCGACTCGGCGGTGGACGAAGGCGGCCGCAACCTCAGCGGAGGGCAGCGCCAGCGTCTGGAGATCGCGCGATGCCTCGCCCGCCGACCCAGCGTCCTGATTCTCGATGGGGCGACCTCGGCCCTCGATGGTCGCACCGAGGCCAGACTGCTCGATCGGATCCGCCTGCGGGGCTGCACGGTGCTTCTCATCACCAGCCGACGCTCCACCCTCGGGCTCGTGGACGAGATCGCCGTCGTGGCCGACGGCGGGATCGTCGACCGCGGAGACCTTGCGACCCTTGCGGCGCGAAACGAGTGGTTCGCCTCCGAGTTCGGGGGCGACGAATGAGCGGTTCTCGGCATGCCGCCGTCTGGACGGCGATCCAGACTCCCGAAGAGGCGAAGGCGCCCGAGGGGCTCGAAGGTGGTCGCCGTGGACCGATCCTGCTGGGCGTCTGCGACGGGTCGATCTCGCTCGTGGTGCGCTCGGTGCGCGCCGACGGCCGACTCGGTCCACCCGAGACGGTGTGCGAATCCGGGCCCGGAGGATTGCTGGCGATCCCCCCGGACGAGGAGGGATGGATCGTCGACCTTCGCATCTCCCACGATGCCCGCGTGCAGACGCTTGTTCCGCCCCCGGGAGCGGAGATCGAGTCCTTGTCCGATCTCGAGGACGCCGTGAGATCGGTGTTCGAGGACTCCGATCGTCGGCGGGAGTGGATCGTCGCGCTCGGAGACTCCCCCACATGGACGGCGGTGCGCGACGCCCTGATCGACGCCATGATCTCGTCGATACGGGACGTCGTCGCGTCGGCTGCCGAGAGGTCTCGCAGTCGAATCGAACGCCTCCGGCAGTTGGACGACGAGTCGTTGAACGAGGCGATCCGATTCATGGCGGATCCCGCGGAATCCGCCGCCTCCCGCGCGACGAGCTTCATCCAGACGACCGACGACGTCCAGGCGGCGCTGCGGGTGCTCGAGGCCCTCGACGTGCCGACCGAGCGCGTCGCGGATCTCCAACTCCAGCCCGACGTCGATCCGGTCGCCCAGGTGGCGCGTCGCCTTCACCTGCAGTACCGCGAGGTGAAGCTGGAGGGACGATGGTGGCGAGAGCAGGCCGGGCCGCTGCTGGCCCGGACCGCCGACGGGGGCGCGAGCGTCGCGCTGCTTCCGAAGGGATCGGGCTACATCGCCTACGAACACCGGGATGGCGCGACCCGCCGGATCGATCGGGTCGGGGCGGCGATGGCCGCCGAGATCTCGCCAGACGCGGTCATGTTCTACCGCCCGCTTCCGCACGGACCCGTGCGCATCCTCGACCTTCTGCGACTCGTCGGCGTCGGCAACTTCGGCGACCTGGCGGTCGTCGTCGGGATCACGCTGGCCACGTCGGGGCTGGTCGCGCTGGTGCCGATCCTGACCGGCATGATCGTCGGCACGGTGATCCCCTCCTTCGAGCAGGTGCAGTTGCTGTTCGTGGGCGCGATGCTCGTGACGATCGCGATCTCGAAGGGCCTGGTTCACGTGATGGCTGGAATCGCCTTCCTGCGCATCGAGACGCGAAGCAGCTACCAGGTGATCGCGGCGCTGGTCGACCGGGTGCTGCAACTTCCCGCCTCGTTCTTCCGAGACTCCTCCTCGGGCGATCTCACCCAGCGGGTGATGGCGGTCGAGCAGATCCGATCGGCGCTCACCCAGTCGATCCTGTCGGTGCTGCTCTCCTTCGCGGCGAGTCTGTCGAACCTCGGGATCCTCTTCTACTACGACGCCCGCATGGCCTTGACCGCCATCGGCGTCATCGCCGTCGAGCTGGTCCTCGTGGCCTGGCTGACCATCGGGATGTCCCGACTCGACTACAGACTGTCGGTCGCCAAGGGCGGGCTGGACGGATTCGGCGTCGATCTCCTCATTGGCATCCGCCAGGTGAGGATCCAGGGATCGCGAAGTCGGGTCCTCGCCCGCTTTCTCGCTCGTCTCGGCGAGGTCGGCGGCATCAGCTATCGCGCCGGCGTGCTCGGGGTCTGGCTGTCGCTGGTGGTGGGCGCGACCTCCACCATCGCCCTGGCCCTGGTCTTCGTGGAGTTCACCGACGCCGTCCGCCATCCCGGGTCGGGAACCGTGATGGATGCGGGAGGATTCGTCGCCTTCGTGACGGCGCTGAGCGCCTTCCTCGGTGCGGTCGTCGGACTCGCGCCGGCGATCAAGGCGGTGGCGGACATCTTTCCGCAGTTGACGCGGATCCGTCCGATCCTCGCGGCGTCGACCGAGGTCGACGATTCGGGCGGCGACGCCGTGACGCTGCGGGGCGGCGTCTCGGCGCGAGGGCTTCGGTTCCGATACGCCCCGGAACTGCCTTGGATCCTCGACGGCGTGGACATCGAGGCGAAGCCCGGCGAGTTCATCGCATTGGTCGGTCGAACCGGCTGCGGCAAGTCGACCCTGCTCAGCGTCCTGCTCGGACTCGAGCGGCCCGTCTCGGGCCAGGTGCTGTACGACGAACTGCCGCTCGAGAATCTCGATGCGAGCATCGTCCGATCGCAGGTGGGCGTCGTGATGCAGTCCAGCGAGGCGCTGTCGGGCAACGTGCAGTCGACCATTCTCGGGGTGGGCTCGCGGCGCACCCTCGACGACGCGTGGGCGGCGGCCCGCACCGTGGGCATGGCCGACGAGATCGACCGGATGCCCATGGGCATGCTGACCATGATCGGTCCGACCTCGCTCTCGCAGAGTCAGCTCCAGCGGCTCCTGATCGCCCGCGCGCTGGTGAGCCGGCCCGAGGTCCTCTTCCTCGACGAGGCCACCAGCGCCCTCGACAACGCCTCGCAGGCCGAGATCACCCGCTCCATCGACCAGCTGGGAGCGACGCGGATCGTGATCGCCCATCGACTCAGCACCATCCGCAACGCCGATCGCATCTACGTGCTGGATCGCGGACGGGTGGTCCAGTCGGGAACCTTCGACGAACTCGTGGCGGAAGGCGGACACTTCGGCGACCTGATGGCGGGCCAGACCTCATGAGAATTCGACGGCCGATTCTGCTGCTGCTGTGCGCAACGATGGCGGCGTGTGCGACCTCGACCGACGACGACTGGAGGCACCTCGAGGAGTACGGCGGTTCGCTCGGCACGATCACGCCGCTCGACGGCGCCGCGGGCATCGCCAGGATCGCCCCCACGCCTCGATCGGGATCCGACGACGACGGAATGGCGCGGGTGTCCGATCTGCTCTCCCGCATGTCGATCGGAGAGCCGCGAGATCTGGATCTCGTCACCGTCCGACGGGCGACGATCGAGAACAATCTGTCGATCCAGTCGTCGCTGGCCTCGCCGCTGATCGCGGAGCAGCAGTTCCTCGGCGAGCGCGCCAAGTTCCAGGCGACGTTCACGGCGAGCATCACGAAGTCGACCATCACCAACCCGGAGTTCTACGGCGTCGAGTACATCGACGTCGAGGGCGATTCCTTCGGCGTGACGCCGGGGTTCGAGGTGCCGCTTCGCAGCGGCGGCACGGTGCAGCTCGACTGGTCGTTCGGGACCGAGGCGAGCCGCGCGGCGGGGACTCCCGAGACCGAGGTCGCCACCAGCCAGCCGACCCTGCAGATCACCCAGCCGCTCCTTCGTGGCGCCGGCATCGAGTACAACGAGGGGTCGATCGCCATCGCCGGAGCCCAACTCGGCATGGCTCGAAGCCAGGCCCAACTTGCGGTGACCAACCAGCTGATCCAGGCGGAGATCGCCTACTGGCAGCTGTACCTCGCCTGGAAGACGCTGCGCATCAACCTCGACCTGTACGAGACGGCTCGGAATCTGCTCGAGGAGCAGCGCCGGCTCGTCGACGCCGGAACCAACTCCATCGCCAACGTCTACAACTTCGAGGTCGACGTCGCCATCGCGGTCGATCGCGTCGTCTCGGCAGAGAGCAGCCTGCTCCAGGCGGTTCGGGCGGTGAAGGTCGTCATGCAGGAGCCCGATCTCTCCCTGGACAGCTCCGTGGCGCTGCAGCCGACCACGGAACCGACGCTGGTCGGATACGAATTCGACTCCCGGCGGCTCGTCGAGACGGCGTTCGGGAATCGGGCCGATCTGCTGCAGTACGAGTTCCAGCAGCGCAGCGCCGCCGTCGCCGTGATGATGAACGAGAACGCGATGCTGCCGGAGATCGACATCATGGCGGCGTGGCAGCCGATGGGGTTCACCACGTCGGTGGACTCCGGCAACATCGTGGACGCCACGCGGAACCTCTTCGAGGGGCAGGCGCCGCCGGGCTGGATGGTCGGCCTGAACGCCTCGGTGTCGATCGGCAACGACGCGGCGATCGCGAACCATCAGGCCGCGATCCTCCAGCGCCTCCAGATCATCGCCAACCGCCGCCAGCGGGAGATCCTCGTCACGCAGGAGGTGCTCGACGCCATCGACACCCTGCAGGCGGGCTGGTCCTCGATCGTGAGCACGGAGTTCCAGGTCCGCGCGGCGGAGCGGTTCTACGACGCGTACAAGCGTCTCTTCGACCGTGGCCAGATACCCAGCTCGAACCTCAGCCAGGCCCTGCAATCCCTGAGTTCGGCTCGAGTCCAGCAGGCCACCGCGGCGGTGCAGTACCAGATCGCCAAGGCCAATCTCGCCCAGGCCACCGGGTGCATTCTCGGCCACTCCGGTGTGGAGTGGAGCGACGACTTCGATCGGAGTCGACTCGAGGCAGCCGATCCACCGAGTCCCGCGAGCGGGATCCCCGGCGGCCTGCGAGAGTCGGAGGGTGGCGGCGGACCCACGTTCGATTCGCTCACCGAGCCTTCGAGCGGCGAGTCCGGACCTGCGGCTTCGGACCCGGGCGCCACGGAGGGACCATGACCGAAAGCGGCCCCCAGTCGCTCGAGTCGTATCTCCAACGCCGCTTCGACCCGGTGCTCGAGGGCGAGGTGCCCCCGGTGCCGGACGAGGCCCATGTCGGGTGGTGGCGCGAGCACCACCAGGCGCGTGGCGGCTCGGCGTCGTCGCTCGTCGAGGCGCTCGCCCAGTTTCAGATTCCGATCGCCGAGCACGCCTCCACCTCCGAGGCGTATGCGCGGGCGATTCGCGGCGGGCAGGCGATCATGGATCCGCAGGCGGCGGAGGCGATCTTCGCGGCGCCGGGGGCCGTCGAGTGGCGGGTCGTGGACCATGCCGCAGGCGGTCTGCCCGTCGCGCAGTTCGGCGATCGACGCGACTTCGAGCGGGCGTTTCGGGCCCTCGGCAATCGGTGCGAACCCGTGCCGGTCGGACCGAACGTCCATGCCCTGTACGTCGGGGGTCTTCCGAATCCGGTGCGGCTGCGTGCAGCGCAGTCGGACTTTCTCGCGGAAGGCCGTGGGACCGACGCGTGGCCCGAGGAGATGCGTCGCCGTCGTGCGGCCGATGCCACCGCGTTCCACGACCGCCTGATCCTGCTGCACCCCGCGCCGTATGCGGGTCTGTCGGCGTCGCGCGTCGGGCTGGGCGAGGACGAGTGGCTCGAAGCGTCCATGGGGCTTCGGCTCGAGCACGAGTTCACGCATCATGCGACCCACCGCCTGCTCGGGGGCTACCGACTGCACGTCCACGACGAGGTGCTTGCGGACCTGATGGGATTCACCGCCGCACTCGGTCGCTTCGAGGCCTCGCTCTTCCTCGAGGGGCTCGGCATCGGCAAGGACGGTGCCCGGGCGGACGCGAGAGTCCTGACCTACACCGCCGATCTCGACCCGAATCGGCTGCCGGAACTGATCGATCTTCTTCGGTCCGTGGCGAACTCGGTGGAGTCCCTGTCCGTCGCATTCGTGGGCGCCGACTCGGCGGAGCGGGTGCGGCGAGTGCTTCGGCTCGCGTCGTACGACCTCCCAACGCTTGCCGCGGGCGGCGTCCGCGCGTCCGATCTCGACGCGAGTCCAACCGCAGAGAGGCATGTGACTTGAACCCCACCACCGAATCGTCCGCGAAGCGCGTGTCATGGGATTTGATCGAAGCGGCGCTCGATCTGCCCGAGCGGATCGAGTTGTTCCGCCGTCGTCCCGACGCGTTCAAGACCGACCCCGAGCGAGCAGAGATCCTGCTGCGCTGCTGGCGATCGATGCTCGGTCGCGGCGACGCGCAGCCGATGGACGATCGACTGGCGCAACTCGGCGTCGCCACTTCGGAGTTCGCGTCGGTGGTCGGTCGCATCGACGAATCGGCCGCGGCGGACGCGCCGGCGGCGACCTGGGTGCCGCCGCTCGAGGACGTGCTGGCCTGGGACGGTGACTGCGACGAGGACGGCCTGCCGCTGGCGGAGTACCTCTCGATCGGCGAGGAGAAGCCGATCCCCTTCGAGCATGCGCTGGTCCCGTGGGTCGATGTCGCGACGGATCGTCTTCGCGCCCGGATGCCGGATCTCGACGATCGGCTCGGTCCCGAGGTTCTCCGCGCGCAGCAACGGCACCTGCTGGAGGGCCTCGCGAGGTTCGCCCGCTTCGCCGGCATCGCCGCGCTCGAGCGGAACCGTCTGGGTCTCTACGACGGCAACGACTTCGCGTTGGGAATGCTGGTCGCCGAGCCGCCCCGGGTCGCGTACGCCCGAGCGGTCCGGGAGATGGTCGGTCGCGAGGCGACGGCCTGGGCGAAGCGATACCCGGCGTTGGCGCGGCTGCTGGCCGTGCGGGTGAATGCGTGGGTGCGCGGCCTCGGCGAGTTCCTCGATCGGCTCGAGGAGGATCGGTCGATTCTCGCGGAGACCTATGGCGGCGGCAACGCGATCGGGGCGCTGTCGAAGCTCGCCTTCGGATCGGGCGACAGCCACAACGGGGGCAGGTCGGTCGCGGTGTGCACGTTCGACTCGGGAGTTCGCGTGGTCTACAAGCCGCGCAGCTGCCGCGTCGACACGGCCTTCGCCGAGATCGTCGAGTCGGCCAACGCCATGCTCCCGGACGATCTTCGTCTTCGAACGCCTCGCACCATCGACCGGGGTCGGTGGGGCTGGGCCGAGTTCATCGAGTCGGCTCCCGGGGTCGACCTCGACGATCTCCGGCGGTACGCGCGGCGGATGGGTTCGTTGTTGGCGCTGATCCACCTTCTTCAGGGCAACGACTTCCACCTCGAGAACGTGATGGCGGTGGGTGGGTCGCCGGTCCCGATCGACCTCGAGACCGTGTGCGTCCCGGAGCCGCTGGTCGAGGATCGCGACGTGTCGGTGGATCCGGTGGCCGAACTGGTATCGCACTCGGTGCTGCGGACCCTGCTTCTGCCGCAGGTCATGGGATATCGCGGCGCCGGCAGAATCGGCAATCTCGGGGCGGCGCGCCTCGAGGTCGAGCAGCGGTCGATCTCCACGGTCTGGGAGTTGACGCGGGTGAACACCGACTTCCAGAGATGGGTCAGGTCCAAGCCGACCGACGTGAAGCGACCCGAATCGGAGTCGTGGATCGAGGACGGCGAGATGCTCGAATCCGAGGAGCAGATGCGCCTGACCCAGGAGGGATACCGCGCGGCGTACGAGGCGTTTCTTCGCCACCGATCGGTCTGGGCGGGCGACGGCTCGCCGATCCGAAGGCTCGACGACGCCCTCGTCCGCGTGCTCAACCGCGCGACGAACATCTATGTCCGGCTCATCCAGCAGTCCTGCGAGGCGGAGCACCTCGTCTCGGGCGTCGATCGTTGGCTCGTCCTCGATCGCGCGTCCCTCGGGACCGCTCCGAACGACGACCGCGAGGCGATGCAGACCCCGCGGATCCTCGTGAGGGCCGAGTCGGAGTCGATGCGGGACGGCGATGTGGCCTACTTCGTGGCTCGGGGTCGTGGCACGACCTATTGGACGATCGATTCGGCGACTGCGGAAGCCGTCGAACTGGCCGGAACTCGGCTCGATCGCTCCGCGGTGGACCTAGCGCTGGCCCAGGTCGAGCGGATGGGCGAGGACGATCTCGCCTTGCAGATGACGCTTCAAGGCGACGCCTACCGGACTGCGTTTGCGAGTCTCGAGCAAACGCTGCACGGCGGCGGGACCCGGGGGGTCGGCACCGCCGACGCCGAAGGTGTGCCTGAGCGACCACTGCGCGATGTGCTGATCGACGTCCTCGACGGCCTGCTCGATCAAGGCATC
Organism: Planctomycetota bacterium; assembly: GCA_017859745.1. GTDB lineage: Bacteria > Planctomycetota > Phycisphaerae > Phycisphaerales > SM1A02 > VGXO01. The sequence goes on from JAFMML010000065.1 coordinate 12,513, forward strand.
GCGTTCGAGGATGGCGTGAACTGGATCGACGTCAACTTCGATCCTGGGCAGGGCGTCGTTCGGCCTTCGGCCCTCTTGACCGACCTGTACAGCGGACTCGGGGGCGTCGCGCTGGTGTTCGAACGGGCGTACCGATCGCTTGGAGACCGCCGATATCTCGAGGCGGCCGAGCGATGCCTGCGGCGGGAGCACGATAACTGGCAACGGTCGCCGGCGGCGCGCGACCGCTGGATCCGATCGACGCCCGAGGGCGTTGGAACTCGGGCGGGCGTCGTCGCCGGATGGTGGGCGCTCGGCCGCCACGAGGAGCATGGAACCTACCGAGAGGCGGCTCGGGAACTCGCGACGTCGCTGACCGATCGAACCATCGGAAACGACCACGGCTACGACGTCATCGCGGGAAGCGCCGGCTACATCCTCCTGCTGCTTCGACTGGCCAAGGAGGAGCCGATCTCCGGGCTCGGCGAGGTGATCTCGCGGCTCGCCGATCATCTCGTGGCTTCGGCGAGCACGATGGACGGGCCGGGCTGGAAGGGCACGAGTCGGCAACTGCCGCTGTGCGGATTCGGACACGGCCGGGCGGGCATCGGACTGGCGCTCCTCGAAGCCGGAGCGTTGCTTGATCGGCGCGACCTCCGCACCTTCGCCGAACGCGTCTTCGAGGCGGAGCATCGCCTTCGCGGCGACGAGCCGGCAAAGGGCTGGCCGGACTATCGAGGGGTCGCCCCGGCCGACCGGTCGTCGGCGATCATGGGATCCCCGCAGTGGTGCAGCGGCACCGAGGGCATCGCCCTCTCGCGAGCCGCGGCGCTGCACTTGTCGGACCAGGCGTTCCTGCAGGACGATCTCGACTTCGCCCTCGAAACGGTGCGGCGCCCGAAGGCAGTTCGTGGCCATCTGTGCTGCGGCATCGCCGGGGGCGTGCTGGCTCGCCAGTCGTTGGCCCACCTGTCGTCGGAGGCGCCGATGTCCGGCGCGGACGCCGAGCGGGTGATTGGATCGCTGCTCCAGCGCCATCTCGATGGCAAGGGTGCTGGCACACTCGGCCTCGGACTGTTCCAAGGCATCGCTGGAATCGCGTGGGCGGGACTGAGCATCCTGGACGACGACGGCAGCGACCTGCTGCTGCTTGGGCCCGGACCAGGCGTCTGATTGGGCCGCACCAGAGTCACGAGCACCCGGCTGCGATCACATCGGTCGAGATCGATGCACCCGCGGCGGTGTGAGGTCCCGTGAGCTTCGAGAGGGCTTGACGCTTGGTGCGGCGGGGGCCTTGGCAACGGTGTCGGTCCTTCGCGACGACGCGATCGACCACCGCCGGCCGGCGGTCTGGTCGTTGGGCCACGATG
>JAFMML010000133.1 GCA_017859745.1 Planctomycetota bacterium
TCGGATCTGCGGATCGCACGCTTCCGGGACGATGCCGAGGACCTCGGAGATCGCGGTGCGAAAGCGGTGTTCGAGCTGCGTGGCGGGATCGACGGTCGCGGCGTTGGTGTCGGTCTGGTTCATGGAATCGGCGGACTATACGAGGAGTGCCGCGAGAGTCGCAGCGAGCATCGAGAGACGGACGCCAGCGCGATCCGCCGAACCTCTCGAGCGACGACGATCCGATCGACGCTCACCCCAGCACGCCCTTCCGTTCGCGGTGCAGTCGCTCCATCAGAGCCCGGCCCGAGCCGGGATCGGACTCGTCGAGACGCTCGACCACCGCTTCCAGAAGATCCACCAGGCCGTGGTAGTCCTCGACGGAGATGAACTCCGGGGCGACCTTGGCAGGGCGCTCGCCGGCGACGACCTCGTCGATGCGGCTCATGTTGTGGTAGTGGCCGAGCGGCAGGCAGAGGCAGGTCGAGGGTCGTCCGTAGCTTGCAAACGCCGTCGCCTCGCACGCCCCGCCGGCCATCAGCTTGCGCTGCCAGGGGAAGGTACGGCCCGCCTCGGTCTCGGCCTTCGCGTGCGCCGTCGCCGCCGAGGACACCGCATTGGTGAGGTCCGGACTGAACACGCTGAGGCGGTCGCCGACCCGGACGATCGGGCCACCACCGATGGGACTCTCCGCGAAGCTGCGGCTGTTCTCGAGGCACAGCAGCCGCGTGGACTTGGGAATCTCACGGGATCGCGCCGCGGCGATCGCGCCGATGAAGCCGACCTCCTCGGCGCGGGTCAGCAGCACCCCGACGTGCCGAAGCGCCCTCCGGCGATGCGTCCGATCAAGCATCGCCAGCGCCGCCGCCACCGCGGCGAGGTCGTCGCAGGCGTGGGTGAAGAGCAGTCCGTCCTCGACCCGCGGCAGGCGACCTGCGGCCGGGCCGTCGAACCGCCAGCGGCCGATGTCGCCCGCGGCGAGGCGGTCTGCTGCACGACCTTCGAAGGCGACGATCATCCGGCGGTAGGGCGACATCGACTCGCCGGTCGCCACGATCGTGCCGGGCACGCCACGAGTCGATCCCTCGGCGAAGAACTCGACACCGGCCCCGTCGAAGTAGGGCCGATGCACGCCGCCGCGAAACTCGCACAGCAGGAAGCGGCCGCTTCGGTCGGCGACGGTCTTGGGCAGCGAACCCGGCGAACCGTCGCCCTCGAGTTCGAAGCCCAGTTCGCCAAGGCGACCTTCCCGAACCTCGCCGAGCGCGACGAAGGCCGGATGATCGAGGTGCGCGGTCACGAGAATGTCCGCGACTCGGCCGGACCTTGAGGACGCACCACCAGGACGTCGAGGACGAATCAGCAGGTTTCCGGCCCGATCGCGATCGAGTCGAAGTCCTCGCCGTGCGGCGACCCACGACTCGATCCAGGCGACGACCCGATCCTCGCGACCGGCGGCGGTCGGAATCGCGGTCAGCTGCTTCAGCCAGCGAAGCGTCTCGGCACGGTCCGATCGGGAGGTTCGGTCGGATCGGGTGCTTCGGGTGGTTCGGGTTGTCGACTTCGCCGTGGCCTGCGTTGGGCGAGTCGTCGTTGCGGACGTCTTCTTCTTCGGTGCCATGGGCTCCACCATGTGCGTGGTCGTCTCGATGCTCTCGGATGCTCGTGATCCGGCCGGCGGCGATTCGTCGGCGCGCCGACGCTACCGCGCCAGCCGAACGGTGGGCGTAGTATCCGCATCGGTTCGACCGACTGCGATTCGAAGAAGGCAGACGAGGACGTCATCGGACGCCCTCCCGAGGTCGTCCGGACACCGTTTCGATCCCCAACTCGATTCCAGAGAGCCTGCCATGACCATCCCAACGATCTCCTGTCTCGCCGCCCTCGCCGCCGCCGGATCCGCGCTGCTTGCCACGGCACCAGCCGTCGAAGGCCCCTACACGCTGCCGGCGCTCGCCTACCGCACGAATGCGCTCAACCCGGCCATCGACACCGCGACCATGGAGATCCATCACGGCAAGCACCATGCGGGCTACGTTCGCAAGCTGAACGCAGCGGTCGAGGGCATGGACGTTCCGGAGAACGTCGAACTGCTGATCGCCGATCTCGACTCGGTCCCATCGGAGAAGCGGACCGCGATTCGCAACAACGGCGGTGGTCACGCCAACCACTCGCTGTTCTGGACGATCCTCGCCGAGCCCGGGAAGGGCGGCGAGGCGTCCCCCGAACTCGCCGCCGCGATCGAGAAGTCCTTCGGCGGCATGGACGGCCTGAAGGAGGCCCTCTCCAAGGCCGCCGCCACGAGGTTCGGATCGGGGTGGGCGTGGCTGGTGGTCGACCACAAGGGCAACCTCGTCGTCACCAGCACGCCGAACCAGGACAACCCGCTCATGGGCGCACGCTACGTCGATCAACCGGGCACGCCGATCATCGGCATCGACGTCTGGGAGCACGCCTACTACCTCGCCTATCAGAATCGGCGCGGCGACTACCTCGGCGCGATCTGGTCGATCATGAACTGGCCGGAGATCTCCCGCCGCTACGCCGAGGCGAAGGCCGGCGCCCAAGGCTGAGCCGTCCACGCACGCGCCGCGTGGCAGACGCCGCGCGATCTCTCGGTACCCATCTCCTCCAGCGGCCCGTCACGATTCGTTCGCGGCGGGCCGTTCTCATGCGCGTCCGGTCATGGGGCCGACACTTCGGGAATGACCGACCATCCCGATCATCCCGACCATCCCAACCCGCCCGAACTCTGGCTGCTCCGCCATGCCGCGACCGACTGGAGCGAGAACGGCCGCCACACCGGCTGCCGCACCGATCTTCCACTCAACGCAGCGGGACGTGCGGCGGCGATGCCGCTTCGGGATGCGCTTGAACGGATCTCCTTCGCCGCGGTTCTCTCGAGTCCGTTGTCGCGCTGCATGGAGACCTGTCGCCTCGCCGGCCGCGGCGACACCATGAAGACCGATCCCGATCTCGTCGAGTGGGACTACGGCGAGTTCGAGGGCCTCACCACGCCCCAGATCCGCGAGCGTCATCCGGGGTGGACGATCTGGTCGGGGCCCTGGCCCGGCGGCGAGACCGCCGAAGAAGTCGGCGCGCGGGCGCAGCGGGTGATCGCGAAGCTTCGCGACATCCCCGGACGAGTCGCGATCTTCAGTCACGGCCACTTCTCGAGGGTGCTCGCGGCGACGTGGCTCGGCTTCGACGCGAGCGCCGGCAAGGCGTTTGCCCTCGACACCGGCACCTACTCGGTGCTCGGCTGGGAGCACGAGTACCCGACGCTTCGCAAGTGGAACGA
>JAFMML010000003.1:0-63506 GCA_017859745.1 Planctomycetota bacterium
GGCATGGACCCCGACGACGAGGTCTGCCTCTGCTTTCGGGTGAGTCTTCGGAAGATCCGGAACTTCGTCCGAAGAACCGAGCCGCGGGTTCCGAGCCAGATCGCCGACTGTCTCGGGGCCGGCACCGGCTGCCGGTGGTGCGTGCCGTTCCTCGAGAAGCTGCATCGACAATGGGAGGCGGGCGAGCCCATGGGACTGCCGATCGCCCCAGCGGAGTACGCGGCCAGACGGAGTCGCTATCGCCGCACCGGCGCCCGTGAGGTCCAAGAGGCGCCGAAGGAGGCGCCGAAGGAGGCGCCGAAGGAGGCGCCGAAGCAGGTGCCGAAGGAGGATTCCGCATCCGGCGACCCGGTCGGGAAGTAGGAACGTACGGTGGGCGGGGCGTTCCGCCCGCCATAGGATCGACCGTCATCCCTTGGTGTCGGATGGAGACCTGGCCGATCGGTCTCACGGTCGTTCGACCAGGGTCGTGAAGAACCCGGACTCCCTACTCCGGAACCGCGTGATGGACACTCCAACCGATCGCTCGCCATCCAAGCCTCGCTCGTCCGTCGACGCCGTGAGGTCCCTTGTCGCGGTCGGCCGCAGACGCCTGCGCCTGCGGCGCCTCCTCGAGGCGTTGCCGACCTCGCTCCTCGCGTCGGCGATCGCGACGTTGGGCGCCGTGGGTCTCGATCGGGCGATGCCGGGCGTGCTTCCTCCATGGTGGATCGTCGCGGTCGTGCTGGCGTCGGCGGGGCTGGTCGCCGCGATCGCGGTCGCGATGCGGAGAGACCCCAGCGAGTTCGCCGCGGCCGTCGAGGTCGATCGAATCCTCGGCCTTCGCGATCGGCTGTCGGTCGCGATCGAGTCCGCCGGCCGAGAGGACCTCTTCGCCCGGGCCGCCTGCGAGGACGCCGAGCGGGTCGCCCGAGATCCCGCGCACCGTCGGCAGATCCAGCAGGGCTTGCCCGCCGCGGCGCCTCCTCGCTGGTGGTGGCCGCTTCCGGCGTGGGCCGCGGCAATCGGATTCGCGCTGCTCCTGCCGCAACTGCGCGGAACGTCGGCGAGCGCCGAAACGCCGCCCGCCGAGGCGGTCCGCGAGGAGGCCAAGGAGAGCCTCGAAAGTCTGGTGGCGGAGATCGCCGAGAACGAGGCGCTGGCCGATGCCCTCGAGGGCGACGGCGCGTTCGAGTTCGACGACGCCGCCTTCGAAGACCTCGAGGATCCCGAGGAGATCCAACTCGAGGCGATTCGCCAGGTGACGGCGCTCGAGGAGCGGCTCGAGGCGCTGCTCCAGAGCGACGAGGCCCGCGCGGCGGACGCCCTTCGGGAGCAGTTCGCGGGTCTCGACGTGCCCGAGGATGGGCCCGCCCGCGATCTCGCCCTGGCCCTTCGGATGGGCGATCATGCGGCGGCGGCCGACGCGATCGAGGAGATGCGAGAGCGGCTCGAGCAGGGGGAGGAGGGCATGAGTGCCCAGGAGCGGCAGCAGCTCGCCGAGGCGCTGGAGCGACTCGCCGAACAACTTCAGCAGGACGCCGCGGACACGGATCGGCTCGACGACATGATGCGGGCGGCGGGTCTCGATCCGCAGGCGGCGGGTGAATTGAGCGATGCGGACCTCGAGCGCCTGCGGCAGATGGCCGAGCAGCTCGAGAATCTGAGCGAGTCGCAGCGCGAGGAGCTGATGCAGGCCGCCCGGGCCGCACAACGCTCCCAGCAGGACGCCACGCGGTTGTCCGAGGCGATGCGGCGGATGGCCGGACAGTGCTCGGGCGGCCCGAACGGCGAGATGGGCGAGGTCGCTTCGGGCACCTTCGGCAAGGACGCCCAAGAGATGCTCGGCGAACTCGATCGCATGCAGGCCATGATGCGGCAGGCTCGCGCCGCACAAGGGCAGTGCCGAGGCAAGGCTCGCGGTCTTGGTGGGCAGGGCTTCATCCGCCCCGGCGACGGCAACGGCGACAGCGAGGGGCCGGGCATGGGCGGACGCGGTCGCGGACGCGGCGGCGTCGCGCCGCGAGCCGAAACGCCAACCGGAACCGAGATCGTTCGCGAGGCCGGCGAGATCGGCGCCGGCGATGTGATCGCACGGGAGTTCTTCGAAGGGCCGCTCGACGTGGGCGAGGCGAGAATCCCGCTCGAGCGGATCGAGCGTCGCCTCGAGGCGGCCGATCCCGCCGCCGCGACCGGCGACGATCCGGTGCCGCCGCATCTGCGCGACGCCCACCGGCACTACTTCGGCTCGCTGCGTCGCATGGTGCGCCCGGAGACGCCGTCCGCGACGACGCCGGAGTCCTCGGACAAGGGCGGATCGGAGTGATCCGCCCGGTCGTTCCGTCTCGCATCGCGCGCCGGAGCGCCGCGGCCTTCGTCGGCGCCGCGCTTTCTGCCGCGCTTTCTGCCGCACTTTCTATCGCATCGGGATGTGGGGATGGGCGGCCGCAGGTCGTGGCGTACGTCTCGGCGGACGACGCCGTGGCGCGACCGATTCTCGAGGCGTTCGAGGACGAACATGGTGTGCGGGTGCTGGTGCGGTACGACACCGAAGCGACCAAGACCACCGGGCTGGTCAACCGGATTCGCGCCGAACGCGATCGCCCGGCGGCGGATCTTCTCTGGTCGAGCGAGCCGTTCATGATGGCGCAACTCGCCGACGAGGGCCTGCTCGAAGCGCCGCCCGCGGAGGTGCTGCCCGACTGGCCGGACGCCCTCAAGGATGGCGATCGGCGCTGGCACGCGTTCTCGGGCAGAGCGAGGGTCGTGGTCTACTCGCCCGAGCGGGTCGATGCGGCGGAGGCGCCGGCCACCTGGATGGACCTGCTCGACGAGCGATGGCGGGGGCGAGTGGTCATGGCGGATCCTCGATTCGGCACCACCCGCGGACACCTCGGCGCGATGAAGCGGTACTGGGATCGAAACGTCATGCCCGGCTACTACGGGGCGTTCCTCCAGGGCCTTGCCGAGAACGAAGTGCGCCTGCTTCCCGGGGGGAACGCCGCCGTGGTCGAAGCGGTCGCGTCGGGCGAGGCGGAGGTCGGCCTGACGGACACCGACGACGTCTTCGCCGCTCGGGACCGAGGCCTCGCGGTCGCGATGGTCATGCCGCGTCACGATCCCGACGAGATCGTGCCCGGCGGTGGCACTCTGGTGGTGCCCAACACCGTCGCGCTGGTCCGGGGCGGCCCGAATCGGGAACTCGCGATCGAGCTGCTCGAGCATCTGCTGTCGGCGGAGGTCGAGTTGGCGCTGCTGCGTTCGCCTTCGCGGAACGTGCCGCTGGTCCACGCCGGTGCGATGACCGCCGCCGACGCCGAGCGTGCCGCGGCGGCGACGGTCGCGGATCCGCTGCGGGTCGACCTCGGGCGTGCCGCGGCGGCGATGCCTGCAGCGGTCGAGGACGCGATGTCGGTGCTGATGCCGCAGGGATCCGACGCATCGTCCGGACGCGATTGAGGTGGGGGCGGCTCCGCTCACCGGCTTCACCACGGCGACGGTTCTGGCGTTGCCGGCGGTGGTGGTTCCGATCGTGCTCGTGGTCGCGGCGATCGGTTCGGGCTTCGGGGGCTCCGGTGAATCGACGGTCGAGGGTGCGGCGGCGTTCCGTGGCGCCGAGACGCTGTGGCGCACCGTCGGTTGGACGGCATCGATCGGTGCGTTGGCGGCCCTGGCGGGTTGGGCGCCGGGGCGCCGACTGGCCGCCGGAGGGGCCCGCTGGCTCGCCTTCGCGGCGGTCCTTCCCCTGATGCTTCCGGGGTGGCTGCTGTTCCACGGCTTCTGGACCGCCATCGGCCCCGGCACGTTCGTGGGCGATCTGGCCTCGCGCCTGGATCAGGTTCGCCTGCTTCGGGAACTGGCCCTCGGCGCGGGGCTGCTTGCCGCGTGCTGGCCGTTGGCGGCGTGGAGCGTGGCGATCGAACGGCGAGGACGCGAGTGCTCTTCGGCGGCATTGGAGGCGATCGACGGCCTGCCCTGGGCTCGCCGGATCGCGATCGCGTTTCGGGAGGATCGCGCTGCGCTGCTGCGCGGTGCGGTCATGGCGATGCTGCTGCTCTGGTCGACGACGGTCGCCTTCGATCTCGCCGGGGTCCGCACGTTCGGATTCGAGCTCCGCACGCTCGACGCGGAGGGCGCATCGACGGCGACGATCCTGGCACTGGGATGGCCCGGGCTGCTGCCGGGCATCGCGCTGCTGGCGATCGTGACGTCCCTGCCTTCGCCGCGAGAGGACGCGACAACCGAATCCGCACCGGGTGGACGGTGGAGCATCGCGCTCTGGTCGACGGTCGTGCTCGTGGGCGTGCCGATCCTCCTCATGGCATGGGGAGTGTTGCGGGATTCGGGCCTGGATCCCGAGGCGCTGCGGGCCTTCGCGATTCTTCACGGTCCGTCGGTGCTGCCGACGTTGGCCGTGGCCGGTTCGACGGCGGCCTTGGCGGGCATCCTCGCGGCGGCGCTGGTGGTGGCGTGGGCGCCGGCGCCGGGACGTCCTTCGAACCTGCTCCGGATCGGTCTCGCGATCGAAGCGCTGGCCTGGACCGTGGCCGCGGGAATGCCCTCGGCAGTGCTGGCGGCCGCGGTCATCGATCTCTGGAATCGTCCGGTCGTGGATTGGGTGCATCGGTCGCCGGCGATTCTGGTTCTCGGCCTGCTTGGTCGATTCGGCGTCGTGGCGGTGGCGACCGCGTGGTGGCTGTCTCGTCGTCGTCCATCCGGCGAGAGCGCCCTCTCGGCGATCGACGGCCCGCGGCGTCTCGGCGAGGTGTTGGCGATCGAGCGATCCCGAGTCCTCGCAGCGGCGCTCGCCACCTTCGCGGCGGTCTTCTCGCTCTCGCTTGGCGAAGTCGCGCTTTCGAGCCGGCTGGCACCGCCCGGTGACGCCTGGCTCGCGACGGCGGTCCTCAACGCGATCCACTACCAGCGCGGCGAGACCGTGTTGATCGCGGCCTTGGCGATGCTGGTCGCGGGGGTTCTGGCGTCGTCGACGGCGCTGTGGGCGTTTCGCCCGAGGCGCAGGTCGCCCGGCGGCGGGGGGCTCGTGGCGATCGCCTCGGGACTGTCGCTGGTGGCGCTGGCGGCCTCGCTTCCCGGATGCGATTCCAGGGATGGCGCGCCGTCGTCGCCAGGCATGGAGGCCGCCATGGACGACGAGTCGCCCCCACCGGTGCCGGCGACCTTCACCGTGGGCGGACAGGGCACCGTGCCGGGGCGTTTCAGGACCCCGCGGGCCGTCGAGTTCGCGCCTGACCGAGATGCCCTGCTGGTCGTCGACCGGAGCGGTCGCCTGCAGCGCATCGATCTTGACGAGGCGAGGAGAGGTCGGGCCGATGCGGTGTGGCCGCTGCCCGAGTTCGACATGGGATTTCCGACCGGTCTCACCGTGATCGACGATCTCATCGTCGTGGCCGACACCCACGAGCATCGGGTGCTGGTGCTCGACGCGGAAGGCCGGATGCTCGAGACCTTCGGGCGCTACGGAACGGGGCCGGGAGAGTTCGTGTATCCGACCGACGTCGTCGAGACGACCGATGGTCGCCTGTTCGTGGCGGAGTACGGAGGCAACGACCGGGTGCAGCTCTTCGACGCGGATCGACGATCGCTGCTCGCCTTCGATGCCGGGGAGACGGGGATGCCATTCCGGCGACCGCAGTCCCTCGCGCTCGCGCCCGACGGCGAGGAGCTGTTCATCGCCGACGCCTGCAACCACCGCGTCGTGGTGGTCGATCTCGAGGGTCGGGTACGGCGGGTGCTGGGTGAACTTGGCCGCGACCCGGGCCGTCTCGCCTACCCCTACGGCATCGCCTTCGATGGCCGAGGCGGCCTGTTGGTCGCGGAGTTCGGCAACAATCGCCTGCAGCGGCTCGATCCGGCCACCGGCGCCTCGCTGGGATGCTGGGGCGGCTTCGGCGAGGGGGAGGGACGCCTGCGATATCCTTGGTCCGTGGCGGTGCGGGACGGCCGCGTCGCGGTGCTCGACTCCGGCAACCACCGCATGATGCTTCTCGAGATCGATGCCCTGCTGGGGCCGACGCGCGGGCCGGACACCGAAGAGGAGTCCTCGCCGTGACGCTGGGCCCGCTTCGATTCGAGCATCCGGGCTGGCTTCTGCTGCTGTTGCTGATCCCCTTGGCGTGGTGGATCGCCCGGGCCGGACGCGGATCGCTCTCGCGAGGGCGACGGACGACTTCGCTGGTGGTGCGGGCGCTGGTGATCCTGGCGCTCACCGCCGCGCTCGCCGAGCCGAGCGTCGTGCATCGGAGCGACGACCTCGCGGTGATCGTGGTGGCCGATGCGAGTCGCTCGGTTCCGCGCGATCGTCTCGAGGAGGCCGAGCGTTTCGTCGTCGCGGCAGCGGAGGCCCGCGAACGTCCCGAGGACCGGCTCGCGGTGGTGACCGTCGCCCAGGCCGCCGAGGTCGCGGCATTGCCCGAGGCGGGGACGGAGCCGGGATTCGGAGGGCACGCCGGTGCCGATGCGGGGACCAATCTCGCCGAAGGACTCCGCCTGGCCCTTGCGATCGTGCCGCAGGACGCGGCGGCGCGGATCCTGCTGGTCTCCGACGGCAACGAAACGGACGACCGGGTGCTCGAAGCCGCGGATCTCGCCCGCGCGAACCGCGTGCCCGTCGACGTCCTGCCGATCCGCTACCGCCGCGACGGCGAGATCGTGCTGGAGGAGCTTCGGGCGCCGACCCGAGCCCGCGTCGGCCAGACCGTGGAGTTGCGGGTCTCCCTTCGAAGCGGCGCAGCGGCGTCGGGGCGTCTGGTGCTTCGGCACGACGATCGCCTCGTCGATCTCGATCCCTCCGGCCCCGGCACCGGTCTTCCGCTCATGCTCGAGCCGGGGGTCAACACGTTCCTCGTTCCGGTCTCGCTCGATCGCTCGGGCGCGCATCGCTTCGAGGCGGTCTTCGAGCCGGACGAGGGCGCCCCGGACGTCGTCGCGGAGAACAACCGCGGCGCCGCGGCAACCTTCATCTCCGGCGAGGGGCGGGTGCTGATCCTCGACGTCGCCGACGACGGCGCGGCACTGGAGGAGGTGCTTCGCACCGCGGGCATCGAGGTGGAGCGACGCAGTCCCGAGGTCCTCGGAGGCCGCGCGGCGACGACGATCGCCGGGTTCGATGCGGTGGTCCTTGCGAACGTGCCGCGATGGGCGATCGACCCCGCCACCGACCGGCTGCTGCGCGGATACGTCCACGATCTCGGCGGCGGCCTGATGATGATGGGCGGGGACCGTTCGTTCGGGGCCGGCGGCTGGATCGACTCCGAGACCGCCGAGGCGATTCCGGTCGAGATGGACCCCCCGCAGGAGCGACAGCTGGTTCGCGGCGTGCTCGGCCTGATCATGCACTCCTGCGAGATGGCCGAGGGCAACTACTGGAGCGAGCAGGTCGCGATCTCCGCGATCGAGGCGCTCACCGCCGAGGACTACGCGGGCATCATCACCTTCGAGTGGGGCGCCTCGAACGAGACCAGTTGGGCGCATCCGCTCCAACCCGTTGGAGACAAGAGCCGAGCGGTGGCGGCGGCGCGTCGCATGACCGTCGGCGACATGCCCGACTTCGGTCCCTCGATCGATCTCCTCGTGCGGGGCATCTCCGATCTCGAGGCCGAGGGCGGCGTCCGTTTCGGCCAGCGGCACGCGATCATCATCTCCGACGGCGACGCGATGCCCCCCTCGGAGGCCCTCGTCGAGCGGGCCATCGATCTCGGACTCACCATCACCACGGTCATGGTCGCGGGGCACGGTTCGGCGATCGACCGCCTCAACATGGAGCGGCTCGCGCAGTTCACCGGAGGCACCTTCTACGAAGTCGACGATCCCAACGCGTTGCCCGAGATCTTCATCAAGGAGGCGGTGGTGGTCAGCCGCTCGCTGATCGTCGACGACGCCCCGTTCGTGCCGACGTCGACTCCCGATCCGGGTGGGCCGTTGAGTTCGACGTCGGGCGTGCCGCCCCTGCTGGGCTACGTCCTGACGGTCCCGCGAGAGGGGCTCGCGAGGGTGGTGCTGGAGCGACGCACCAACGAGAGCGACGATCCGATCTACGCGTGGTGGAACCACGGGACCGGCCGCGCCATCGCGTTCACGAGCGACTTCAGCGGGCGTTGGGGGCGGGAGTGGCTCGGATGGGCCGGCGCCTCGGCGTTCTGGGAGGAGTCGATGCGGTGGCTGATGCGGTCGGCGGCTCCGCGGGATCTGGTGTTGCGGACCAGAATCGACGGCAAGGAGGCCGTCGTCGAGGTCGAGTCGATGGCCGAGGATGGCGGTCCTCGCGGCTTCCTCGCCGCCGAAGGTCGCCTCGTGCGTCCCGACGGTTCGGTGGAGGTGCTGCCCCTGCGCCAGACCGGACCGGGCCGGGCGGCGGGACGATTTTCGATCGACTCGTTCGGTTCGCACCTCGTCAGCGTCGCCGTGCCCGGCGAGGACGGGACGCGGGGGACCATCCAGGGTGCGGTCACCGTGCCGTATGCCCGCGAGTTTCTGGCGACCCGCGACGACTCGGCGCTGCTTCGCGCCGTGGCCGAGCGAACCGGAGGCAGGGTGATCGACATGGGCGATCCCCGACTCGCCGACCTGTTCCTGCACGAGGCGGTGGCGGTGCCGCTGGCGCCGCGACGCTTCTGGGACATCCTGATCCTGGTGGCGCTGGGGTTGTTCCTGATCGACGTCGCGGTGCGTCGTCTGAGCCTGTTCGGGGATGGCGGAGGGGTGCTGTCGCGCCTCGCCGGGCGTCGGTCGAGCGGCGGAGATGGGCGCAGCGTGGCGGCGTGGCAGCGGGCCCGCGCTCGCGCCGGTGGAGAGCCCGAGTTCGACTCCCCGACCGACGCCCCCGACACGGCACGAGGTGTGGTGGCGCCTCGTCCGACGGCCAAGGACCCCGCGGTCCGACCCGCCGAAACGCCCGCGACGCCGAACGCCGGCGATTCGTCGAGTGCTTCGGGGTCCGACTCGGGCCCGGATTCGAACTCGCAGGAGCCCTCCTCGGAGAGCGTGAGCCACACCTCTCGCCTCCTGCTGGCGAAACGCAAGGCCCGTGGCGAGGCGGGAGAGGGAGGCGGCCATGGCGCCTGAAGCCTCCGCCATCGTCGACTCCGAGGCGATCGAGCGTCTGCGTGGCGAATGCGACGCGTTTCGCGAACGGATCTCGAGGCTCCGAGCATCGCTGGGCGAGGTGCTGGTCGGGCAGTCGCGGGTCGTCGCCGAGGTGCTGGTGGCCCTCTTCGCGGACGGGCACGTCCTGCTCGAAGGCCCGCCTGGACTCGGCAAGACGCTGCTCGTGCGCACGCTCGCGGACGCGATGCGACTCGACTTCGGAAGGGTGCAGTTCACACCGGATCTCATGCCCGCGGACATCACCGGGACATCGGTCATCACCGACGACGGCGAGGGCGGTCGTCGCCGCATCGAGTTCCGGCCGGGACCGATCTTCACCCAACTGCTGCTCGCCGACGAGATCAACCGCGCCGCGCCGCGGACCCAGTCGGCCCTGCTCGAGGCGATGGCGGAGCGTTCGGTGTCGGTTGGCGGCGAGACTCGGTTGCTCGAGCGGCCCTTCCTGGTGCTCGCGACGCAGAACCCCATCGAGCAGGAGGGGACCTTCCCGCTGCCCGAGGCCCAGCTCGATCGGTTCCTGCTGAAGGTCCATGTGCCCGCGCCCACGCGTGGCGAACTCGACGAGATCCTTTCCCGAACCACGTCCGGGAGAACCTCCGAGGCGACGGTGGTCTTCGACGCGGCGTCGATTCGTGAAGGTCAGGCCCTCGCCCGGAGGGTGTTCCTCGCGCCGAGCATCGCCGACTACGCGGCCCGCCTGGTGCTGGCGACCCAGCCGGGAGGTCCGTACGCCACCGAGGAGATCGATCGCCTCGTTGCCGTCGGGTCGAGTCCGCGAGGCCTCATCGCGCTGGTGTCCACGGCGAAGGTCGCCGCGCTGCTCGACGGGCGGTACGCGGTCTCCGGCGACGACCTTCGAGCGATGGCCTTGCCGGCCCTGCGGCATCGGCTGGTGCGAAGCTTCGAGGCCGAGAGCGCCCGTCGCGACGCCGACGAGATCGTTCGGGCCGTGATCGCGGCGACGCCGCGGGCGCCGGAGGATCCCGCATGAGCGCCGCCCGGGCCCGAAGCATCGACGAGCTGATCGACTCGGCGCTCATGAGCCGCCTCGATCGACTCGACGTGGTCAGCCGCAAGATCTTCGCCGGCAAGCTGCAGGGGGAGCGGCGAAGCAAGCGTCGAGGGCGCAGCGTCGAGTTCGCCGACTTCCGGCCCTACGTCCACGGCGACGATCTGCGCTTCGTCGATTGGAACATCTACGGCCGCCTCGATCGACTCTTCCTGAAGATGTTCCTCGAGGAGGAGGATCTCTCCCTGCTGGTGGTGATCGATGCGACCGCGTCCATGGCATCTGGCGAGCCGGAGAAGTTCGCCTTCGCCCAGCGCCTCGCGATGGCCCTGGGGTACGTGGGACTGGTCAATCGAAACCGGGTCACGCTCGCGAGCTTCGGAGGCGCGGGCGAGGGAACCCAGGTTCGCGGCGGGTCCGGAGTGCGGCGACTCGCGAACCTGCGTGGGCGGCGGCGGACCCGGGAGATGGGCCAGTGGCTGCTCGACACCGAGCCGGCCGGCGGCGGCGACTTCGCCGAGGCGATGAAGACGATCGCCCTCGCCCGGCAGGGGCGGGGGGTGATGGTGCTGCTGTCCGATCTCCTGTTTCGAGAAGGCTACGAACGGGGTCTCAACTATGCGGCGGGAAGGGGCTTCGACGTCTTCGCCCTGCAGGTCCTGTCGCCGCAGGAGACCGATCCCGCGGCCCACGGCATCGTCGGGGACCTGCGCCTCGTGGACGTCGAGGACGGCGGCGAGACCGAGATCACCGCCACGCCGGCGGTGCTCGAGCGATATCGCTCGCGCCTGGAGGCGTTCGTTTCGGGACTCCGAGAGTTCTGCGTCCGACGCAACATCATGCACGTGCCGCTCGACACCACGCAGGCGGTCGATGCGGTGATCCTCGAGACGCTGCGTCGTCGGGGACTCGTGCGATGACCTGGCTGACACCGCTCACCGGACTGCTCGCGGCTGCCGCGGTGATCCCGCCTCTGGTGGCGCTCTACTTCCTGAAGCTGCGTCGCAAGCGACGCACCATCTCCTCGACGCTTCTCTGGAGCCGTTCGGTCGAGGATCTGGAGGCCAACGCCCCCTGGCAGCGTCTGCGGCCCAACCTGCTGTTCCTCCTGCAGCTTCTGGTGCTGGTGGCGCTGGCCGTCGCGGTGGCCCAACCGATCGCCGAGGGCGGGGGCGGACAGGGCCGCACCGCACTCCTGATCGACCGCTCCGGATCGATGCTGGCGACCGACGATCCGAACGGGGATGCGACGCGTCTCGACCGGGCCAAGGCGGCGGCCGTGGCGCGGGTCGAGACGCTGCTTGGCGGCGGCTGGCTCGGTGGCGGCGATGCGGAGGTGATGGTGATCGCCTTCGACGAGCGAGGCGAGGTGCGGGCGCCGTTCACCTCCAACGCCCGCACCGCGATCGAGGCGATCGAGGCGATCGAGCCGAGCGACGCCACGAGCCTGCTGAAGCCGGCGCTCGATCTCGCGAGGGCGTTCGCCACCAACGTCGATCCGGAGAGCGGCCCGAACGAGGTCGGGGATCTCTCGATCGAACTCTTCTCCGATGGACGTCTCGAGGATCTTGCGACCACCGTCCTGCGATCGAACGAGCGCCTCCGATTCGAGCCCATCGGCGCCTCGGACGCCCCGAACCTCGGCTTCGAGATCGCGGCTGCCGAGCGGCCTGCCGACACCCCGGGCTCGATCGCGGTCTTCGCAAGCGTCTTCAACGCGGGCTTCGAGGAACGACTGGTTCGGGTGGCGATCGCCGTCGACGGGGTGGTGCAGTCGGTGACGCCCGAGCCCGTACGTCTGCCCGCGGCGCGGATCGACCCGGCGACCGGCGTCATGGAGCCGGGCCGCGGCGATGTCGCGTTCCTCCCCTTCGAGCAGCCTCGCGACGCGCTGATCGAACTGTCGCTGCGGCCCGCCGACGACCTTCCGGATGTGCTCGCCACCGACGACCGGGCCGCGATCGTGGTGCCCCCGCCGCGTCGCCTCGAGGTGCTTCGAGTGGGCGAATCGGGAGGTGTGCTGTCGATGCTGCTCGAGGGACTTCCGCTGGCCCGGTTCGAGTCGATGTCGCTTGCCCGCTTCGACGAACTGGCTTCCGGCGATCCGGCCTCGCTTGGCGGCTTCGACGTGGTGGTCCTCGACGGTGTCGCTCCGGAGACCTTGCCGCCCGGCCGCTATCTCGCCTTTGGAGCGATCGCACCGCTGGAGGGTCTCGACGAGTTCGGCACCCGCGATGGGGTCATGGTGCGCTCGATGCAGCGGGGCCACGAGATCTTCCGCAACGTCAACCTCGACGAGCTCGTCGTCGCGACCTCGCGCCTGGTGGCGCCGGGGGCGGACGTTCGGGTGCTGGCGGAGTCGGCGGGCGGGCCGCTGGTCATGTCGGTCGACCGGGGGGATCTGCGGCTGATCCAGGTCGCGTTCGATCCGCTGGACAGCAACTGGCCGCTGCTGCGGAGCTTCGTCAACTTCACCGCGAACGCCATCGAGCATCTCGGCAGCGCCGACGACGCCGCGGCGCTGGCGGGTCTCGTTCCCGGCGACACCCTGACCGCGACGGTGCGTGCGGGCGTCGCGGGAGCCACCTTGGCGACACCGGACGGCGGCTCCGTCGCCCTGGTGCCCGATCCCTCGGGCGTGGTCGCGTGGGGACCGGTTCGGCGGGCGGGCGTGCACGAACTGGTGTGGGGCGAGGGCGACGACGCCCGGCGCCGCATCGCCGTCAACCGCTTCGGTCTCGACGAGGGGCGACTGGACGCCGCCGACGCGTTGCGTCTCGGCGACGAACGGGTCGCGGCCTCTCGAACGGCCGGTGGCGGCATCGATCTCTGGCCGTGGCTGCTCGGTCTCGGACTGACGCTGCTCTTCGCAGAGTGGATCGTCTACCAGCGGCGGGCGGCAGCGTAGGGGCTCCCGCCACGCGGGCCGATCCGGGATTCAGCCACCGGTGCCGGAGGCCATCATCTCGTCCACGCCGAGGTACTCGCGCATGTGGCGGTCGTAGGTCTCCGCGTCCTGATCCCGCGACAGGTCCAGACGCAGTTCGTTGATGACCTTGGTGCCCTGGCCGATCCAGTCCTTCCAGGTCTCGGCGGAGATGTGGCCGTGGATCCACTCGCCGACAGGGCCCTTGAAGGGCGGCCGGTCGAGCTGGTGCCCGGGCCGGCCGGTGCGTTGGCAGACGAAGGTCCCCGATGCTCGAAGTTCCTCGGCCTTCTGTTCGACCTCGGCGGCGAGCTTCGGGGGTTCGCGTCCGATCGACTCGAGCAGCCTGGCGATCGCCTCCTGCGGCATCCGGTCGCCCTTGCCGGCCGCGACCTCGTAGCCCTTCTCGAGGGTGGCGACGGCCTTGTCGGCCCAGCCGGCCTTGATCATCGCCTCGCCGCACAACTGGTAGGCCTTGCTCATCTCCGGGGCGATCCGTACGCACTGCTCGAAGCTTCCGGCGGCTTCTGCGGCCCGGTCCGCCTGCAGGTAGGCGTTGCCCAGGGAGAAGTGGGCCATCTCGTTGTTGGGGTCGGCGGAGGCCATCCGCTCGAACTGGGCGATGCGTCGTTCGAGATCGCTCATGGGTCGGTCATGCTCCGATCGGCCGCGGCCCGGCCGAATCGACGGTCGGACCGCGGGGTGCTTGCGAGGTCGGTGAAAGGCTCGATCATACGAGGCCACCCGCGGCGGTTCGCGATCGTCGCGGCGTCGATTCACCTTCGAGAGGCCGCACGCCGACCCCGATGACCACGCTCTCGATCGAACTCGCCGGCGTGCGTCTGGCCAATCCGGTGATCCTCGCCGCGGGCACCTGCGGATACGGACCCGAGGTCGCCGACTTCATGGACCCCCGTGGCCTCGGCGCCGTGGTCACCAAGTCGATCACACCCGAGTCCCGCGAGGGCCATCCGCCGTGGCGGGTGGTTGACGTGCCGGGCGGCATGATGAACGCGATCGGGCTTGCGAACATGGGCCTCGAGCGGTTCCTCGCCGAGCAGGTTCCTGCGATCGAGGCGCTCGACACCGTCGTGATCGGATCGATCGCAGGCCACTCGGTCGAGGACTACGCGACCGTGGCGGCGGCCTTCGACGAGGTGTCGAGCCTCCCGATCGTCGAACTCAACGTCTCCTGTCCCAACACCGCCGACGGAAGGCAGTTCGGGCACGATCCGGCGGCCTTGCGGACGGTGCTGACGGAGGTTCGTCCCGTGCTGGCGCGGACGAAGCTGCTTGTGAAGCTCGCACCGGACGCCCCGGATCCGATCGCGATGGCGACCGCGGCGATCGAGGCAGGCGCCGACGGACTGACCGTCGCGAACACCTGGCCGGCGATGGCGATCGACGTCGAGACGCGGAGGTCGCGTCTCTCGGCGGGCCGCGGCGGCTTGAGCGGTCCCGCGGTGCATCCGCTGGCGGTGCGATTGGTGCACGAGATCCACCGACGGGTCGCGGGGCCGGCGAAGGTTCCCATCGTCGGCCTCGGTGGCGTGCTCGACTGGCAGGGGGCCGCGGAGTTCGTGCTGGCCGGAGCGACGGCGGTGGGCCTCGGGACGGCGCTCTTCGTGGATCCGCGGATCCCCCAGCGGGTGGCGAGAGGTCTCGATCGCTGGGTGCGAAGGCAGGAGAGAGGCGACATCGCAGAGTTGGTCGGAGCGTTCGAGCCGTGATCCGCCGCGACGAGCGGGACCGCTTCGACCGTCTGCTCGAGAAGGTCATCGAGAGTCTGCCGGCGGCGATTCGGGAACGCCTCGAGGAGGCTCCGGTCTACGTGGACGACGCCCCCAGCGCGGCGGTGATGCGGGAGTTCGGCGTCGAGGATCCGTCGGACCTGTGCGGGCTGCACTCGGGGATCCCCCTGACCGAGCGAAGCGTCGCCGATCCGGGCGGGCACATCGAGACGATCTCGCTCTATCGGGTCGGAATCATCGAGGCCGCCGGCGGCTGGCATCGGTGGAAGGACGAGGAAGGTCGGATCTGGGGCGGGATCGACCGGGTGCGGGAGGAGATCCGGATCACGCTGCTCCACGAGATCGGGCATCACTTCGGTCTCGACGAGGACGACCTCGACCGTCTCGGGTACGCCTGAAGGAGGCCTGCCGGACGGTCGGGGCGGTCCCGTAATCCCGGCGGATCGAATCGCGTGGAAAGACCTGCGATCGGGCGACTCCGAGTTGGCCGATCCACGAAGGAAATCGTTCCTGATCGCCGCGAACGAGGACTAGGATTCCTTCATGACCCCCGAAATGCTCAAGGCCGCCGAGGCCGTTGCCGCGTCCACTCCCGTCTCCGCCGACGAGGCCTTCACGGCCGAGGATCGGGAGAAGCTCGTCGCCGACGTCGAGGCCTACTGCCAGGAGCTTCGTCCGGTCGAGGAGATCAAGTATCTCGAGCGCGAGTTCAACCCCGCGATCACCGAACTCGCCAAGAAGCACGGGGTCTGCGGCATGCCGGTGCCGAAGCGCTACGGCGGCCGGGGTGCGGACAGCCTGACCTACGCCCGGATGCTCGCCCGCATCAACCGCGAGGGCTCGGGGCCGCGGACCTTCTTCAGTGGCCAGTCCTCGATCGGCCAGTACCCGATCCTCAAGTACGGCACCGAGGACCAGAAGCTCCGCTACCTGCCGAAGTCCTGCACCGGCGACCTGATCCTCGCCTTCGGCCTCACCGAGCCGGACGCCGGTTCCAATCCGCTCGAGGGCACGACGACCTACCGCAAGGAGGGCGACAAGCTCATCCTGAACGGCGTCAAGTACCTGATCTCCAACGGCTCGATCGCGGACGCGGTCATCGTCTTCGCGTTCCCCGAGGGGGCCGAAGGCGCCGATCGACGCATGAGCGCGATCATCGTCGACACCGCCGGCGACACCTTCGAGAAGGAGCAGTTGCACTCGAAGCCCGGCATGTACACCTGCGACACCGCGATGTTCCAGATGACCGAGCATCCGGTGCGGGCCGACAACCTGCTCGGTCAGGAGGGCGGCGGCTTCCGGATCGCCATGCACACCCTCGTCTCGGGGCGCCTGTCGGTCGCCTCGGGATGTCTCGGTTCGATCGAGGATTGCCTCGCCGAGTGCATCGAGTGGGCGAAGACCCGTGAGCAGCACGGCAAGCCGATCGGACGACATCAGCTGGTGCAGGACCACCTCGCCAAGATCGAGATGGCCCGGGCCGCGAGCGACGCGATGATCGAGCGGGCCGCGATCGCCAAGCAGCGATCCGACGACCATCCCGAGGACAAGGGGCTGCTCGCAGAGGCGGACTACCGTGTCGCCCAGGCGAAGTTCTTCGCGAGCAATGCCGCCTGGGAGGCCTCGGACCACGCGGTGCAGATCTTCGGCGGCCGTGGGTGGAGCGAGCTCTACCGTCCGTTCCGCCACCTCCAGGACGTGCGGGTCTGCAGGATCTACGAAGGCACCGACGAGGTGATGAAGCTCAAGATGGGCGCTCATCTGCTCGGCAAGGAGTTCGACGCCTTCAGGTGATCGGCCCTTCGGCCGTTCTCTTCGATGCGGAGATCTCCGTTCGTGCGAGACGACGCCGCCGTCGACGGAAGGCACGCCGATCCATGCGCATCGCCATCAGTGGGGCCCATTCGCTCGGCAAGTCCACCGTCGTCGACGACTGGGCGGAGTCGAATCCCGGATGGGTGCGTGAGGAGGAGCCCTATCGGGCACTCGGGCTGTACGGCCCGTACGAGATCCTCTTTCGAGACGCCTCGACCCGCCTGCACAACGGCATTCAACTGCACTACTGCATCGGGCGTGTGAACCGGTACTGCCGTCGCGAGGACGATGTCGTCTTCGATCGGGCCCCCGTCGACTACATCGCCTACTCCCAGTACACCGCCGAGTGCGGAACCACCGACATCGACGAGGCGTTCGTCCACTCGATGGTGTCCGCGGTGAGGGAGTCGCTCGACCGCCTCGACGTCATCGCGTTCGTGCCGATCTCCGAGCGATGGCCCGTGGAGATGGAGAACGACGGGATTCGCCCGGTCGATCTGGAGTACCGCGAACGGGTGGATGCGATCTTCAAGCAGATCTACCGCGAGGGGCGATTCGACGTCATGCCCGCGCGGGGCGGTCCCGACCTCGTCGAACTCGAAGGCCCTCGGGAGCGGCGGATCGAACAGCTGCGCGAGGCGATCGCAGCCCGTCGCGGCTGAACTCAGGCCTCGGCGAGCGTGGATCGCACCGCGTCCCAGCCGTCTTCGAGGACCTTGTTGGCCGCCGCCTGGATCAGCGACGGGCCGACCGCGGAGACGAGACCCTTCCGCTCGACGACCTTGGCGTCCCAGGAGGCCTTGGTCTCGGCGCCGCCGGCGATCGGTTCGAGGGTGATGGCGCTCTCGATCGTCATCGACATGCCGATCCCCTCGCTCTTGGCCGTCTGCACCAGCATTCGTCCGGGCTCGGTCTCGTCGATGGTCATGGTCACCCGAAGAGTGCCGCGGATGAAGGAGAAGCCCGGCTTCACCACGAGCTTCAGCGTCCGGTCGTCCACCCGGTCGACCTTGGTCACGTCGGGCATCCGCCCGGCGACCTGCTCGAGGTTCACCAGGGCGTTCCGCACCGTCTCCGGGGGATAGGGCAGGGTGGTCTCACCGACGAACGAGGGAATCGCGGCCATGGCGGCTCGGCCTCCGGGGCTGGGGGGACGGAATGCGGTCGGGGATTCGTCGAAACCGATCCCGCGGCTTCACCCTCGACGTCAGTCGCCGACGGCGACCTCGTTCTCGACGGGCACGTACAGGATCCGCTCGCAGGCTCGGCACTGCACGACCACGTTGCCCGTGCCGGAAAGCTGGGCGAAGGACTCCTTGGGAAGCTCGATGTTGCATGCGCCGCAGGCGTACTCTCGGTGGCGCTTGCTGATCTCGATCATCGGGGCCATCACCTCGCCGTCGGTCTCGTCGGACACGCGATCGAACAGCGATCGGGTCTCCTCGGGAAGCACTCGAGCCGCTTGCTCCCGCTCCTCCTCGAGCCTTGCAAGTCGGTCCCCGACGTCGGCCTTGCGCTGGTCGAGATCGGCCTGGGCTCGCTCGACCAGCGTGGTGCGCTCGGCGACCGCGGCGTCGAGTTCGGCGTGCTGCGATCGCAGCGACTCGGCTCGCTCCATGTGGGCGAGGGCCTGCGTGTCGACCTCGTCCCGCTTCTGCTGAAGATTCTTCACGTCGGCGAGGATCGCCTGGTACTGCTTGTCGTTCCGGGAGGCGTTGAGGTCGACGCGAAGCTTGTCGATCCGCTCCTCGATCCCCTTGCTCTCGGTCTCGAGGTTGGCCGCCGAGGCCTCGAGCTGCCGGATCTGACCGTGCAACTCGTCGGCCTGCTGCTTGACCTGCTCCTGAATCCTCGTCTGGGCGGCCAGGAACCGCTTCGCCGAGTCGAGCCGCTGCCGCAGTCCGGTCACCTGGGTGTTCACGCGGTGAAGGGTCAGCAGCTGCTCTTGAAGGCTCATGAGTCGTTCCGGCGGGAGGCGAGGCGAAGGGTCGATCGTATCGAACCCGTCCGCCGATGGGAACGCGCCGCTCCCGGAACTGGATCGAGTTGGTTCAAGATTCGGAGGTCAGTTCGCCAGAAGCAGCGGCAGCAGGAATCCCGCGGGGAGCAGCGAGTCCATGACGTCGAAGATGCCGCCCAGGCCCGGCAGGGTTCTCCCGGAGTCCTTGGCCCCCGCGGCCCGCTTGAGCACGCTCTCGGCGAGGTCGCCGGCCTGTCCGAGCAGGCCGAGCAGACCTCCGAAGACGGCGGCCACGGCCGGACCGGGAAGCGTGCCGGCGGCCCCTTCGAGCACCGCCTGCCCCCAGAAGGCACATCCCGCGGCGACCGCGGCCGAGGTGCAGACGCCCCCGACGAGGCCTTCCCAGGTCTTGCCGGGACTGAGCCAGGGGATGAGTTTGCGGCGTCCGATGGCGACCCCCGTGAAGTAGGCCCCGATGTCGCAGCTCTTGATCGACAGCACCGCCGCTCCGAGCACCCAGGCATCGTGCTCCTGCCGAAGCAGCAGCCATCCGCCCAGCGCGCCACCCGCGTAGGCCGCGGCGAGGCTGCCACCGGCGGCTGCCAGCAGGGGCGACCGGAGATCGCCCGAGACTGCAGCCGGCTTGAGCCCGGCAAGGAGTGCCATGGTCGCGGTCAGGATCACCGTGACGACGGGAAGCATCGCCGTGCCCGGTCCGCTGGGACCGAGGCCCGCGAGCAGCACCGCAAGCGCCGTCAGCGCGGTGCCCAAGGGAATGGCCCTCGGCACGCCCCTGAGCGGTGTTCCCTGGGCGGCCGCGAGCAGGCGGGCGAACTCGCTTCCCAGAAGCGGGGCCACGACGACAAGCGTGAACAGCGTGATGGCCAGGCCGATCGGAGGTCTGGCGGACGCGTCGCCCCACCAACTCCGCCATTGCGAGGCATCGGGCCAGGGTCCCGGCCAGGTGCCGTCGACCGCCACCACCGCCAGGAGCAGGGCGATCAGCAAGGCGCCGGTCTTGATGCGGGTCTTCACGTCGGGAGGTTCGCGAGGTGGGTCTCGAAGTGGATCCGGCCCGTGGTTCGTGGTTCGTGGTTCGGCGGCGGTCGGGGCGAACGCTTCGGATCGGCGGGTCGGGGCGATGGATGCGACAGAGCGGATACGGGTCGGGCTCAGTAGGTCGCCACGCTCGAGTCGACCGCCTGCGACCAGAGATGAATGCCCCCGGCCATCGAGCGGGCGTTCCCGAAGCCGGCCTCGTGCAGCAACGCCACGACCTGCAGACTGCGGATGCCGTGGTGGCAGTGGACGACGATCGGGCGGTCGTCGGGATCGTCGCGGAGATCGTCGATCCACTCGACGACCCGTTCCATGGGGACGTGCTCGGTGTCGGCGAGCGTCGCGATGGCGCGCTCGAGCTCGCTTCGGCAGTCGACGATTCGGAGCGCTTCGCCTGCGCGCCGACGGCGATCGACCTCGCGTGGCGCGATCTCGAGATGCTCGCGAAGGACGGCGCCTTCGGGAAGTCCTCGTTCGTCGAGCCGGCTCACGACGGACTCGCCCCTTGGCCGTTGCCGACAGGCATGTCGAGGCGGCGGATGCCGATCGGGCGGTCGCCTCTCGGCGGAAGCATCTCGATGGGCACGATGGGTTCGATCCGCACCTGCCAAGGCGGTCGGATCACCAGACCCACCGGACTCTCGATCAGGCTCCACGCCGAACGGAACGGATCGAGCAGCGCCGCTGTCGTCACCCGTCCGCCGTCGGTCTCGACGGAGACCGCCTTCTCGGGCGAAGGGAGGGGCCCGACGGGAATCTCCCGGCCCGGCATCGGATCGATCTCGAAGGCGGGCGTGGGGTTCACCTCGACCTGGCCTCGGGGGGCGGACACCACCACCGTCGGCCAGGTGGTGCGATCGAACGGCACCGGAGTCCATGGCGCGTCCGAAGGCAGCAGAGGCACGTCGCCGCGCGTCGTCGCGGTCGCCGCGGCGAGATCCGGCAAGTCCACGCCGAAGGGTCCGACGGCGGTGTTGAGCGAGCCGGTGCAGGCCGAGCCGGTCAGGACCGCCGCCGCCGCCGCCGCGCCGGACAACCCGATCGGACCGAGAAGACGGTGCGTTCGCATGGCCCCGATCGTACGCGGAGGACCTCGCGGAGGTGTTCCGCGTGGGGAGGTCGGGCGACCTCAGTCGGCGTCGAAGGCCTCGCGACAAGCCTCGATCCCTCGCACGATCTCCTCATCGAACCCACGGCGGGCGAGGGCCGAGGCGATGCGACGTGGGGTGGCCCGGGGACCCGTCGCCAGCGATTGCGCCACTCGCCGAGCGGCGGCCTGTTCGTCGCTGCGGAGATAGAGCGTGTCCAACGCGGCCTCGGCTTCGGCGCGATCCACACCTTCCTTCTCCAGTCGCGCGAGCAGGTACGTCCGGCCGTGCGCGGGACGTCTCAGCCAATCGTCGAGGCGTCGCTCGATGAACCTCGCCTCGTCGAGCCAGCCGTCGGTCTCCAGTTCGTCGAGGACCGGACCGATCCGCGAGGTCTCGAACCTCCGCCCCACGAGATGGGCCTCGAGTTCGGCGCGGGAATGCTCTCGGCGAGCCAGGCGCCGAAGGGCCTCCTCCCGGATCTCGCTGGTGTGGCGACGCGCCTCGATGGCGGCCACCAGGGCTTCCGACCACGCGAGGCCCGCGACGCAGCCGCACGCCTCGGCCTCGCCTCGGGCGAGGTTCACCCGTCGGCCATCGGAGAGCACCACCACGCAGAGCGCCGGACTCTCCGGCGGCGTGGTGAGCGACTCGATTCGAACCCCCGGGCCTGCAGGGGGAATGCCGGTCTGCGCGGAGCGAGGCATGTCAGCCGCCAAGAGCCTCGAGGGCACCTGCGATCTCGGACATCGCCTTGGCGTCGCCCGAAGACCGGGCCGCCTCGAGACCGGTTCGAAGTTCTTCGCGGGCCTCCGCGGCACGGCCGAGACCTTCGAGAAGTCGCGCCTTGTGGAAGCGGGCATAGGCATGGGTCGGATCGGCGGCGACGGTGCGGTCGTACCACTCGATCGCTCGTTCGAGGTCGCCCGCCTTGGCGTGCTCCTGGGCGATGCCGTAGAGGCAGAACGGATCGTCCGGCTCCGCGGCCAGCAGCCGTTGCAACTTCTCGAGGCGACTCGAATCGGGCATGTCGGGAGTGTACGGTGCCGCCATGCCCACACCGAGAGGTTCCGCCTGCCGTCCATTCGAGACCCTTGCGGCGTGTCGATCCGTGCGAGCCGTTGCGCTGGTCCTGACCTCCGCGTCGCTTCTGGGGCCGCTCGTCGGCTGCTATACGCCACCGCCGCCCCGGGACTTCGGCCCTCCTGCGCCGCCGAAGGCGAGGGTGATCGATCAGGTCGGCGGGACCCACCATGTCCAGACCGTCCACGACGGCCGCTGGTATTGCGGCTTCGGCAGCGAACTTCTGGTGCTCGAGCCGACCCGTGGGTTCCTGCGGCATCGCATGGCGTTGCGCGAATTCGGCGAGGGCGGCGCGATCTGCGATCTGATCGTCCGCGGCGACTCGATGTACGCGGTGCTCGAGGACACCGCGGTGGTCGAGCTGTCGCTGGCGGATCCCGACCGTCCGGAGATCGTGGGAGAGATCGCCTCGGAGGATCTGGGCGTGATGCCGCGTTCGATACGGGAGGTCGAAGGTGCGCTGTATGTGAGCGGGCGCGGCGGCGTGGTGCTCTTCGACGACCCCGGGCGTCCCCGACTCGCGGACCGACTTGCCGAGTCCGACGCGACGGAGGCCGGGCCGGTGGTTCCAACCGAACACGGGCCCGCGGCGTCGACCGGCCGGCGGGTGCACCGAATCGATGGGGGGCGGTACCTCGGAGCCGCCACGGCGCTGGAAGTGGTGCCGAACTCCCGCAACGGCCCCGCGCCGAGTCGCCTCGCATTCGCGCTGCAGGGCGCGAACGCGGCCGAGGTGGGACTTGCCGGCCCCGATCTTCGCTCGATCGCGACTCGGGCCGTTCCGGGCGAAGTTCGCCGGATTCGGGTGGATGGCGATCGTCTCTGGGTGGTCGAGGACACCGCGATCCTCGGCTACCCGATCCAGGGCGATCGCCTCGGCGACCCGTTGTTCGTATCGGTCAGCGGCGCCCGCGACGTCGCCGTGCTGGACGAGAACCATCTGGCCGTGTGCGGCCGGTTCGGTCGGGCGATCTACCGGATCGCGACGACCGATCAGGGGCCTGGCGACACCTTCTTCGCGGTCGTTCGCGAGCCCTCGGGACTCGAGAAGGCCACCCATGACGGACGCTCGGTGCTCACGGGTGGCCCCGAGGGCGCATGGCTCTACGACGCGGGACGCGGTGCCCGTCTGACCGAGCCACCGGACTCGGAGAGCCTGGAGCCGGAGACCGAGGCGGTGGCGGCCTGGGGCACGGCGAACATCGTCGACTCGGGCCGCCGCGTCGAGGTCGAGTTCGAGCCTCTCGTCGGTCCGAAGGGCGAGGAGGTCGCGCTCCCGACCTTTTCATGGTCCCCGCCGCGGGATGGCCTCGCCATCACCCTGCTGATCGTCGGCGACAGCCTTTGGGTCGGTCACGAACGAGGCCTCGATCTGCTCCGGCGCGAGCTGCCCCCGGAGGATCTCGAGCCCGACGATCCCGAGTGGCCGCCGCCGATGCGTCACGTCGAGGGCCTCGAGTTCGACGGACCCGTGCGCTATCTGTTCCCACAGCGAATCGGAAGCCGAGTGCACTTCGTCAGCGTCGAAGGGGGCCTCGGCGTCGTCGACGACGAGTGACCGAGGCGTCTGGTCCGTGGGTTCAACGCGCTGCGCGCGTCCTGCGGGACGCCCGCGTGGCCGTCTTTCTGGCCGTCTTTCTGGCCGTCTTCCTGGCCGTCTTCCTGGCGTCCTTCCGGGAGGCGTTCCTGGCCGAGTCCTTCGCGGCCGCGGCGGCGTTGCGGCAGAACCGCCGGCAGATCGCGTCCTCGGCGCACGCGCCTCCACGAGCCTTGCAGACGCGGCGGCCGTGGAAGATCAGGAGGTGACTGAGCATCGTCCAGTGCTCCTGCGGAAAGAGGGCCATCAGGTCTCGCTCGACCTTCAACGGTTCGTCGTGCCGGGTCAGGCCGAATCGCTTGGAGAGCCGCCCGACGTGCGTGTCGACCACGACGCCGAGGTTGATTCCAAAGGCGTTTCCGAGGACGACGTTGGCGGTCTTGCGGGCGACGCCTCGAAGCTCCAGCAACTCCTCCATGGTCCTGGGCACCTCACCGCCGTGCCGCTCGACGACCGACCGCATGCTCTCGGCGATGGCGCGGGCCTTGTTGCGGAAGAAGTTGAGGGTTCGCACGTGCGGCTCGATGCCCTCGGGGCCGGCGGCGGCGAGGGCTTCGGGCGTCGGATAGGCCGCAAAGAGCCCCGGCGTCGCCTTGTTGACACCCACGTCGGTCGCCTGCGCCGACAGAATGGTCGCCACGAGCAGTTCGTGCGGCGAGGTGTGGTCCAGTTCGCATCGCGCGTCGGGGTGCCGCTCGACGAGGGCGTCGTGGATCTCCATGGCCCGCGCGCGCTGGGCGTCGCTCTTGCGGGGAAGTCGAGCGGGTGTCGGGCTCATGGGGTTCCCCTTGCAGGCTCCGCGGCGCGTGCCATGTGCGAGCGTGGCCGCGTGGGCAGCCCCGGCAGGATCAGGGCCAGCGGCAGCGCGAGTCCCACCGCAAGCATCCTGACGCCGTAGAGGCGATCCGCGAGGACGTGCGTCGCCTCGAAGCCGTCCCGCACGGCGAGCGCCGATTCGAGATCCCCAGCCCGCAGTAGTTCGCGGTAGGTCGCGAGCGACGCCTGCATCGCGGGGGCGATCGAAAGATTGTGGATCGACGCAAGGACCAGTCCTGCGGCGACGAGGATCGCCACGATGGCGGCAAGGCGCCCGCCGGGCCGGCCCGCGAGGCGCCTCCAGCAGAACACCGCGACGCCGAATGCGATCGGTGCCAGGAGCCACTGCGCAAGATCGGTGACGCCGAAGACCCGGTCCATCGCGAAGCCGGCGGCGAGGCGCCCGCTCGCGGCGGGATCCGCCGCCGCCAGGATTTCGTGGCCGGGCACGATCACCCCTCGCGAGGAGAGGGCCGGGAATGCGGAGATGGCCGCGACCACGACCGCCAGGCCGCAGGCGAACCACAGCGACAGGGCCCATCCGAGCACCGCCGGCACAACGCGAGAAGTTCGGGACGAGTCGGACATCCCGCGATGCTAGAACTCCGGACGCCGGCGCGAGCGCCGGGCGTCGTTTCGGGGTGCCCGTCGTACACTCGCGTTCATGTTCGAGGCGTCCTCCCGCATCCGACTTGCCGCGGCCATCGAGGCGTTGGGCACGACCGCCCGCGAGGCGTTCGCTCATCTGCGTCATGCCGGGGTGCGAGGGGTCCAGTGGCCCGCGGCCGCGGCGGGCCTGAGGCCGCGCGATCTCGACCGCGGCGGAAGACGGGACCTCGCCACCGTGCTCCGTCGCTTCGAACTGGAGATGTCGGGCGTCGATCTGCCGATTCCCGCCGAGCACTTCGGGGACGCCTCGCGCGTCGATCGCGCCGTGGCGGCGGCCGAGGAGGCGATCCGCTTTGCGGCGGAGTTCTCACGAGTGCCGGTCTGCATGAGACTGCCCGCCCTTCGGCGCGGGGACGTCGATGGCGGCTCTTCATCGAGCGAGGCCGAAGGCGCGATCGCGGCGGTGCTGGCGGTCGCCGATCGCCATGGAGTGCGCCTCGCCGACGAGACGGTGCCGCCTCCGGACACGAGTTCCGATCGGGCGCTCGTCGGCCTCGGGCTCGATCCGGTGGCGCTGCTCGCGGGGGGCTTCGACCCGGCAGCGGTGGCGCTCGAACGCGGCGCCGACGTGGTCGCCGCCCGGTGGTGCGACCTCGACGCGGCCGGGGTTCGTCTGCCTCCCGGGCTCGGAGGGCGTCTCGACGTGGTGCGCTACCGAGTGAGCCTCGAGATCGCCGGCTTCGAAGGGCATGTGGTGATCGACCCGAGGCAATGGAACGATCCGATCGGCGGCGTGGCGATCTCCGTCGACGCGTGGCGCGAGGCCGCATCGCCCGCGGAGCCGTCATGAGCGAGTCGCCGCACACGTCCGATCTGGCGATCGTCGGTCACGGCATCGACCTCTGCGAGGCGCATCGGATGCTCGAGCTCCTCGAGCGTCACGGCACGCGGGCGCTCGAGCGGCTCTTCACCGCCGAGGAGCAGGCCTACGCGGCGCCGGCAGGGGAGCCGAACGGCGAACGTCTCGCCGCGCGGTTCGCGGCGAAGGAGGCGATCCTGAAGGCCCTCGGCACGGGCTTGCGAGGTGGCATCCTCTGGACGGACGTCGAAGTCGTCCGCGACGCCAATGGGCGGCCGGGCGTCCGTCTCGCCGGCGAGGCCGCGGTGGTCGCGGAGCGTCTCGGCATCGTCGCCTGGCACCTGTCCCTGTCGCACGCCGCAGGCATGGCCATGGCGAGCGTCATCGCATGCGGATGGCGGCCGTGCCCGGATAGCATGCGGTGATGCGACGACGTGGTGGACCAGTCCCCTACGAACTGCTCGGGCAGGCCCGTGGGTTGCCGACGCCCTCCGGAGACGCTCGATCCGAGGGCACCGGGTTCGACGGGAGTGCCTCCGGCGGGACTTGGGGACCCGGTCGGACCGTTCGCATGCCGGTGGGCTGGGTGCCTCTGGCGGTCGTCGGCATGACGCTCGTGGCGGTCCTGGCCTACATCTGGGGGTTTTCGCGAGGGCAGTACGACGCCCGCCTCGAGGCGGGGAGGGCACTCGAGGCCTCCATGGCGTCGAGATCGATCGACGACCCTCTCGCCGTTCCTCGGGTCCCTGAAGGGCCTGCGGGAGGGGGCGCACCCGCATCCCAGGCCTCGGACGCGGCGGACCCCGGTCGGGAGTCCGGTGGAGTCCTGGCGGCCCTGGAGTCTGGCGATCCACGCCGGGCGGGTCTCAACTACTTCGTACTGGCCCATGCCACCCCGGCCACCGCCCCGGAGTTGGCCACGTTCTGTCGCGAGCGGGGACTTGAGGCTCGGGTCGTTGACGACCATAATGGCGTGGCTCGGAAGGTCGTCGTCGTCCCCGGCTACGTCGACGGCGAGCGACGCAGCGATCGGATCCAGGCTCTCGAGCAACGGATCGTCGAAGTCGGTCTCGCCTGGAAGTCGCACCGTCGCGGCAACGCCGACTTCTCCGGCTACTACCCGGAACTTCATCGCGGCCCCGGCGGGGGCGGATGAGTTCCCATCAGGTCGAGCATGTTCCGCTCGAATCCCCGCCCGCCTCGACCGAACCCACGGTCGAGGTTCCGACCCGCGAGCATTTCCCCAAGCAGGCCCACCATGAGCATCCACCCCAGTCTCAAGTCCGCGTCCGGCTCTCTCAAGCAGCACCGCAACGTGCTGACCCGCGCCGAGCGGATCACCAAGCTGAGCGCCTCCGATCGGTTCGATCCCGAGTCGAGTTCGGCCATCGGTCTTCCCAAGGTCCGCAGCATCAAGCAGACCACCGGGAAGAAGCCCAAGAAGGCCGAAGAGGGCGACGACGACAAGAAGAAGAAGAAGTGATCCCACCCCGCATCGATGGGGTGTCCCGACGCCGCGGCACCGATGTGCTCGCGGCGTCGTTGTCGTATCCGGGCGGTCGAGACCGCCGGCTCGCAACCTCGTGGAGCGTGCACCAGTCATGACCGTGCCTTCGGACATTCGGGGCATTCGCGCGACCGACGCTCCGCATCCGCCGCATGGCGGCATCGATCTCGACGCGCTGCTCTCCGCACGCAGCCGCGCCATCGACGCGTCGGGCATTCGTCGGGTGTTCGATCTGGGGGCGACGCTCGAGAATCCCATCAACCTGTCGATCGGCCAGCCGGACTTCCCCGTTCCCGAGCCGATCAAGCGGGCGGCGGTCGCCGCCATCGAGGGCGACCACAACGGCTACACCCCGACGCAGGGACTCGCGCCGCTGCGGCAGGCGATTCGACGCCGCCTCGAGGACCGTGCGGGCTGGGCGGCGGACGATCCCTCGATCGACGTTCTCGTGACCAGCGGAACCAGCGGTGGTCTGCTCCTCGCGGCGATGGCGCTGCTCGAGGCGGGCGACGAGATCGTGGTGCCGGATCCCTACTTCGTGATGTACCCGCAGCTCGGTCCGTTGACCGGTGGAAGAGTCGTGACCTGTTCGACGTACCCCGACTTCCGCTTGACCGCCGAGCGGGTGGAGCCGCTCCTCGGCCCCCGCACCAAGGCGGTCCTGCTCAACAGTCCCTCGAATCCCTGCGGGGTCGTGGCCACCGAGACGGAGGTGCGGGATCTGGTGGATCTCTGTCGTCGTCGCGGAGTGCTGCTCATCTCCGACGAGATCTACGACGAATTCGTCTTCGACGACGCCCTCGAGCACGGCACCTGTCCGACCCCGGCCCGTTTCGAGGAGGACCTGCTGCTCATCGGGGGCTTCGGAAAGACCTACGCCTGCACCGGCTGGCGCCTCGGGTACGCCGCGGGTCCGAAGCGGCTGATCGCCGAGATGGCGAAGATGCAGCAGTACACGTTCGTCTGCGCGCCGACTCCAGCCCAGCATGGCGTGCTGGCGAGCTTCGACGTCTCGATGCGGGATCACGTCGAGGCCTACGCACGGCGTCGGGATCTGGTGCTCGAGAAGCTGAGTCCCCACGCGTCGGTGGCTCGCCCGGGCGGGGCGTTCTACGCCTTCGTCGAGGTGCCCAGACATCTGGGGATGACCGGCACGGCCTTCGTCGAGCGAGCCGTGGCGGAGCGGGTCCTGACGATTCCCGGGGCGGTGTTCAGCGAGAGGGACACCCACTTCCGCCTGAGCTTCGCCACGGCCGAGGACCGTCTCGTCGAGGGACTGGAGATCCTCGCGCGGCTGCTTCGGGGCTGAACGGATTCATGACGCCCTGTTGCGGGAGCCGCTGGAGGCTTCGGGGTGTGGGACACGTCGTGGCCCGGGGCCAAACGCACACGCCGCCGATCGGGGGGACCGACCGGCGGCGTGGAAGTTGCTTCGAGATCCGCCCCTCGGGAGCGGGGCTGGAATCGAACTCAGTCGTTGCGCATTTCCGGGTTGCGGAAGTTCGCCGACCCCGGGGTGACCTGGTTGGCCGGATCGACCGGCTTGACCTCGGCCTCCTGCGGGGCGCCGCCGGAGCTGTCGCAGGCGGCGAGCATCGCAAGGCCAGCGGTCGCGACGGCGACGACAAGGGTGTTTCGAAGAGTCTTCATCGCGGATTCCTCTCGCGGATTCCCCGAGTGACGGTCTCGCGGAACTCCACGTCGGGGTCGTGGGGAGCCGCAGGTGAAGTCGACGCACGACCTTGCGGACACGCACGTCGTCCGCTCGGCCTCGGTGGATTGGATGCCGACGACGGGGTTCCGTCAACCGGCTGACCCGATGGAGGCCGTTGGCGGGGGGGAGTCTATCTGGGAGTCCGCACCTCGGTCCCGGTCGGATCCGTCCGCATCAGCATCAGCGGATGCGTCTTCGGCGCCAGCCAACGCCACTGGGTGTGGTAGGTGTCGTCGTTGTCCGCGACGCCCACCTGCAGGCGCAGGGGGCGCCCGTCGTCGAGGAGGCCCGGCAGGCGAACCTGTGCCGACCACCCGTCGCCAAGCGGACGGCAGATCGCCTCCGGCGCCGTCGGATCCCCGCCCGTCACCTCGATCGCCGAGGGAACGCCGCCGGAAGACGAGGCGAATGCCCGAATCGAGGCCTCTCCGGGGAGAAGTTCAAGCAGCAGCGACCGGCGGGACGGTCCTTCGCCGACATCGATGCGGATGGCATCCTGCATCGGATCCTCGAGCCTTTCCCGATCGATCCTCGAGTCCTCGACCGCCCCAGCGAGACGGTCGCCGGGGGCGAGGACGATCAGCATCAGGTCGCCGTCCTCCAGCCTCGAGATCGCCACCGTCGGATCCGGCTCGGGCAGGTCGTAGGGCGAGAACGTCCAGGCCGAGACTGGAAGTTCGACGACGTCGCCGACGGCAAGTCCCCGTTCCCGTGCGATCGGCACCCGGCGAATCACCGTCATCGGAACCTCGCGGCCGCGAGAGTCGCGAAACGTCGCCTTCAGGCGCAGTTCCGTAGGCGGCAGGGGGGCCGCATGGTCCTTCAGCGTCCAGGCGAGATCGACGCTCCGTCGCTCGCCCGGCGCCAGTTCGATGGGGCCACCGGCTGCGATGGCGATCGGCGAGTCGAGTCGCATCGTGAAGCGGTTGAAGGTGTCGACCGGCGTGCGGCTCGCCCACGCCAGATCGCCTGCCGACTCGGGCTCGACCGGTGCCGGCGCGGGCATCTCCGTCAGGGGCATCCAGGTCCAAGACAGCGGCACGTCGAGGGGGTTCGCCAGATCCAGTCGCAGCGTCCCCGAGGTCGCGGCGCCTTCGGAGGTCTCGACGACGGCGCCGACGATCGCGGCCGCGTCGCCGGCGTTCTTCAAGCGCCACGCGCGATCCTGATCCTCGCGCAGAACGTGGTCCTCCCCAAGGGTGGCGCCGACGAGTTGATGATGGACCCGCACCGAATCGCCGTCGTCCACGCCCGGGTGGATGGTGAGAAAGGTCAGGTGCTGCAACTGGCCGCTCGCGGGGTGCTGGTCGATCAGGCCGCCGCATGAGCCAAGCACGTGGTACTGCACCCCGTCGAGATCGGGATCGCGCTGCATCGCGTGGAAGTGGCCGGCGATCACCGCATCCACGCCGTGTTCGACGAGCATCGGATGCACCCGCTCTTCCCACGCGGCCGATCCATATCGCCACATCGGACGATGCACGAGCAGCACCGTGGGAAGCTCGCGCGAGGCCGCGTGAGCGAGGGTGTCGTCGAGCCACGCCAGGTCCTCCGGCGAGAAGGCGACGCCCTCCTCGCCGCGACGCCCCTCGCTGTATCCCACCACGATGGTGGCACGATCGAATTCGACCGCGTAGCGAAGCGGTCCGAAGCGATCGCGGTACCGGTCTTCGAAGGTGTCGTCGTTCGGATCGCGGGTTCCCGACACGATGTCGTGGTTCCCCGCGACCGGCCAGGCTGGGGTGGGCAGACCCGAGGCGATCTCGAACCACTCGTCGGTTTCCCGATCCCAGGTGCCGGTGGAACGGGTGTAGCCCTGAACCATGTCGCCGATGGTGAAGACGGCGTCCGGTTCGATGCGCTCGAGATCACGCACTGCAGTGGCGAGGTAGGGCAGGCCCCACGCCCGTCCCGTGGTTCGGTCGGGCAGGATCGCCAGTCGAAGCGGCGGCGTCGGCAGCGTGACCGCGACGACCTGTCGTTCGACGATCGATCCGTTCGAGTCTCGCGTGAACCGATCGAGTCCCGACGGATCGATCGACTGGGCGATCGCGACCGACGACGCGACGCCCGCCCAGACCACGGCAAGATCGAGCGGTCGAATCCGATGCCATGCGCAGCGAG
Organism: Planctomycetota bacterium; assembly: GCA_017859745.1. Taxonomy (GTDB): domain Bacteria; phylum Planctomycetota; class Phycisphaerae; order Phycisphaerales; family SM1A02; genus VGXO01. The sequence goes on from JAFMML010000003.1 coordinate 31,020, forward strand.
TGCAAGGACGGGGCGACTCCAGACTCGCGCGGACGAAAGGTTGGCGATGTTGCATGGCGGCAGCGTACGTCGCCACGCGTGATCGACTTGGGGCCAGACTCCACCCATCCGGCACTCGGTCGGCACCCGGTCGGTACCAGGTCGGCAAATGGAGAGGTCGCACAACGGGGCCGGCCGCGTGTGGCGCAGAAAAACCCCGTTGAAGCACAGGGCGTCAACGGGGCGGAGGGGAGAAAGATGCAGGTTGAGAAACGACCGGGGCAGAGGGGGCGTCGCACTTCATTCGCCGGACACGCTGTTGGATGGCTCAGTTTCGGAGGCGGCCCCAAATGCCGGGTCGGCCAGCCCACTTGCCCATCCAAGAGGATTACTCGGCAAACTCGCCCCGGGTTCTTGAGCCATCCCCGACTTTTGTGCGCAGCCTCTCCAGATTGCCCAGATCACCGGTAGGACTACGGAAGTTCATGTGATTTCGAAACTTGCGATCCTTCGGAGGGCGGCCTCACAGACGTCGCCGGCGTCGTCGGATGAAAAAACTTGATCTGGTGGGGGGCGGAAACTCGCGAGAGCACTTCGGCAACGGCATCCACCCGAGTACGGGGTGTGAGCAATGGTGCCAGGCGACGTCTCATGGCTGCGGCGTGATTGCGGCGTCGGGCATCGTCTTCGACGGCATCGAGCAGCGCATCGACGGCCGTTTCTCGATCGAGGGCGTTCCCGCCAAGAGGCAGATCGATTCCGCCCGCGTCGCCTCCAAACCACGACGCCAACTCGGGATCGGTGGGGGAGGCGAAGACCGCGCCCGCGGCCAACGCCTCGATCACTGCTGGTCGCTGACGCAGCAACGGCTGAATCGCGATCAGCGCGTCACCCTCGCCGAGCACGCCTCGGCATCGGCCGAGAGGCGGGATGCGGACGATCCGCTCGTCGGCGATCCCCGCGGCCTTGTCCGAGGTCTGCCCGGTCTTCGGCACGTCGAGCACGTCGGGCGTCGGCACATCGACGCCGAGTCGCCGAAGCAGGCGTCGGATCGCTGGACGGTCGCCGAGCGGATCTTCGAGAAAGACCTCGATCGGTGGGTCGCCGGAGAGGCCATTGGCGGAGGCGTGCCGCCGGTCGCGATTCCGCGCATGGACCCGCTCGATCACTGTTCGGAGGAGCCGCTGCCCGTGAGCATTCGGGCGCCTTCCCGGATGCGCCAGCACGATCTTGCAGGAGGGCGTCGGTCCGCTCGCCGAGACCCCCAGCCGTCCTCTTTCGGGCGGTTCCGAGATCGCTGGCGGCACGAGAAGCGGCTCGCCCTTGACGTCGGTCACGAGTCGGTCCCGAAGCGGAACGGGAAGGCAGTCCATCTCGGCGGCGCTGGCCACGGTCAGCAGCAGGTCCACGCCGCGTGGCGGTCGAGAGAGCGCCGCCGCCTCGACGATCGAGCCCAACTCGATCCAGAGCGGGGCCTCGAGTCTCGCGGCCGCCCTCGTCGCGGCCCGCCAGGCGTCTCGCCCACGAGCCCACACCAGATCGATCCCGCGTCCGCGGCTCGACGCGCAGATCGCATCCACCTCACCCGCCTCGTACCAGCGTGCCTGCCGTGGATTCCACGGCAGACGCCGCACGCCCGCCGTCTCGCGAACGGGGCGAGCGGGATCGCTCTCGCTCCGGGAAGGGAGGACGCGGATCTCCTCGTGTCCGGATTCGGCGATCGCGGCGATCACGGCGCGATCGGCCGCCGCCTCGGAGTCGACCCGATCCTCGGCGATCCACTCGAGGATCCTCATGCGTCGGGCTCCGGCGGGCAGGCGTCGATCACCTCGGCCGGGATCCGTGTCGGGCGGCGGGATCGGAGATCCATGTGGGCCCAGCGCGTCGATGCCTCGGCGACGACCACGGCATCTCTCGGGCGAAGGATGCGGGTCGCACGCTCGCTCGTGGTGCGCCCGTAGCGTCGAACCCAGGTCGCCGCGATGAGGCGATCTCCGCCGAACGCCTCTGCTCGGTAGTCGATCTCGTGACGTGCGACGAACCACATGGTTCCCCCGGCGGCCATGGTCGGACGCGCCCAGCCCAACGACTCGAGGTGGGCTTCCGCGGCGCGATCGATCAGGCGCACGATCTCGACGTTGTTCAGATGCGGCACCGTCTCGCTGAGGGCGTCCTTCTCCACCTCGAACCAGATGAAGAACGGCCGTGGATGGGGGAGTGCGACCGCGGGTGGCCAGGACGAGGGTTCGGCAACGCTCCCCTTCATGAGGTCGGACCGGTGGAGAGGGACCGCAGGTACGCCCAGGTGTAGATTCCGGTGGAGTGCCCGTCGGAAAAGAGGATTCGGACGGCGTAGTTGCCCACCAGTTCGGCGCCGTTCGCTCTCAGTGGGCCGGAGGCCGCTCCGCTCGGCAGCACCGCGAGCGGATTGCGATCGATTTCCGCCCGGAGCTCCCGAGCATCTGCCGAGGGGCTGTTGCGCCTCAGGTGCTCGATCGAGAGAAGGTCGATCCGTCCATCGGTCCACTCGATCTCGAGGCCGCGTTCCCGATCGAGATGCAGCCGTTTCGGGGGCGGCACCTCGCCGGCGGGGTGGGCGACGGAGATGTCGGCAGGTCCGCGGGGCACGGCGGAATGGTACGCCCGTCGCGTCGATAGCATGCGTCCATGGCCCAACCGACGACCACCCGGACGCCCGCCGAGGAACTCGATGGCGACGACGCGACGACGCCGACCGCTCGCGAGCATCCGGCCGATCTGCTGCTCGACGCGATCGACGAGATCGGAGCTCCGGCGTGCGTCGGCCTCGACCCGGTTCTGGACAAGCTTCCGCGGACCGTGGCTCCGGGCGAGTCGCCGGTGCGTCGCATCGAGTCGTACTCGCTGGCGGTGATCGAGGCGATCGCCGGTCGGGTGCCGGCCGTGAAGCCCCAGTCGGCATGCTTCGAGCGCTACGGCGCCGAAGGCGTCGCGGCGCTCCAGGCGGTCGTGGCTCGTGCCCGCGAGTTGGGGCTCGTGGTCGTGCTCGACGCCAAGCGAGGCGACATCGGCATCTCGGCGTCGCACTACGCCGCCGCCGCCGCTGGGCTCGGCGCCGACTGGACCACCGTCAACGGCTACTTCGGCCCGGAGGGATTCGATCCGTTCCGGCACGGCCGCGGGGCGTTCGTGCTGGTGCGAACCAGCAATCGGGACAGCGGTCGCCTGCAGTCCCAACGTCTCGCCGACGGTCGCACCGTCGCCGAGGCGATGGCGGCGATCGTCGCCGAGGCCGGCGACGCGTCGATCGGCCGTCGCGGCTACAGCGATCTCGGTGCGGTGGTCGGTGCGACCCACCCCGAGGACGCGAACCGCCTGCGACGGGCGATGCCTCGTCAGATCCTGCTGGTCCCGGGGTTCGGGGCGCAGGGGGGCGGGCTCGACGACGTGAGATCGCTGTTCGACCGCGAGGGGCGAGGTGCACTGGTCACGGCGAGCCGTTCGGTCATCTACGCGTTCGATGCCGACGCGGAGGGCTGGAGCGAACAGGTGGCCGCCGCCGCGGACGAACTGCGTCGGACGCTCGCCGGGATTCCAGGGCGAAGTTCGGGCCGCGATGCCGAGGGCGCCGAACGATGAGCGAGCACGCCGGCGGAACTCGTCGAATCGGTGGCATCCTCGTGGCGACGGGTCTGGTCGCGCTGGTCGCGGTACCGGTCGTGGTTCGCGACGGGGGTGGTCTGACGGAGTCCTCGACGCGGCAACTGGTGATCCTGTCGCCGCACAACGAGCAGATTCGCACCGAGATGGGGCGAGGCTTCGCGGCGTGGCACGAGGAGCGGTTCGGCGAAGCGGTGACCGTCGCGTGGTCGACGCCCGGTGGGACGAGCGAAATCCGCAAGATGCTCGTCGCGTCGGCCGAAGCCGACCTTCGCGAGGGACGACCCGTCGGGGGCAACGCGGACCTGCTGTTCGGAGGCGGTTCCTACGAGTTCAACCAGCTGTCGAGGCCCGTCGAGGTGGACGTGGATGGTGAAACCCGCGCCGCCACGATCCTCGAGCCGATCGACTTCTCGCCGGCGTTCCTCGAGGAGGTCTACGGCGACGGGCGGGTCGGGGACGAGCCGCTGTACTCGGCCGAGGGCATGTGGTTCGGTGTTGCCCTCAGCGGGTTCGGCATCGTCTACAACCGCGAGATCCTCGAGTCCCTGAAGGTGCCCGCTCCCGAGGTGTGGGCCGATCTGTGCACCCCGAAGCTGCGCACCTGGCTGGTGCTGGCCAACCCGGGCCAGTCCGGATCGGTGACGACGGCGATGGAGGCCATTCTTCAGAGGCGAGGGTGGGACGAAGGCTGGGCGATCCTGAGGCGCATGGCCGCCAACAGCCGCAGCTTCGTCTCGAGCGCGTCGAAGGCGCCGATCGAGGTGAGTCTGGGTGAAGCCGCGGCCGGCCTCTGCATCGACTTCTATGGCCGCTATCAGGCCCAGGCTCTCGCCGACGCGGCCGAGGCCCTCGGCGTCCCCGGTCTCGATCGCCTCGGCTACGTCGACCCGCCGGGCCAGACCGTGATCGATCCCGATCCGATCGCGTTGCTCCGCGGGGCGCCGGAGGCGGCGTTGGCGCGACGGTTCGTCGAATTCTGTCTCTCCGAGCAGGGGCAGGCGCTGTGGCAGTTCCATGCCGGCTTCGAGGGCGACCCCGCCAACGGCGTGCCGCGGGGACCGGAGCGATTCGAGTTGCGTCGGATGCCGGTGAGGCGGGATCTCTACGCGAAGCATGCGGCCCTCATGGTGGATCGGGTCGACCCCTACGCGGTCGCAAGCGGAGTCCCGGACTACGACCGCTCGATGCGGGCATTCATCGCGCCGATCTTCGCGGCGTTCGCCATCGATCGGGCGCCGCTGCTGCGGAAGGCCTGGGATGCGATCGTCGATCATCCCGCCTATCCCCGGGACGCTCGCGGACTGGTGCTGGCCGAAGACGTCGCCGATCCGCAGCTGCGGGCGATGCTCGAGAACTTCGACGCGATGCCCGAGGTGGCCGGCCCCGATGGCGGCGTGATCGGCCTGGCCGTTCGGGACGGCCGGAGTCTGGTCAAGGCGGGATGGCTCCGCGGCGTGTGGGACGGCAAGGGACTCTGGCCGCCCGACGCCTCGCCGACGACCGAGTTCCGCCGCCGTGTCGGCACCTTCTTCGACGATCGCTATCGGGAGGTGATCGAGTTGGGCTCCCACGAAGCGCCTCCCGCGACCGGCGGATCGTCCGGATGACGCGGCGGCCGACCTCCGCCGTGACGTCCCCACCGCGGCAGACGCGGCCGCTCACGAGGATCGTGGCGACGCTCGGTCCGGCGACCGACGGCGACGACGAGTTGGCTCGAGTCGTCGAAGCGGGCGTCAGCGTCGTTCGCCTCAACTTCAGTCACGGCACCTTCGCCGATCACCTTCGACATCTCCAGCGGGTGCGACGCGTGGCGGATCGCCTCGGTCGAACCGTCGCGGTGCTTGGCGATCTGCGCGGTCCGAGGATCCGGGTCGGGCATTGTCCGCATCCGGTCGAGGTGAAGGAGGGCGAACTCGTCGAGTGGCGGCGGACGCCTTCGAGGGGACGCGTGCGTCATGGGCTCGCCGCGGCCTTCGCCGTGACCGAGCCGTCGGTCATCGAGGATCTGAGAATCGGACAGCGAGTGCTCGTGGCCGACGGCACCCTTCGCATGCGGGTGGTCGAGGCGCATGGGTCGCGGGTCGTGACCGAGGTCGAGATCGGCGGCGAGATCCGGACCGGCAAAGGCATCAATCTCCCGGACACTCGCCTGTCGGTGCCCGTGATCGGTCCGCACGATCGCAAGGCGATCGCTTGGAGCCTTCGGCACGAGGTGGATCTGCTGGCCTTGAGCTTCGTCCGACGAGCCGCCGATCTGCACGAGTTGCGACGTCTCGCCGGCGGTGGACGACGAAGTTCGCGTCGGGAGGACGGGCCGCGTCTGGTGGCGAAGATCGAGCGGCCCGAGGCGATCGATCATCTCGAGGCGATCGTCGCCGCGAGCGATGCGGTCATGGTCGCCCGAGGCGACCTCGGCGCGGAGATGGGCCTCGAGGCCGTCCCGCCGTTGCAACGACGGATCCTCGCCTCGGCACACGCGGCAGGTCGTCCTGCGATCGTGGCGACCGAAGTGCTCGCAAGCATGACCACCGCCGCGACGCCGACCCGCGCGGAGGTCGGCGACCTGTCCCGGGCGGTGCTCGACGAAGCCGACGCCATCATGCTCAGCGGCGAGACCGCCATCGGACGTCATCCGGATCTGGTCGTGCGTGCCGCCGCCACGGTGCTGCGTCGCGCCGAGCGGTGGAGCGCCGAGTCCCAGATCTTCGCCGCCACGCCCTCGCAGCCCGGGGAGGCCTTCGCCCTCGCCCTCGCCGCGTGGCAGTACGCCACGCAGCGTGGTGCGGATCTGGTCGTGGTCGCGTCCGACGAGCCGGAACTGGTGCGAACGCTCGCGCAACGGAACTTCTCGGTGCCGATCGTGGCGGTCGGACTCGGCGGGGCGCCGCTGCGGCGCCTGCTGCTTCACCGGGGCGTGGTGCCGGTTCCAAGCGACGCCCATCCGACGCTGGATGCGGCGCTCGAGGCGATCCGCGACCGCGCGGCGATGCTCGGAGTTCCTTGGCCCGCCCTCGAAGGCGGCGGGGTCTGCGTGGCGGTGGGTCGACTCGCGAACGGCGGCTTGCGTCCCATCGAGATGGCCGGGACGGCCGCGACGAGACGGAGGCGCCGCTCATGAACGGCCCCCCAACCGCTGGCATCCTCGCCATCGGCGACGAACTGCTCGGTGGAGAGACGCTCGACCGCAACTCCGCGTGGATCTCCTCGAGGCTCGCCGAGCTCGGCATCGGGACGGGCGAGCATCGGACCGTCGGCGACGACGCGTCGGCGATCGCAGGGGCGTTCGCCGAGTTGCGTTCCCGCCACGGGGTGGTGATCTCGACCGGAGGACTCGGGCCGACCCTCGACGACTGCACTCGCCCGGGCCTGGCCGAGTCGCTTGGCGAGCCGCTTGTCGAGGATGCCGAGGCGCTCGCACATCTGGAGGCCTGGTTCACCGGGCGGGGCCGACCGATGCCTGTCGCCAATCGCACGCAGGCCCTGCGTCCCGAAGGAGCGATCTGCCTCGACAACCCCCATGGCACGGCTCCGGGCCTGCTCGTCGAGGCGGAGGCGGGAGGCCTCGTCGCCTGCCTGCCGGGCCCGCCTCGAGAGATGCAGCCGATGTTTCTCGAACAGGTTCGGCCTCGTCTGGCGGTCGCAGGCGAGGCCGTGGGGCGGACGCGTCTCGTGCACGCCTGCGGCGCCGGCGAGTCGGATCTTGCGGCCCGACTCGGAGAACTGATGGCGCCCGGCCGCACGCCTCAGGTCGGCATCACCGCGAGTCATGGCGTCGTCACGGCAAGAATCCGAAGCCGAGGCCGAGCCGCGGATGTCGAATCGCAACTCGACCGGGCCGCGGAGGAGATCGAACGTCGCTGGGCCCCGTACGCGTTCGGCCGCGACGCGACGACGCTGGCATCGGCCACCGCCGCGGACCTCGTCGCGGGCGGCCGCACGCTCGCGGTCGCCGAGAGCTGCACCGCCGGAATGCTCGGGGAGATGCTGGTGGCCGTGTCGGGCGCGAGCTCGTTCTTCGAGGGTGGATGGCTCGTCTACTCCAATGCGCTCAAGACCTCGCAGCTCGGTGTGCCGGAGTCGGTGCTCGAACGTCACGGCGCCGTTTCCGAGCCGACGGCCGCACTGCTGGCGATGGCGGCGGCGAGCCGTGCCGGCACGGATCTCGCCCTTTCGGTGACGGGTGTCGCCGGGCCGACCGGGGGCAGCGAGCACAAGCCCGTCGGCACCGTCTTCATCGGCCTCTGCGATCGACGGGATGGGCCGGCGAGGGTGCGTCGGTTCAGATTTCCAGGCGATCGCGACGCGGTGCGACGGCGCAGTGCGACGTCCGCGCTCGCGATGCTGCGACTGCACATTGCGGGCGCCGGCGGGACACCGCTGCTCTGGGAGTGGCCCGAATGAGCGGCAGGCCGACGGATCTCTCCGGCGGGGCGGGCATCGTCGCTGCAATCGGCATCGGCTCGAACCTCGGCGATCGAGAGACGACCATCTCCGCGGCGCTGACCGATCTCGATCGCCTGCCGCAGACTCGACTCGACAGGGTGAGTCGCCTGCACGAGACCGAGCCGGTGGGGCCGCCGGGGCAGGGGCCCTATCTCAACGGCGCCGCGCTCTTGCGCACCACCCTGCCGCCTCGCCGCCTCCTCGAGGCGCTGCTGGCGATCGAACGGAGCTTCGGCCGTGATCGAGCGAACGAGGTTCGCCACGGCCCGCGGACCCTCGATCTCGATCTGCTGCTGTACGGCGATCTGGTGCTCGACGAGGCGGGTCTGACGATTCCGCATCCGCGGATGACCGAACGGCGGTTCGTCTTGGAACCGCTCTCGGAGGTCGGGGGCGAGTTGATGCACCCGGTTCACGGAGCGTCGGTAGACTCCCTGCGGCGGGCGGTGGCGACGGCAGGTCGTGCCGGCGTCCCCTCGGATCGCGACGAGGCGACGTCGGATGCCGAGGCGAATCGCAACGTCTGATCGAGTTCGCCGGTCGCTCTGTTCCGATCTCGGTCAGTCGGACGGATGCAAGCGCCTCCGCTCCTGCTCCGGCCCCTGAATCTGGTCTGGGAGCCGTCCAGACCGCGTCCCTGCAGGTCGTCCGAATCCGGATTCGTCCGATCGGGACCCCCGACAGACCACGATCCGACGAACCCAGGCATCCGCCGACTCGTCTCTTCAGCACGCTCTTTCAGTCACGACTCTCTTCTCGCCCGGAACTCCATTGCCCATGCGACCCATCCGCCCCTCGACCGTCACCATCGCCGCTGCGGCGGCCTCGCTCCTGCTGTTCTCGGGTTCAGCCGCCCTGGCCGCGCCGCAGCAGGGTGGCGTGCCCATGCCGATGCCCACGGCCCCCGACCTCGAACTCGACAAGGGATTCGACGAGGCGAGTCGATCGCCCGAACGCCTCGAGGCCGCCGAGAAGCGACTGGCCCAGATGGCGAAGGCCTACCGCGAGGCGGAGACCCTCGCCGACTCCGTCTCGATCGAGATGAACGGCCCGATGGGCGTCCAGAAGCAGAACGTCGGGGTCGCGTTTGGTCCGAAGGGCGCGGCCCGGTTCGACCTCGACGGACAGGTCGAGATCGTCGCCATCGACGGCAAGGTGAACCTTCTCCAACCCAGCGTGAAGGACAAGTACCTGCAGGTGGCCATGCCCGCCGAGGTCGAGAACCCGATCGCCGCCATGGCGACGGTGGTTCCGGGATTCAGCCTGCCGATTCCCCACGTGGCCCTTCGCTACGACGAGGCGTTCGATCTCGGCTCGGTCTTCGGCATGGGACTCATGCAGTCGCCCCGCCTCGTCGGCTACCGCACCGAGGGGGATCGCGAGTTCTTCCTCATCGAGGACGACCTCGCGGCGCTGCTGGTGGAGACCGCCCGGAACGGTCTCATCGAGAACATGAAGGCGAGCTTCACGCCGCCCGGCCTGCCGCCGGGCGTCGAGATCTCGATGAATCTGCTCTTCGCCCTCGATCCGTCGGTTGCGGCGTCTTCGGCGGCCCCGATCGCCTTCGATGCGGGGGGACGGACCGCGGTCACCTCGATCGAGGAACTCGAGCCGCAGCCGGTGAAGGTCGGCGACGCGGCGCCGGGATTCGACCTGAAGGATCTTTCCGGGGCGTCGTTCAGCCTCGCCTCGATGAAGGGCGAGGTCGTGGTGCTCGACTTCTGGGCGACGTGGTGCGGACCGTGCCGACGCGGTCTGCCGAAGATCCAGGAACTCGCCGACTGGGCGAAGGACAAGCCGGTCAAGGTGTTCGCCGTGAACGTGATGGAGCAGCCCCAGGGCGCGGCACGCCTCGACCTTGTTCGGGAGTTCTGGACGAAGGAGAAGTTCACCTTCCCGACCCTGATCGATGCCGACGACTCCGTGGTGGCCGAGTACGGCTTCACCGGGATTCCCGCGACGGTGGTGATCGGGCCCGACGGCGTCATCTCCGCGGTGCATCTCGGATTCAGCCCGGACCTTGGCGACACCCTCCGCAAGGACGTGGAGTCGGCCATGTCCTCGAAGGGCTGAGTTCGACGAAGGTGCCCGAAATGCCGGCGGCGGCCTCGAATGTCGGGGACGCCGCCGGATCGCTAGCATCGCGACCGGAGGCATGCTCTCGAGACGGTCGGCGAACCTGTTTCGCGGCGAGTCCCCACGAATCCCCACCTCCCAGCGAGCCGTCTTGATGACCGATCAATCCGAGCGCCGAGAGGGCGAGATCGAGACCTTCCCGGAGGGCGAACTCGAGACCGTCGACCTCTCATCCGCCCACATCCTCCTTGTCGACGACAACCAGCAGAATCTCGAACTGGTGCAGGCCTATCTCGAGGCGCTGCCATGTCGACTCTCGATCGCCAGGGACGGCGTCGAGGCGATGGAGGCGATCGAGCGTGATCGCCCCGATCTGATGCTGCTCGATGTGATGATGCCGCGGATGAGCGGCTTCGAGGTCTGTCGCCGTGTCAAGAACAATCCGGACACCCGGAGCGTCGTGGTGGTGATGCTGACCGCGCTCAACGAGGTCGCCGACTACGAGCGGGCGGTCGAGAGCGGAACCGACGACTTCCTCTCCAAGCCCGTGAACAAGCTGGAACTGCTCACCCGCATCCGCAGCCTCCTGCGGGTCGCGCTGCTGAGACGGCGGCTGGACGCGCTCCTCGGTCGTGCCCCATCTCCGGAACGGTGACCGGCAGGTCGACCTTCGGGATGGAACGCCGGCGGTGCCTCTTGACGCCGTGGCGAGGGACGGATCGCTCGCACTGGGGGATGGCCCGGTCGAACCGGCCAAAGGGCCGTTGCCGGACCGCGAGCGGCGGGGCGGTGGCTCAGGCCGCCCGCCGCTCGTAGGCCGGAGGGGTGCCGTTGGGACGAACCCAGACGGTGCCGCGGGGCCGAATCACCAGATCGAGGTGCTCGAGATACTCGCGAAGGTGCTCGGTCTCGAACGACTCGAGCCAGGCGCGGGAGACGCCGTGGTTGATCTCCACGATCGACTCGATGATCTCTTCACGCTCGATCCTGCAGGTGGGGGCGGTCGCCGTCGTCATGGGGGTGCTCTCTGGAGGTCGATTCGGCGGTCTCCTCCGCCGCCGTGTGTGGAGATCGGAGGACCTCCCGGCACGGATCGAACGGATAACCGGCCCTCAGGGGCCTTCCGCGGCCGTTTGGAGGCCAGCGACCCCCGGATGGTGGGGGGGACTCCGAGGGCGCCCCTAGGTGTCGTGTGGTCCGGGTGGAGAAGAGATTTTTGAACTGTCCAGGGCGGACCTTGCGATCGGTCCGAGCGGATGACGAGCGATGGCCCGGGTGCAGAGGGGTGAAGATCCAGGGCAGGCCGCGGTGAACCTGAACCGAGGGCCGACTTGGCGGGTAGGCTCGGACGGGAGTGCCGCTCGGGGTGATTCGATCTTTCTCCCGTGGCACCTGCGCTTCTCGCACCAGACGTTCCCTCACCAGACGTTCCCTCACCCCAGACGTTCCCTCACCAGACGTTCCCTCACCTTGGCATGGATCGCCGGCGTGACTCCTCCTTCCCCATCCGCCGATCGCCCTTGCGGCTCCGAGCAGGCCTGCGATGCCGGCGCCGCGTCGGGGCTCGGTCGCGAGTGGGTGCTCGATCGCCGCGGGGCCCTGAAGTTCGGCCTCGCCGCGACCGGCGGATGGCTGGCGGTGGGCTGCGGCGGTGAGCAGGCCGGTGGGCCGCCGCCCGCACGCGTGGATCGGCAGCGGAGGCCGGCCACTTCGTCTCAGCTCGATCCGCGGCCGGCGCCACCGACCTCCGAGCCGGAGGTTCGGGTCCGCCTGGCATCGCTTCGGCAAGGCGAGGCGTTGTCCGTCGAGGTGGAGGGGCGATGGTTGCGCCTCGAGGACGAGGGGCAAGGCGGGGGCGCGGTCTTCGACGGCGCGCTCCGCATCGAGTCCACCAGCGATGGGTGGCGACTCGTGCCCGAGCGTGGTCCGGTGCTTCGGTTGCCGCGGGGCCGTCTCGAGTGTGGGCCGGTGCCTGGCGAGCCCTCGCGAATGCGTGTCGGGTGGGCCGGTCGAGAGGCGATCTCCCTGCCGGGCAGGGTGGCTCTGGTCCCCACCGAACGGACGCCGGTCGAGGGTTCGAGGCGACCCGAGGACCGCCGGCCTTCGACGGACCTCGTGTCGATCAAACGCATCGAGTCCTACCTGCCCGGTGTGCTTGCGAAGGAACTCTACGGTCACTGGTCGCCGGGGTGCTTTCGTGCGCAGGCGGTGGCCGCGCGCAGCTTCGCCGTGTGCGAGGCCGCCCACTGGCGCCATCGTCGGCACTACGACCTCACCGCGGGGCCCGATACCCAGGCGTGGGAGGCGATCGATCCCAATGCCCCTTCAAGTGGTCCCGAGACCGACGCGGTCGAGGCGACCCGCGGTCTGGTGCTGTCCTGGAGCGGTCTGGTGGTCCCCGCCTACTTCAGCAGTTGTTGCGGTGGCTGGCCCGCCACGGCTCGCGATGCGATCGGCTCGAATCCCGCCAACGCGATCGAGCCTCTCGAAGGGCGACGGGACGGCGACCCCTGCTGCGAGTCGGCGCCGACCTTCCGCTGGCGACGGCAGGCTTCGACACCGGAGATCGCCCGGGGACTTTCCGCATGGGCCCTTCGGCAGGGGCGACGCGATGCGGTGGACCTTGCGACGCTTCGTGAGGTCGACGTGCTCGAGGTCAACCGGCATGGTCGACCGGTCGCCTTCGAACTGACCGATCGCAGTGGTCGTCGCGATGCCTGGTCGGCGGAGACCTTTCGTCGCGCACTGACCGCCGCGATGCCGACGGGCAGCAGGCCCGTGTACTCCTCCGCGATCGAGCCGGAGATCGATCTGGCATCGGCGCGATTCGCGGGCCGTGGACACGGCCACGGTGTCGGTCTCTGTCAGTACGGTGCCGAGGCGATGGCCTCCCGCGGCGCGGCGGCCGAGCGGATCCTCGAGCGGTACTACCCCGGCGCCTGGATCCACTCGGCGTGGAGTTGACGCCAAACTGGGGAAGGCTCGAGGCATGCCCTTGAATTCATCAGGCTGCAGGCTGGAGTCTGGAGTCTGGAGTCTGGAGTCTGGAGTCTGGAGTCTGGAGTCTGGAGTCAAAAGTAGACACGGCCGCGCCCTTTTCAGATCGCGGCCGGTCTCCCTTTCCCTACAGCTCCAAGACCATGCGGGTGAAAACGTGCCTTCGTGCAGACCAGGGGGGTCCGTCCGGGGAAGCGCAGGTGTCTGGGGTTCCCTTTCCCATCGACCTCCGAGTGGTCCGCGCCCTTTTCATCGCGGGACTCGGTGCTTCAGCACTCTTCCACTCCAACCGTGCAATGCGAAGGTCCCTTGCTCCCTGCATTGCTCGGCCCGTCGTTGCTTCGGAATACTCCCTCCCTTGAAGCGACGTCGTCGGCCTTGAGCCTCCACCCAGATTGTGGGGCGGGTCCGAGATCATGCAAGCGTCCATCCCGGAATTGGGCGTTTTTTATTGCCACCAAGTCGCCATCCCTCCGTCTTCCCGGGGATCGCATCCGAGGGATGCCGGCAGATGGCTCTGGCCGTGAAATCGCTGTTCTCGCACCCGTCGGGCCGCCTGACGGCCGCCCTGAACCTCGCCCGGAGCGCTGAGATTCCCTCCCGGAGGCGTGCCTCGGCCCACGGCTTCCCGACCGATTCCTAGGCTCCCGTCAGCATGGCGATCGTCGGACCACCACCCTGTTGCCGGAGCAGGCTCGCCGAGTCGCGTCGGAGGCGCCATCGGACGAGGGTCTGCGAGACTCGCGTTGGATCGATCGCGTCGTTGGTGGTCCTGCTGGGACTCGTCGCTCCCTTCGAGACGGCTTCGGGTGCGGCGTCGATCGCGACTCCAGCGCGAGTCGGATTTCTTCGCCCCCAGAAGACGTCGGCTCCACCGCTCGAGGCCGCGTGGATCGACCGCACAACGCCCCGCCTCGTCGACGGTCGGGCGGTCCGATCCGATCTGGATCGCGCCTCGACAAGCGCCGTGCTCGCCGAACTCGCAGCCCTGGGGCGACGCTTCACGGATCGATTCGGTCCCGTGTCCGGTCGTCTCCAGGTCTGGCTCTTCGCCAATGCAACCGAGGCGAGCGACACGGTGCGCACGCTGTTGGGATCGCCGCTCGACGCCGATCGGCAGGCGGCCTTCGTGCAGGATCCGGTCGGCGGCGGCGATGGGATCGTGGTCGTCGTTCCCCGTTCGGGCGACGCCTCGCTTTTGCACGCCGACCTCGCTCGGGCGGTCGCCGAGTACGGGACCTCGACTGGGGGCCGCGAGCAGCGTCCGCTGCCGCCGTGGCTCGCCCACGGCATCGTCGAGTGGTTCTCGTGGGCGGACTCTCCCATGGCGGCGATCGAGGGCGTTCGCCCTCCGGCGTCCCTGCGCCGAGCGGTTCGCGAGGCGGAGCGCGAGGGCCGACGCTTCGGCGTCGAACGCCTGATCCGACTCGACGGGCCATCGTGGGCGGCGAACGAGGCCGCCGGCAGCGGCCCGCTTCAACGAGCCGAGGCCGGCGCCCTGGTGACGGCGCTCATGGATTCGGAGAAGACCAGAACGGGGGTGCAACGGATGCTGACGGCCCGCATGCCCCCGGGAACCTCGCCATTGGTGCAGTGGAGCCGGGCCTGGCCAGGCATGCCGCCGGAAGCGTTCGGCCGATCGGTGTCGCGACTGTTCGAGCCGGAGACGAGCGGACTCGAGGCGGCGTTTCGCGAGGCCGTCTGGCTTGCCGACGGTCGACCGCGGCTTCAGGACGGTGCCGCTGCGAGCTCGCCCGAGAAGGTGCGGACGGCGATCATCGGGGAGGATCTCGGAGCGTTCGAATCGTGCCTGGCGGCGTCGGGGCGGTGTCGCATGGCGACGCCCGAGCCGGTCGTCGAGTGGGATCGACTCGAGCCGACCTCGTGGGCGGGTCGCGCGGGAAGGTGGCGGCTCCGGCTGGAGTGGAGAACCCTCGGTGCGCGAACCATCGGCCTCGTTTCGGTCGAGGCGGCCGACAGGGGCGAGTGATCCGACGGGGTTCCTCGCACCGGCCGGGTTCGCCGCGCCCGAGTTCTCAGGATGGGACCGGGGGAAGTTCGGCCGACAACTGGGCGTGCAGCGAACGAAGCGCTGCGCCGAGTTCATCGGACCGAACCGCCTCGAGATGCGGTCGGGCCCGGTCGGGCCGGCCGAGACTTCGCAGCCATTTCGCCGCGAGCAGCAGGCGAATCTCGGGCGTTCGTCCCTTGAGCGGGTACTGCTCGATCAGGCGCTCCCAGGCCGCCACTGCCGCCGCGTCGTGTCCGGCGGCGGCGAGTTGCGTTGCGATCTCCTCCTGGTGGTCCGGTGACAGCACGGTGTCGGGCGCCTCGGCGAGGAGGGACAGGAATCGATCCACGGCACCGGAATAGTCGCGCTGCTCGAGGCGACGCCCCACCTCGGCCCGCCGACTCCGGAAGGGATCCTCGGCGTCGGGGGAGGGCGAGGGTCTTGCAGTGGTCGATGGAGCGGGGGCCGAGGCCCACGGTGATGGGCCGGCTGCGACGGCGCGACGCATGGCGCGACGACGGTTCCACTGTCGGAACAGGTAGAGCAGGTCGAACTCGCCCCGGGGAACGATGCCGGTGGCGAGGAGTCCGAGTCCGGTGACGAGACCGAACGCGTATCCCCCGAGATGCGCGACGTAGGCGACCCCGCTGCCTCGGCCGCCGAGGGCCCCGAGCAGATCCAGCGCCACGTACAGGCCGATGAACCAGCCCGCGGGGATGAGGTAGACGCCGATCAGCAGGAAGACCAGCAGCGTGCGGATGCGGGCCCGCGGAAAGAGTGCAAGGAACGCCCCGGCCGTGGCCGCCGTCGAACCGCTCGCCCCGATCACCGGAGCCGTGCTCGAAGCGATGTGGGCGAGTCCCGCCGCGGCGCCGCCGGCGATGTAGAACGCGACGAAGCCGAAACGCCCGAGTCGACTCTCCACCGCGTTGCCGAACACCCACAGGAACACCATGTTGAACAGCAGGTGGGTGATTCCCCAGGGATCGTGCAGGAACTGGTAGCTCGCCAGCTGCCACCATCGGAATCCATCGCCGGAGCGCAGCATGCCAGCGTCGGCGAGGCGTTCGACCGGCCAGCCCAACGCCCGCTCCCCGACGAGGCCTGCGAGCATGACCGCCACGTTGAGGCCGATGATGAACGGCACCACCACCGGGGCGCGGCGGGGCGGCGGGTCGCAGCCGAGGGGGATGAACAAGACGCGTATCCCTCTGAGAGAGCCGAAGGGCGAGGTGCCGATCAGCGGGTGTCGGCGTCTCCGCCGGAATCCTGCGGATAGACCAGCACGCGGTCGTGGCAGAGCAGCACCAGATCGTCGCGACCGTCGCCGGTGACGTCGGCGATCAGCATCTGATGAGGCTCGAACTCCCGAATCTCGCCTGCGGAGAAGATCTTGGTCTCGAAGATCGGAAAACCGGTTGCGGGGAGCATGGTTCCGTTCTCGGCGAAGGTCGCGAGATCGAGGCGCTGTCGGCCCGCGTCGGCAAGCGCGAGATCGGTGAACCCGTCTCCGTTGAGATCGCCCGCCACCAGATCGTGGTGAAGTGAACGCTCCTCCTCGGGACGCCAGGATGCCGTCTCGCGCAGCACCGGCCCTCGCTTTCCATCGAGCGAGACGACTGCGAAGCCGTCGTCGGCGACGATGAGGACGTCCTCCTCCACGCCGCCGGAGAACCTTCCGCCTTCGATCGAGCGAACCCGAAACCCTTCGAGATCGATCGAGTCCGACTGGGCCCACTTGCGATCCTCGCCGCGGGCGAAGACGACGAGTCGATTGTTCTCGCGATCCGCCGCGACGATGCGGTCGCCGACGAACGCGATCGACACCAGGCGGCTGTCCGACCGGTCGGCGTTGATCTGATCGACCACCTGCCAGCCTGCCGCGCCCTGCCCGCCTCCGGCCTCGTAGCGGACGCCGCGCACGAAGTTCCGATCGGCGATCAGGAGTTCGTCCCGTCCATCGCCGTCGAGATCGAACACGGCGGTGTTGTCGCCGCCGGCGGCCTGCACCAGACCGAACTGTCCCATGTCGCCGCTGCCGAGCACCTCCCATGCCTCCGGTCCGGGGCCGGCGCCGGTCGATCGAAGCATGGTCATCGGTCGATCCGGGACCAGCAGCAGGAGATCGCGGCGGCCGTCGCCGTCGGCGTCGATCGTGCGAATCGCCGACGGGGGACGGCCAAGATCGGGAAGCGGCACGCTCTCGAGCGTCTCGCCGGGCAGATCGAGGACCGAATCGCGACCTTCTCGCGAGACCACCACCGGCCGGTGGCCACCGTCCAGCGGGGCGGTGCCGACGGCGACGGGCACATGTCCGGGACTCAACGCGAGCGGTCGAGGGAACGCCAGGCGGCCATCCCTCCACGACGAGACGCCGACGACGCCCTCCTTCTCGCTCTGCAGCAGGACCTCGGCACGTCCGTCCCCGTCGAGGTCGGCGATCGAGAGGCCCTCGAGTTCGGAGTACCCGGGGAACGACTCCGCCCGTTCGAATCCGCGGTCGGGCACCTGACGATGCAGCACGATCTCGTTGGCTTCGACATGCGACGCCACCAGATCCTCCAGTCCGTCGCCATCGACGTCGCCGACGGCCACGAGACGCCGGCGGCTGGTGGGATCCTCGAACCCGAAGTAGCGAAGCGAGGGTCGGCCGAAGCGATCGTCGGCGTCGTCCTCGGCGAGTTCGTAGATCGCCAGGCGCTTGCTCGCCCGCTCGAGCACCGCGATCTGGGCCGCCTCGCGACCGGGCAGACCGATCGTGCCGAGGCGGCGAATGGGCGGCATCTCGAACCGCAGTTGGGGGCCAAGGGTCCGGCCGGTCGGCGATGTGCCGACGATCCAGACGCGAAGTGGTGCGGGATCCTCGGGCACCGCAGCGAGAAGGTCGAGTCTGCCGTCGCCGTCGACGTCGGCGACGTCGATGGCGGCGACCGAACCCGATCCCGCCGACAACACCTGCGCCTCGCCGAGGCGTCGTCCATCGAGCAGCGGCCAGACGTGGATCCGACCTCCGACGACGCCGACGACCTCCGGCCGTTCATCGCCCACGAGGTCGGCGAGCTCGAAGCCCTCCCGCAACGACGCGAGGCCGCGGGCGGCATTGCGTTCGACGACCTCGAAGCGGCCCGGCTCGGGCTGATCCATCACGACGATGGCCCCGGGTTGGCCGGCGTAGACCAGTTCCAGGGACTCGTCGTCGTCGAGATTCTCCGCGGCGATGCCGAAGACCTCGTGGCCCAGCGGCACCCAGCTGCGTTCGTACCGCCAATGGTCCGGCAGTTCGTTCATCCGGGTCGGCGGAGGAACGGGGTCTTCCGGAGACGCCCCCGGCTTCTGCCGCAGGATCTCCAGACGACTGAGGCGGTTGTTGACGACCACGAGGTCAAGCAGGCCGTCGCCGTCGACGTCGGCGGCGATCGCGGGCCCGGCCTTCGCGCCGATCGGAAGGATGTCGAGTCCGTCGAACCCGAAGAAGTCGCCGAGCGGAGGACGCTCCTGCCCGACTGCCATCGCTGCCGTCGCGGCGACGGCGAGAGAGGCCCGGAGCAGGATGGTGGACGCGGATCGGACTCGTGTGCGAGGCATGCCTTTCTCCGACGGGACCGCCGCGAGGATCGGAGGTCACGGAGGGCCGTTGTCGAGGCGAGCCGCGTGACGGATTCCCCGGCGGGCGTCACGACGAGTCGCGAATCGAGAGACGTATCGAGAGACGTATAGTACGACGATGAACCGACCTCGAACCGTCGACGTCCGCGCTCGCCTCCTCCTTCTGGAGCCGGGATCGTCGCTCCTGCTCGCGATGATCCTGCTGGCGACGGCCATGGCGACCATGACGACCATGACGGCCTCTGCCGACGACACCCCGTCTCCGGATGGAGATCGCCTGGTGCTCGAGGGTGGTGCGGAGGTCTTCGGCGAGATCGTCAAACGGACCGGGGCCTCGATCTGGATCGACGTCGGTCCGCAGGTGCTGGAGTTTCGTCTCGCGGATGTGGCCGAGGTCGTGGACGTCGACGGCGGCACGACGAAGGCGGGTGGATTCTCAGGCGGCATCTTCTCCACCGCCGAGGACCTGCCCGAACGCAGTCCGTTGGAGCAGGCGGAGCGTCTCGGCCCGACGGTGGTGAAGGTGGCGACGCCCGGCGGACTCGGCTCGGGCGTGATCGTCCACCCCGACGGATACGCCGTGACCAATGCCCATGTGGTTCAAGGAGAGACCGCGCTGCGAGCGACGGTCTGGCTGCCCGAGGCGGACGGGTCCACCGTTCGGACGACCATCGAAGACGTCGAACTGGTCGCCATCAACAACCACTACGACCTCGCTCTGGTCCGGATTCCCCATCCCGAAGGGGTTCCCTTCGACTTCGCGCCGCTCGAACGGGCCGACGAACTCGAGCCGGGTCAGCCGATCTTCGCGATCGGCAATCCACTCGGGCTCGAGCAGACGCTCACGGAGGGGGTCGTCTCGACGCGCACCCGTCAGATGGACGGCCTGACCTACATTCAGATCGACGTCGCCATCAATCCGGGCAACTCCGGCGGGCCGCTCTTCAACGCCCGCGGCGAGGTCGTGGGGATCACCAACATGGGGATCCTGTCGATGGAGTCGCTGAACTTCGCGATTCCCGCCCGCTACGTGAAGGACTTCCTGTTGAACCGGTCCGCCTTCGCCTACGACGAGAGCAACCCGAATTCAGGGCATCGGTACCACCTGCCTCCCACGCGACGCCGAGACGGCGTGCCGTCCCAACTGCTGACCGGCCCCGCGCAACGGGCGCAGGATCGACCAGCCTCCACTTCTCCCGACTCTCCCGACTCTCCCGACCCCAGGGGATCCTCCCGATGATCTGCTGCTCAAGCACCCGACGTCCCGCGCGTGTCCTTCTCTCCTCGATGGCGCCATCGCTGGCAGTCGGACTGCTTGCGGCGTCCGCACTCGCCGCGCCGCCGCTTTCGATTCGCGACATCGCTCCGAAGTCGAGCGTCCTCGTCGTGGGGGCGGACGATCTTGCGGGAGCGTGGGGGCGGTTCCAGAAGACGCCGCTCTGGGGGCTCTGGAAGTCCGAGGAGTTTCAGAAGGCCTTCGCGCCCATGATGGAGCAGATGAACGAGGCGATGGAGGAGTCGGCGCGGGATCTCGGCCGACCCGACGCCTCATGGACTGCGCCCGCGTCGTTCGGCTTCGCCCTCTACCCGATGCTCGACGAGGAGTTGGGGCTGGAACGCCCATGCGTCATCGGTTTCATCGACTGGGGCGCGGGCGGCGGCAGCCTGGAACTCCTCGAGGCGATGCTCGACGACTTCGAGAAGGACGGGGCCCTCGGGCGGACCGATCTTCGCGGCGAGGTCGTTCGCACCATCGACCTCGGCGACGGCGAGGAGGAGATGGACGAGAACTTCGACGACCTCGGCGGGTTCTTGGAGCCGGACCTCGGTCTCGACGACATCGAGACCCTCTACATCCACCGGGCCGGCGATCGCCACCTCTTCACCACCGATCTGGTGGCCCTCGAGGAGATGCTCTCCTCGATCGACGATCGCGGCGGCGCCGCGTCGATCGGCACCAGCGACGACTTCACCGACACCATGGATCTGCTTCGCGGGCCGGACCTCTACGGGATGCTGTTCACCGCGAACGCGCAGCGGATGCTGTCCGGCGGCGACATGGCCTTCATGCTCGCGACCGCGCAGCCGATCGTGTCGCGGCTCTTCGGCGACATCCGAACCCACGCCTTCGGCCTCGAGGTCGGTGGCGAGGGCGACGCCATGATCGACCAGACCATCGCGATGACGGTGCCGGGCGAGAAGGCGGGCCTGCTGGGCCTGATCACCATGGAGTCGCCCGTCGCGGCTCCGCCGGCGATGGTGCCGGCCGACGCCATGGGGTACGGGCGCATCAACGTCCGCTTCGACCGGATCATGCCGACGATCCGCGAGGTCGTGGACGGCCTCGGCGAGATGGAGCGTCAGCAGATCGAGGGGGCGTTGATGCAGTTCGGGCCCATGTTGGAGCAGGCGTTCGCCTCGATGGATCCGAGCGTGCAGATCTTCAACCGTGTGAGGATGCCGATCGACGTCGACAGCATGGAGACGCTGGTGGCGATCCCCTGCAACGATCCGACGCAGGTGGAACCGATGATCGCGCTCGCCGGTCCGGGCATGGGCCTGATGCGTCGGGACTTCCAGGGGCAGGCGATCTACAGCGACGAGTTCAGCCCCATGGCGATCGGCCTCGGTCAGGGGCACGTGCTGATCGGCGCCGCCAGCGCCGTCGAGCAGGTCCTTCGGGGTGGAGCCGTCGAGGCCGAGGAGACCTTCGCGGACACCAAGGCCGCACGCGACGCGATGCGGGCCTTCGGCGACAAGCGGGTGGTCGGCTTCGGATTCAGCGACGTGATCGCCTCGCTGCGGGTGCAGCAGAAGCTGATGGCCGATCTCGGCGTCTTCGAGGAGATGGAACTCGCCCTCGACGACGATCCCGATGGCGGTCTGCCCGACATGGACTTCGGCGAGGTGGACTTCGAGGCGCTGCTCGATCCGGATCTTTGGAAGCGATATCTCGGTCCGGCGATCTGGGACTTCACCGTGGCCGATCGAGGCTTCGTGATGAGCAGTCGACTGCTTCCGCCGGTCGAGTAGGGGACCCCCGCAGCGGCCCCGACAAGGCCCGGCCAGGGCCCGACCCGATCGAGGCCCGAGCACGTCCGAGCACGTTCGAGCACGTCCGAGCAAATCGGAGTCGCCCCTCGGACCTGACCGGGGACGACTCAGGGTTGCCGTTCGCCGCTCGGCAACTCGTCGAGCCAGTGTTCGATGCGTCGTTCGATGCCTTCGAGCGACTCGGGGCGCAGATCGTCGTGGCCGGTGTTCGGCAGGCCTTCGAACCGCCCGTGCCGCCCCGCGGCGGCGGCGATGAGGTGGGCATCTCCGATGGGGCACAACTGGTCGTCTTCGCCGTGCAGGACCAGGAGCGGCGTCTGCAGGTCGGACGCGGACCGGGTCGTCGAGGATTCGGTCACGCCGCAGATCCTCAACACCGCCAGCAGGGGCGTCATGAGATGGCGCACGCCGAAGCCGGCGGCGGCGAGTTGCGCAGCGGCTGGAATCCGAACTCGCTCGTACGGTGCCAGGGCGACGACGCCGGAGATGAAGGGCGTCGGTCGCGCCGTCGATCCGGCACCGAGGCGAGCGGCGGTGTGGATCGCCACCACGCCGCCCATGGAGTGGCCGCAGAGAAGCACCTCGCCGGGCGGGAGCGCGTCGACCAGCGCCATCACGTCGCCCACTTCGGGCGTGCCGAGGCCGCTCGGTCCATCCGCATCGCCGTGGCCTCGAAGATCGGGCATCACCATGCGATAGCGACGACGACGCCACGGTTCGAGACGTCCGAGCATGTCGCGACGTGATCTGCCCCAGCCGTGCAGCAGCACCACGGTCGGCGCGGATGGAGAGGCGAGCACCTCTTCGGAGTTCGCGGCGATCCAGAAGGGCATTCCGGCGACCGCGTCCTCGCGCCACGCCAGGCCGAGATCGCCCGGATCCGCGGGCCGTCCCCGAGCCAGCGCCCAGCCCGCGGTTCGTCGCGGCGGTCGCCGAAGGCGTTGGGCGAGTCGCGCCACGACCGCGAGCAGGACGATCGCGGTGGCAAGGCCAAGCAGCGCGACCAGTCCCCATGGCATCGTCATCGTGCAGCGTCCGGCACGGTCGGTCCGTCTAGCGGCATGCCCGCTCGAGGCGGTCGGCGCGATGCCGAATCGAATCGACGACCTCGGCGAGCGAGGCCGTCTCGGTGGCGGCACGCGCCGGATCGTCGAGCAACGGAAGGTTGATGCGGACGTTGGCGGCGGCGCTGCGATGCCCGGCGTCGGCAAGCGTTGCGGCGATCGCGAGATCGCTGCGAAGCATGCGGTTGCTCCGATCCTCCAGCCGCTCCGAGATCTCGAGGATCTCGACGGCGATCGTCATGATCGAACGAGGTGCCTCGATCGCCGCATCGACCGCCGCCGCCCACCGCTCGACGCGTCGAGGGTCCTCCTTGTCGAGTCCCCACAGCGACTGCAGTTCGGCGTAGGCCCGAGCGTCGTCTTCGGCGGCGGCGAGCGCGTCGCTGCGAAGGGTCTCGAGCCGTGCGGCGATCGACTCGAGCTCGGCGGCGTGTTCGGCAAGGGCCTTTCGCCCGATGCTGTAGGCCACCACCATCGAGGCGAGGCCCGCCGCGGTGGCGACCACCACACCGGCGGCGGCGCCTCCACCCGGCACCGGCTGTCTGGCCGCGAGGTCCGCGAGGAAGCCTCCGACGGTGGTCGAGGCCAATGCGTCGGTGTCCCCGGTCACGAGCCGCCTCGGATCTCGGCCGATAGCTCCGTCCCGAGCGCGGCCTGCACCGCAGCGACGGTGGGATCGACCTCCTCGTGTCGCAGGGTCCGATCGGAATGGCGAAACACCATGCGGAGGGTGACGCTCTTTCGGTCCTCGCCGATGGAGCGGCCCCGCCAGCACTCGATGAACTCGAGCCCCTCGAGCGGTGCGGCGTTGCTCGCGACGGCGTCTCGAACCACTCGGTCGATCGAGTCCCATGCGACCGATTCTGCAACGACCACGGAGAGGTCGCGCTCGATCGAGGGGTGCTGTGGCGGCTCGGAGATCGCCGGCGTCGGTGCGGCATCCCCGATCAGGCGCGAAAGGTCCAGTTCGGCGACCGCGACCGGGCGATCGAGGCCGGCCTTCGCGACGAGATCGGTGGCGAGGAGGCCGATCACGCCGAGTTCGACACCTTCGTCGCCTGCGAAGGAGATCGACGCCGCCGGGCGGAGCCCGGGACGTTCGACGCCCTCGGCGGCGATCGCGATGGGACGCCCGGAGACCCGCTCGGCGAGACGTTCCACCGCGCCTCGAAGGCGTCGGTAGGCCGACTGGGCGTCCTCTCCGCCGTCGACGGCCATGCCGACGGTGCGACGTTCGAGGGTCTCTCCATCGGTGGCGATGCGGAAGCTCGCGGCGACCTCGAACACGGCGAGGCCTCGAACGCCCACGCCCTCGTTGCGGGCGAGCACCTCGAGCAGGCTCGGCAGCAGACTCGGCCTCAGGAACGGCGTGCCTCCGGCTCGGTCGTCATCGACCTGAAGGAGTCTCTCGCCCGGGAGCAGGAACACGTCCGCGAGGCGGGGACCGATCAGCGAGTGGCAGACCGATTCCACGAAGCCCGACGCCGCGAGCTGGTCGCGCACCGCCTTCACCGCCTGCACCGAGTGCTGCGGAGCGGGGGGTCGGATCTCGATCCGCTCGCGCAGCGGGACCGCGTCGAGGCCGTGGATGCGACAGATCTCCTCGACGAGATCGACCTCTCGCTCGACATCCATGCGCCGGGGAGGCACGGTGGTTCGGAAGACGGTGCCGCCCTCGCTCGAGTCGATGCGACACGCGAATCCGAGGGTGTCCAGGATCGCGGCGATCCGCGTCTCGGGGATCTCGATGCCGAGCAGGCGTGCGATCTCGGAGGATCGCAGCGCAACGTGCCGAGGGCCGGGGATCGCGGCGCCGTCGGCGACCACGTCGCCGACGAGCCGACCGCCCGCGAGTTCGAGGATGAGTTCCACGAGACGGTCCGCAGCCGGACCGACTTCCGCCGGATGGACGCCGCGCTCGAATCGGAAGCTCGAGTCCGAACGGAGGTTCAGGCGTCGACTGGTCGTGCGGACCGAGACCGGATCGAAGGTGGCGGCCTCGACGAGCACCGCCGTGGTCGCGTCGTCGACGGCGGTTGCGGCGCCGCCCTTGATGCCAGCGAGGGCGACGGCGCGGGTGGCGTCGGCGATGACCAGATCGCCTTCGGCAAGGTCGAGTTCGGCGGCGCCCTCGCCCAGAGGAAGGAATCGCTCTCCGGCCGCGGCGCCTCGGATCTCGATCCGGTCGCCTTGCAGCTTGCCGAGATCGAAGACATGGGTCGGCTGGCCGAGTTCCCAGAGCACGTAGTTGGTGCAGTCGACGAGGACGTTGCGGGGGATCTGGCCGATCGCCTCGAGGCGCCGCCGCATCCATTCCGGACTCGGGCCGACGGTGACGCCCTCGATCACCTGCGCGGTGTACAGCGGGCACCGTTCGGGGGCGCGATCGAGCACGGTGATCGGCGTTGGTCCGACCCGATCCCGTCGAACGGGCGTCGCCGGCGGTCGATAGGTCCGGCCCGAGACCGCGGCGATCTCGCGGGCGAGCGCCGCATGGGCGAGGCAGTCGCCGCGGTTGGAGGTGATCTCGACCTCGAGCCAGGTCTCGCCATGGGCGTCCTCGCCGCGATCGTCGATCGGAAAGCCGACCGCCGTGAGGAAGGCGTCCTGCTCGTCGGCGGTGCAGGGCGGGTCGAGATGGGCGTTGATCCAGGAGACGCTGGCGCGCATGGTCGAAGGGTACCCGCACGCCGCCCTGCCCGTGGCGGTACGCTGCGGCGGATGTCTGCAACCGCCCGGTTTCGAAGCGTGTCTGCGACGGTCCTCGCAGCGGCGCTGCTCGCGGGAGTCTCGGCCGCCTGCAGCGGCACGCCCACGGTCCCAGATGCGGCAAAGGTCCCCGAGGGGTTCTCGGTGAACGCCACGGTGATCCGCGGTCGTCAGGCGCCGGCGGTGCCTCGGGTCGAGGAGCGGTCCGGCCGATGGGTGCTGCTGCCGGACGGTTCGCTGCGTGCCGCCGCGGCGACCGATCCCGATCACGCCGATCGTCCGGGGCGGGCCCGGACCCTTCGAGAGTCGGAGGTCGCCGAACTCTGGGCGCTCGCCGTTCGCCTCGGGCTCGCCGATCCCGTCGCCGCCGACCCGGTCGGCAATGCCTCGCTGCTCGAGGCCGGTCCGGGCGAACTCGTGCAGATCGTCGAATTCGCCGTGGCCGATCCGACGACGGGGCCGCAAGCGTGGACCTTCGTCCATCGGGGGCCGGCCGACGCCGGCGGCGATCGGGTGCTCGGCATCTTCGTGAGGGCCCTCGCAGAGCGAGCGTGGATGGCCGACCGGCCCGGAGACTTCGAGCCGCCTGCGGCGATCCGATACGACTTCGGACCCGACCCCCATGCCCGCTATCGCGTCCCCGAGGACGAGCAGCCGTGACGGGTTGGGGGGCGCCGCGATTGGAGCCGCGTTCCCGCGGCGAGATTCCCCTCGCGAGGAGGCTCGTCGGTCGGGGTGTTCTCGCGGTGATGCTCGCCGCGGCGACGACGTGGGCCGGATGCGCCTCGGCGGCCCGGGACGATCGGACGCCAACCGGCGGTCGAAGTCTGTCGATCCAGCGGTGGATGCCCGCCGAGCGGAAGATCGTCTTCTACGAGGTCGACCGCAACGGCGTGTTCGGCACCTCCGGTGGCGTGGACGCCGAGATTCGGCAGGCCACGTGGACGACTCCGCTCGACGCCGAAACGCTCGCCGATCTGCTCGATCCGCCGAGCGCCGCTTCGTGGTGGGCCACGCTTGGCGAGGAGATCGATCGTGCCGGCTCGTCCAGGCCGGACGCGTCGTCGCCTCGCACCATGATCCGATTCATCGGTCCGACGCTCGATCGAGAACGGACCTACCGCGGCACGGCGGAATCGGTCGAGTCGCTGATCGATCGTCTTCGCGAGATCGCGATGGCCCGCTTCGAGGAGACGCTCGACGCCCTGCCGCGGGCCGGCGAACGGTTCCCCAACTGAACGTCGTCCAGAGTCTTCGCCCTCGTCCAACTCCGGTGGTCGGCTCCCGTCGAACTCCACGCGGGACGCTCGTAGGATCCCGACATGAGCGACGCGACTTCATCGCCGCCGGGCCGAGAGCCGATCGTCGGCATCGATCTTGGAACGACCCACTCGCTGGTGGCCGTCTGCGACGAAGCGGGACCGCGGGTGCTCGAGGACGACGCGGGGCGGGGGCTGCTGCCGTCGGTGGTGCGTCTCGGAGTCGAAGGTGATCCGGTCTTGGGACACGACGCTCGCGAGACCGCAGGCGACCACCCCGACCGGACGGTCTTCAGCGTCAAGCGCCTGATGGGTCGAAACGCCTCCGAGTTCGAGGCCGAGGCGTTCGGTGGCGTCGAGATCGCCGCCGGTCCGAGAGGCCTTGCCTGCGTCCGGGACGGGGAGGCGCTGAGAACCCCGCAGGAGATCTCGGCGCTCTACCTCCGGCGCCTTCGCGAGATCGCCGAGGCCCGCCTCGGCACGCCGGTGGGACGGGCGGTCGTGACGGTTCCGGCATACTTCGACGACGCCCAGCGGCAGGCGACCCGAGATGCGGGGCGACTGGCCGGACTCGAGGTCGTCCGCATCGTGAACGAGCCGACCGCGGCCGCGCTGGCCTACGGCCTCGGTCGGGGCGGGGGCGCGGAGACCGTCGCGGTCTACGACTTCGGAGGCGGCACCTTCGACGTCTCCGTGCTGCGCCTTGCGGGGGGAGAGCACGAGGGCGTCTTCGAGGTCGTCGCGACCGCGGGCGACACCCGTCTCGGCGGCGACGACGTCGACCGGGCCCTCGCGGCAACGCTCGTGGCGGACGTCGAGGCTTCGCTCGGCCCGGGGAGCGGCTCGGGCGCCGCGTCCGCCCAGGCGATGCGGCTGGCGGCGGAGCGGGCGAAGATCGCCCTCGGCGAGAACGAGGAGGTCGAACTCGTCGCCGAACTTCCCGCGGGGACGTTTCGGCGTCGCGTCGGACGGGCGGAGGTCGAGGCGGCCGCAGCGCCTCTGGTGGCCAGAACCCTCCAGGCCTGCGCTCGTTGCCTGCGCGACGCCGAGATGAGCGCGGAGGCCGTCGACGCGGTGATCCTCGTCGGAGGTTCGACTCGAATGCCGATCGTGCGACGAGAGGTCGAGCGGTTCTTTGGCCGTGCTCCCTACACCGCGCTCGATCCGGATCGGGTGGTGGCTCTCGGCGCCGCCGTGCAGGCGGCGATCGTCGCCGGCGACCGACGGGACCTGCTGCTGCTCGATGTGATCCCGCTGTCCCTCGGCGTCGAGACCGTCGGAGGCGGGGTGGCCAAGCTGCTGGTCCGCAACAGTTCGATTCCCGCCCGCGCGGTCGAGCGGTTCTCGACCTCCGTGGACGGTCAGCGGCACGTCTCGATCCACGTGCTGCAGGGCGAGCGGGAGATGGTCGAGGATTGTCGAAGTCTCGCCCGATTCGAGCTGCGGGATCTTCCGCCGATGCCGGCAGGCATCCCGAAGATCGAGGTCGAGTTCCTCGTCGACGCCAACGGCGTGCTCGGCGTCACCGCGATCGAGGCCCGAAGCGGCATCCGCGCCCGGGTCCAGGTCGTGCCCAGCCATGGCCTCACCGCGGAGGAGGTCGAGGCGATCGAGCGGGAGTCCTTCGTCCACGCGAAGGAGGACATGCGGCGGCACCGCCTCGCCGACCTGCGGGTCAACGCCTCGCTCGATGCGAAGTGGACCACCGACGCCCTCGAGCGGACCCGCCGCGAGCTCGACGACGCCTACATCCGGGAGCTCGAGGCGGCCATCGAGCGGGTCCGGTCGCTCGTCGCCGAGTCGGGGCGGGACACGAGCGTCGATCCGGAGCCGCTGGCCGCGGCCCGCGATCGGCTCGATCGCCTGTCGACCCGACTGCACGAGGTGGCGATCGCCGCCAGCCTCCGCGACGGCGGTGCCTGAGGCGACCCGATTCGGCGAGCGGAGGATTGCCGATCGAAAGCGGGCTCGAGGGGCGGAAATCCCGTTGCGGAGAGGTACACTTGCGCCTTGCGCGATCGGCGCCGAGTGCCGTCACCCTGCCCGTCATCCGCGTGCTGCGAGCCCTGCCATGACCCAGCTTTCGAGTCGAGACTCCGCGTCGGCCGCCCCTGCCTCATCGCCCGACGCCCGGGGCGATGCCCGGACCCGCCCGGGGATCTCTCCGGCGTGGTCGATCGAGGACGCGGCCGAGCTCTACCAGTTGCGTGCGTGGGGCAAGGGCTTCTTCGACGTCGAACCGGGCGGGCACGTGGTGGTGCGTCCGACCCGCGATCCGAAGCGGCAGATCGATCTTCACGAGGTCGTCGCGGGCCTCCGCGAGCGAGGCTTCGGCACGCCGGTGCTGCTCCACTTCGGCGATCTGCTCGAGCAGCGGCTGAAGGATCTCCACGACGCGTTCGCCAAGGCGATCACGGACAACGCGTATCGCGGCGACTACCAGGCGGTCTATCCGGTCAAGGTGAACCAGCAGCGACGCATCGTCGAGGAGGTTCGGAACTACGGGGCTCCGCTGGGCTTCGGCCTCGAGGTCGGATCCAAGCCCGAACTCCTCGCCGTGCTCGGCCTGACCGGCACGCACCCCGATCGACTGATCGTCTGCAACGGCTTCAAGGAGGCCCGCTACATCGACTTCACGATGCTTGCGGCGAAGCTCGGTCGTCGAATCATTCCGGTCATCGAGAATCTCGCCGAGCTGCGCATGATCCTCGACAGCGCCGAACGACTTTCGGTTCGCCCTCGGATCGGCGTCCGGGTGAACCTGTCGACGTCGGGTGTCGGGCGATGGCGACACTCCAGCGGCGTGAAGGCGAAGTTCGGCCTCTCGCTGCCGGAAGTCATCGAGGTGGTCGAACTGCTCGCGGCCCGCGGCATGGCGGACTGCCTCGAACTGCTGCACTGCCACATGGGAAGCCAGATCCACGACATCCGACAGGTCAACGCCGGAGTCAACGAACTGGCCCGGATCCACGTCGAGCTGGTCCGGATGGGCGCGGGCATGAAGTACCTCGACGTGGGCGGCGGCCTGGGCATCGACTACGACGGCAGCCAGACCAACTTCGAGTTCTCGACCAACTACACCCTCGCCGAGTATGCGAGCAACGTGGTCTACCGCATCCAGTCGGTCTGCGACGAAGCCGGGGTCGAGCATCCGACGATCATCACCGAGAGTGGCCGGGCGATGGCCGCCCAGCAGAGCGTGCTGGTCTTCGACGTGGTGGGCTCGAATCGTCTCGATCGCTTCGCCGTGCCCGCCGACGTGGCGAACTCCGTTCGGCCCGCCGAGGGCGAGGAGGAGCCGCCACGTCCGCTGGTCGATCTGCTGGAGGCGTGGCAGGGGGTCACCGAGCGACGGCTGCTCGAGTGCTATCACGACGCGCTGCAGGCCCGAGACGAAGCGCTGTCGCTGTTCAGCCTGGGCTATCTGACCCTGGAGCACCGGGCGCTTGCGGACCGGTTGTTCTGGTCCACCTGTCTGCGGATTCGCGAGAAGGTCCGCACCATGGACGAGGTCCCCGAGGAACTCGCCGATCTGCTCCCGACGCTCTCCGACACGTACTTCTGCAACCTGTCGGTGTTCCAGTCGCTCCCGGACATCTGGGCGATCCGGCAGCTCTTCCCGATCATGCCGATCCATCGGCTCGACGAGCGACCCACCCGGCAGGCGACGCTGGCGGACCTGACCTGCGACTCCGACGGCAAGATCGATCGCTTCGTCGACCACCACGACATCAAGAAGGCCCTCCCGCTGCACGACCTCCGCGACGGCGAGCAGTACCTCGTGGGGGCGTTTCTCGTGGGGGCCTATCAGGAGACCCTCGGCGATCTGCACAACCTCTTCGGCGACACCCATGTGGTGCACGTCAAGCTCGACGAGAACGGGCAGTGGTGGATCGACGAGATCGTCGAAGGCGACACCGTCCGCGAGGTCCTCCAGTACGTCCACTACGAGCCGGATCGCCTGATGGCGGCGGTGCGGCGGGAGTGCGAGCGAGCCGTCCGCGACCGTGCGATGACGGTCTCGCAGAGCCAGTCCCTGCTGCGGGAGTACGAGCGGGGCCTCGCCGGCTACACCTACCTCGAGTGCGAGGACGCCTCGCTCGAGTAGCCGCCGGTCGCACGGACCGGGAACTTGCGATGAACCGAGCCCGGGATCGGTCCGATGACCGTTTGGCCGTCGTTCCAGAAACCCTTCTCGTCGATCGACGAACCTCGAGGCCCGCCGTCGGGAGGCGATCCCTGGTCCGGCCTTCGACCAACGTGAATTCGATGCAGATCACCAGCTTCGACGAGTTCGCTTCGCTCGCCCGCCTCGGCACCTTCGTGCCGGTGGTCAAGGAGGTCCCCGCAGACCTGCTGACGCCGGTTTCGGCGTTCCT
This sequence comes from Planctomycetota bacterium, assembly GCA_017859745.1. Classification (GTDB taxonomy): domain Bacteria; phylum Planctomycetota; class Phycisphaerae; order Phycisphaerales; family SM1A02; genus VGXO01. The sequence goes on from JAFMML010000003.1 coordinate 62,239, forward strand.
GCGGATCGCCGAGCACGTCGAGCACGCGTTTCTCTTCGAGAGCGTCGAGGGTGGCGAGCAGATCGCCCGCTACTCCTTTCTGGGCAAGGATCCCTTCCTGATCCTTCGAGTGGGTCGCGACGGCTCCGCGATCGTCGAGGAGGCCGGAGAGCGCCGTGTCGTCGACGGCACGCCGATGCAGGTGCTCCGGGAGCTGATGGATGCCTACCGGGCGCCGACCGTGCCGGGACTGCCTCGATTCACCGGCGGAGCGGTGGGGATGCTCGACTACGAGGCGGTGCGATGGTTCGAGCCGAGCGTGCCCGTGGCGGGCGACGGTGGCGGTTCGGGCGTCGGCCACGACGGGTCGTTCATGCTGTTCGACACCGTGCTCGCCTTCGACCACGTGCAGCATCGGATCCTGATCATCTCCAATGCCCGCGTCGGTGGCGGAGCCGATCTTCGCAGCCTGTACGACGGTGCGGTCGCCCGGATCGAGGCGCTCGAGGAGGAACTCGAACGACCGCTGGCGATCGAACGGCGAACCGGCGGCGGGGTCCCCGAGTTCCGTTCGAACTTCGATCCCGCGGCCTTCGAAGACGGTGTCCGTCGGATCCGCGAGCACATCGCCGCGGGCGACGTCTACCAGACGGTCCTGTCGCAGCGGTTCGAAGCCGCGATCGAGGCCCCTCCGTTCGAGGTCTACCGGGCCCTGCGCCGGGTGAACCCCTCGCCGTACATGTTCTTCATACGCAGCGGCGGACGAAGCGTGGTCGGCGCGAGTCCCGAGATGCTCGTCCGCGTCGAGGGCGATCGGGTGCAGACCCACCCGATCGCCGGAACCCGTCCTCGTGGGGCGACCGAGGAGGAGGACCGCCGCCTCGCGGAGGAACTCAAGCGCAGCGAGAAGGAGCGCGCCGAGCATGTGATGCTGGTCGACCTCGGCCGCAACGACGTCGGTCGCATCGCCGCGCCGGGGTCGGTGCGGGTGCCGGTCTACATGAGCCTCGAACGCTACAGCCACGTCATGCATCTGGTGTCGGTGGTCGAGGGACGTCTCGCCGAGGATCGGGATCGCCTCGACGCGCTCGGATCGTGCTTCCCGGCCGGGACGGTCTCGGGAGCGCCCAAGGTGCGGGCGATGCAGCTGATCGCCGAGCTGGAGCCCGAACCGCGGGGGCTCTACGCCGGCAGCGTCGGCTATCTCGACTTCGCGGGGAACCTCGACTTCTGCATCGCGATTCGCACGATCGTCATCGAAGGCGGTCGGGCCCGGGTGCAGGCGGGCG
>JAFMML010000003.1:63516-99465 GCA_017859745.1 Planctomycetota bacterium
CCGGCGTCGTCGCCGACAGCGACCCCGCCGCCGAGCGTCAGGAGACTCGCGACAAGGCCGGGGCGATGATCCGGGCGCTCGAGATCGCGGAGGCGGGGAGCTGATCGTTCCACCTTCCGACCCATGGTTCTCCTCGTCGACAACTACGATTCGTTCACCTTCAACCTCGTGCAGTGCCTCGCGGAGCTCGGGGCGAAGGTCGAGGTTCGTCGTCACGACGCGATCACCGCCGAGAAGGCCCTCGAGATGGCGCCGGAGCGCCTGGTGATCTCTCCGGGGCCGGGCCGGCCCTGCGACGCCGGGGCGAGCCTCGAGCTGATTCGAACCTTCGCGGGCCGGTGCCCGATCCTCGGAGTGTGCCTCGGGCATCAGGCGATCGGCGAGGTGTTCGGCGGACGCGTCGTGAGGGCGCCCGAGCCCCGACATGGCAAGACCTCTTCGATCCGTCACGACGGACGTGGCCTGTTCCGTGATCTCCCGCCTGCGCTCGAGGTCGGGCGCTACCACTCTCTCGTCGTCGAGGAGTCGTCCTGGCCGACCGAACTCGAAGTCGTCGCCCGGAGCGAGGACGACGGAACCGTCATGGCGCTTCGGCACCGGACCAAGTCGATCCACGGTGTGCAGTTCCACCCCGAGTCGATCCTGACCGTCGACGGGCGTGCGATGCTTCGAAACTTCCTCGATCTGCCGCCCACGGGCGCTGCGCCGGAGGCGACGGCATGAAGACCTCGGAAGTCATCGAGCAGCTTCGCCGCCGCGAGGATCTCGATCGCGATGCCGCAGCGAGCCTGATGGAGTCGATCATCCGCGGGGAGATCGGTGCGGCGACCCTCGGCGCCATCCTGATCGCCCTGTCGATGAAGGGCGAGCGTCCCGGCGAACTCGCCGGATTCGTCGATGCCATGCGTCGACAGGCGGTCGACCCGGGGATCGACCCGCTTCGGCATCCCGATCGGATCGACACCTGCGGGACCGGCGGCGACCGATCGGGGACCTTCAACATCTCGACGGCGTCCGCGATCGTGGTCGCCTCCTGCGGTGTGCCCGTGGTCAAGGCCGGGAACCGCTCGGTGTCGAGCCGATGCGGCAGTGCGGACGTCCTGGAGATGCTGGGGATCGAGGTCTCCTCGACACCCGAGGATGCACGCCGGTCGCTCGAGCAGGCGAGCATCGCGTTCCTCTTCGCGCAGGCGTTCCATCCCGCCGTCAAGAACGTGGCGCCCGTGCGACGCGAACTTGGTGTCCCGACGGCATTCAATCTGATCGGTCCGCTGTCCAATCCGGCTCGGCCGCGGCGCCAGGTGATCGGGGTGCCTCGGCCCGAACTGACCGAACTGCTCGCCGAGACCTCGCTGATGCTGGGGAGCGAGCGGGTGTGGGTCGTCCATGGCACGGACGGCCTCGACGAGCTCTCGACGACCGGGCGGACCAGGATCTCCGAGGGGATCTCCGATCCCCAAGGCGGGCCGGGCACCGTGCGCACCTTCGACCTGCATCCGCAGGACGTCGGATTGCCGCTCGCCGAGCCGTCGGACCTGCTTGGCGGCGATGCCGCGGCCAACGCGGCGATCATTCTCGCCGTGATCGAGGGGCGCCGCGGGGCGCCTCGCGACATCGTCTGCCTCAACGCCGCTGCGGCCCTTCTGGTCGCCGGTGTGGTCGCGTCGATCCAGGATGGCCTCGAACGCGCCGGCGCAGCGATCGACGAAGGGCGAGCCCTCGACACGCTCGCCCGGTTCCGCGCCGCTTCGGGGCCGCGATCGTGATGCCCGCAGGCGTCGAGATCCCCGGCGTGCTGGGACGGATCTGCGCCTCGGTGCGGAGTCGTCTCGCAGCGACCGCGGAGTCGCGCCGCGGCGAGGCCTTCGAGTCCGCCGTCGCATCGGCACGTCCGCGGGGCGCAGCCTTCGCCGCCGCGCTCGCCGAGTCGCCCGGCCCGAACGTGATCGCCGAGTGCAAGCGGACCTCGCCCTCGAAGGGACGGCTCCGCGAGGAGTACGACCCCGTGGCCATCGCGACGGCGTACGCCTCGGGCGGTGCGGCCGCGATCTCGGTGCTGACCGAGCCGGAGTTCTTCGAGGGCGACCTCGCTCATCTTCGGGCGGTGCGGCATGCGGTCGAGACTCCGGTCCTGCGCAAGGACTTCATGCTCGATCGCAGCCAGATTGCGGAAGCTCGCGCGGCGGGTGCCGATGCGGTGCTGCTGATCGTCGCCGCGCTCGACGATCGGACGTTGCGATCGTTGCTCGAGGAGGCCGACGGGCACGGGCTGGCGGCCCTGGTCGAAGTCCACGACGAGACGGAACTCGACCGGGCGATCGCGGCCGGCGCGACGATCATCGGGGTGAACAACCGGGATCTGCGCTCGCTCGAGACCGATCCCGCGACCGCCGAGCGTCTCGCGGCGCGAATCCCGACCGGGGCGATCGCGGTCTGCGAAAGCGGTCTTCGCACGCGAGAGGACCTCGGCCGGTTCGCGGCGCTGGGCTACCGCGGCTTCCTCGTGGGCGAGACCCTGATGCGAAGCGACGATCCCGCTTCGGAACTGAGGCGCCTTCGTGGAGAGGGCCCGTGAGCGTGCCCTTCAAGATCTGCGGCCTCACCCGCGCCGAGGATGTCGCGATGGCGGTGGCCTGCGGCGCGACTGCGGTCGGGTTCGTGCTGTGGCCGAAGAGTCCGCGCTCGGTGCCGCTCGCGACGGCTGCGAAACTCGCGGCGGGCCTTCCGCCGTTCGTCGCCGCGATTCCGGTCATGGTCGAGCCGACGATCGAGGAGGCGAGAACCGCGATGGAGATGCTGCGAACCCGGCATGTCCAGTTGCACGGGGAACGAACACCGTCGGTCGCCGATCTCGCAGCGGCCACGGTCGTTCGCGCGGCCTCGCTCGATGCCGCGGGCGACGTTCCGGAGGAATGGACGCTGCTTCTCGATGCGGCCGACCCGGTCGCCCACGGCGGCACCGGCAGGACCATCGACTGGGCGAGCGCGAGCGAGATCGCCGTGCGTCGTCCGACCATCCTCGCGGGTGGACTCTCTCCCGGGAACGTCGGAGAGGCGATCGGTCGCGTTCGCCCCGCAGCGGTCGACGTCGCCTCCGGTGTCGAGATCGAACCCGGACGCAAGTCCCACGAGGCGATTGCGGCCTTCGCGGCGGCGGTGCGTTCTGGAGGCCGGTCATGACCTCGCGCGAACCGGCCGCGATGGCGCCGCCTTCGTTCCGCTTCGGTCGCCGCGATCCCGCGCCGGGCGGGTGGTTCGGCGAGTTTGGAGGACGGTTCGTCCCGGAGACGCTGATCGCGCCGCTCGAGGAGCTGGAGGCCCGCTACTTCGAGCTTCGGAGCGATCCGGCGTTTCTCTCCGAGTTCGACCGACTGCTCGGTTCGTTCGTCGGCCGGCCGACGCCGTTGTGGGAGGCGACTCGCTTCGCCGAGGCGTGCGGCGGCGCGAGGGTCTTCCTGAAGCGGGAGGATCTCGCGCATACCGGAGCCCACAAGATCAACAACGCCCTGGGCCAGGCGCTGCTCGCCCGACGCATGGGCAAGCGACGGATCGTCGCGGAGACCGGCGCCGGTCAGCACGGCGTGGCCACGGCGACGGTGTGCGCCCTTCTCGGGCTGGAGTGTCGGGTCTACATGGGCGCGCTGGACATGGAGCGGCAGGCGCTCAACGTCTTCCGGATGCGGTTGCTCGGGGCCGAGGTCGTCGGCGTCGAGGGCGGGGGACGAACCCTGAAGGACGCCATCAACGAGGCGATGCGGGACTGGGTCGGCCGGATCGACGACACCGCCTACCTGCTCGGTTCGGCGTTGGGGCCGCATCCCTATCCACTGATGGTTCGCGAGTTTCAAAGCGTGATCGGTCACGAAGCCCGTGCCCAGATCCACACGGCGATCGGGCGCGACCCCGATGCCGTGGTGGCGTGCGTCGGAGGCGGAAGCAACGCGATCGGCCTCTTTGATCCCTTCATCGAGAACCCGAAGGTCCAACTGATCGGCGTCGAGGCCGGCGGCACCGCGATCGAGCCGGGGCGCCACGCGGCCCGGTTCGCAGGCGGCACTCCGGGCGTGCTGCAGGGCACCCGAACCCTGCTGCTGCAGGACGAGCACGGCAACATCCTCTCGACCGATTCGGTCTCGGCGGGTCTGGACTACGCCGCGGTCGGTCCGGAGCACGCGATGCTCGCCGCGAGCGGCCGCACGACCTACGCCCATGCAAGCGATGCCGAGGCGCTCGCGGCCTTTCAGGATCTGTCGCGGCTCGAGGGTCTGGTCCCGGCGCTCGAGACCGCCCACGGCATCGCCCACGCCCGCGTGGTCGCTCGACGCCTTGGCCCCGACGGCGTGGTGCTGGTGAACCTCTCGGGCCGCGGCGACAAGGATGTCCAGTCGGTGGCGTCTCGCTTTCCCGAACTCGGGACTCGCGACGAGGGAGACGCCCCGTGAGCGGCGGCCGCATCGCACAACGGTTCGAGACGCTGCGGGCCGATGGCCGCGGCGGATTCGTCGCCTACCTGACCGGGGGGGATCCGGACATCGCCGTCGGTGCGAGCCTCGTCGAGGCGCTTGATCGCGGTGGTGCGGACATCGTCGAACTGGGTGTCCCGTTCTCCGATCCGCTGGCCGACGGCCCGACGATCCAAAGGGGCATGGAGCGGGCGCTCGCCTCGGGAACGACCCTCGCCTCGGTGATCGCACTTGTGCGGGAGGTGCGTGATCGAGTCGCCACGCCGATCGTCCTCTTCAGCTACGCCAACCCGATCCTCGCCTACGGACGCGATCGCTTCGTCGCCGACGCGGCGGCAGCGGGCGTGGACGGGCTGCTGGTGCTGGATCTGCCGCCCGAGGCGATGGGCGACCTGCACCCGTCGCTTCTCGATGCGGGAATCGATCCGATCTTCCTGATCAGCCCGACGAGTTCGGCCGCCCGGATCGAGCAGGCGGCCCGGCTCGGGCGAGGGTTCCTCTACGGGATCTCACGCCTTGGAGTGACGGGCATGCGGACTTCGATCGCAACGAGCGCCGGCGAACTCGCCTCGCGGGTGCGTGGGATCACCGACATGCCGCTGGTGCTCGGATTCGGGGTCTCGACGCCGGAGCACGTTGCGGAGTTCCACCGCCATGCCGATGCGGCGGTGGTGGGATCCGCACTGGTCGATCTGGTCGGCCGGCATGCCGGCGATTCGCAACTTCCGCAGCGCCTCGAGTCGATGGTGCGATGGCTGCGTGGCGAGGGACCCGCACCCGAGGGTGGCGACCCGTGAGCGTCGCCGGCGACACGACAGGAGGCCTCCGATGCTGGTGGTGATGCGAGAAGACGTCTCCGAAGACCAGGTGGCCGCGGTCGTCGCTCGTCTCGAGCGAGACCAGTTGTCGGTGCATCGCTCCGATGGCGGAGCCCGCGTCGTCCTCGGGGTGAACGGGACGCGGGAGATCGACCCCCGAACGATCGAGATGCTCGAGGGCGTCCACGAGGTGCTTCAGGTTCGGGAGCCCTACCGATTGGCGAGTCGATCGTTCCGCGCCGCCGACACCGTGATCACCCTCGCCTCGGGACCTGCCGAAGGCCTGCGCCTCGGTGGCGACGAGGTCGTGGTCGTCGCCGGCCCCTGTTCCGCGGAGAGCCGCGATCAGGTGGCCCGCACCGCCGCGGCGTGCCATCGCGGCGGTGCGAAGCTCTACCGGGGCGGCGCCTTCAAGCCCCGCAGCAGTCCCTACAGCTTTCAAGGACTCGGCGAGGAGGGGCTCGCCATGCTTCGGGACGCGGCCCGCGAGGAGGGCATGGCCCTCGTGACCGAGGTGATGGACGCTGCGCAGATCGAGCTCATCGAGCGGTATGCGGACATCCTGCAGGTCGGGGCCCGCAACATGCAGAACTTCACGCTGCTCAAGGAGCTTGGTCGCACCCGCACCCCGGTGCTGCTCAAGCGAGGCATCTCGGCGACCATCGAGGAGTGGCTGCTGTCGGCGGAGTACATCCTCGCCGGCGGCAACGAACAGGTGATCCTCTGCGAGCGCGGGATTCGAACCTTCGAGAGCGCCACCCGCAACACCCTCGACATTTCTGCGATTCCCGTCGTCAAGCAGATGAGCCACCTGCCGGTCTTCGTCGATCCGAGCCACGGCACCGGTCGCCGCGACAAGGTCGCCGCCATGGCCCGGGCCGCGGTGGCGGCGGGTGCGGACGGCCTGCTGATCGAAGTGCATCACGATCCCGACCACGCCCTGAGCGACGGACCGCAGTCGCTCCATCCGGCACAGTTCGAGCAGCTCATGGCCGAACTTCGAATCATCGCCCCGGCGATCGGCCGCTCGATCTGCGTCGAGACCGAACGTCGCAGCGGCTGGGGACGCTGAATCGGTTCGGGCGGACCTATCGTGGCGACATGCATCGTCTCGATCGTCACCGTCGTGTGGTCCCGGCTCGACCGCTTCGACTGCTGCGGACGCTCCTGCTGCTTCTCGTCGTCGGTCCCGCCGCGGCGGGGGATCTCGTCGTCCACTACCACCGTCCCGACGGTCGCTACGAGGGCTGGAACCTCTGGGTCTGGCCCGAAGGTGAACCTGGCGCCGCCCACGCCTTCGCCGGCGTCGACGAGTTCGGCGCCGTCGCACGCGTGGACTTCGCCGACGAGGTCGGTCGGGCGGGCTTCATCGTGAGAAAGGGCGAGTGGGAGCGGAAGGACGTCGATCTCGATCGCTTCGTCGAGCTCGACTCCGACGGCGTGACGGAAGTCTGGCTCCTCGCGGGCGATCCGGAGGTTCATGTCGACCCGCGCAAGATCGATCGCTCGCTGCGGGTGCGATCGGCGTTTCTCGATCGTCGGGATCGCATCCTGCTGGCGACGACGGCGCCGCTCGATGCGGATCTTCGGGAACGGATCGCGGCGAGGCTGCATGGTCCGGACGGCGTCGCGACACTGCCGATCGCCTCGGTGGACCCGATCGAACGGGCGGACACCGAATGGCCGCTTGTCGAACTGGTCCTGAGTCGACCGATCGCCGCGAACGACGTGGGTCGGGTGCGACTGGAGGTTCCCGGCATCGGCGACGTTCCGGTCGTCGCCCGCGAGGTGCTGGACGATCCGGCGTTCTTCGCGCCGGAGAGTTCCTTCGGGGCGATCTGCACGCCGGCGTCGACGCGGTTTGCGACCTGGTCGCCGGTCGCGGAGTCGGTGACGCTGCTCTTGGAAGACTCGGAAGGACCGATCTCCGAGGTTCCGCTGGAACGCGGTGAACGCGGAACCTGGTCGATCGACGTGCCCGGCGATCTGCATGGCTTGCGTTATCGCTATCGCTTCGAGCACTACGGCCGCCTCGACGAGACCTCGGACATCCACGCCTTCGCCTCTGCGCCCGACGAACGGTGGTCGATCGTGGCGGATCTCGAGCGCCTTGCTCCGGAGGGTTGGGGCGGGATCCTGACGCCCGTGCTCGCACAGCCGACCGACGAGGTGCTCTACGAGATCCACGTGCGGGACTTCTCGATCGCCGACGTGGACTGCCCGCCCGAACGTCGCGGAACGTACCTCGGTCTCGTCGAGGGCAGCGACGGCGAGACCGCCACCGGCGACCGCGACGGCGTCTCGTCGGGACTCGACCATCTGCTCTCGCTCGGGATCACGGCGGTGCATCTCATGCCGGTGCACGACTTCAGTGCCGACATCGACGAGTACAACTGGGGCTACTGGACCGCGTTCTTCAACGTGCCGGAGGCGAACTTCGCGACCGATCCGGAGGACTCGCTTGCCGCGATCGAGGAACTTCGCGCCGCGGTGCAGGGACTGCACGCGGCCGGAATCCGAGTCGTCCTCGACGTCGTCTACAACCACACCAGTTCGAGCGGCGTGCACTCGCCCTTCGAGCGGACCGTGCCCGGGTTCTGGTTCCGCACGACGAGCGACGGCACCCTGACCAACGACGCGGGCTGCGGCAACAGCGTCGCCGACGAGCGGGCGATGGTCCGCGAGTACATCCTCGATTCGATGGAGCACTGGCTTCGGAACTACCGCGTCGACGGATTTCGGATCGACCTGCTCGGCACCCACACCCCAGAGACCGCCGCTGCGATCGTCGAACGGGTTCGCGGGATCCGTCCCGATGCGACCCTCTACGGCGAACCGTGGACCGGCGGGGGGCCGATCCGATTCGGCAAGGGCAGTCAGCGCGGCACGACCCTTGCGGTCTTCAACGACCACTTTCGGAACGCCCTGCGGGGCGACCTCGACGGCGACGCGTCGGGATTCGCCAACGGGCCGGGCGGCGATCGGCCGGCGATCCTGCGGGGTGCGATGGGCGCGATCGACGACTTCGCCCGCGACCCGATCGAGACGGTCAACTACGTCTCGGCGCACGACAACCTGTCGCTGCTCGACAAGATCGCGAAGGCCGCGCCGGATGCCGATCCGGCGACGGTTGCCGCCATGCAGAAGCTCTCCCTCGGGCTGGTGCTGATGGCGCAGGGCATTCCCTTCCTCGAGGGCGGCAGCGAGATCTGCCGGACCAAGGACGGCGACCACAACAGCTACGTCTCCGGCGATGCGGTCAACCGGTTCGACTGGCCTCGCAAGCGGGAGTGCCGCGCGGTCGAGGACTACGTGCGCGGCCTGATCGCCTTTCGCAAGGACCATCCGGCGCTGCGCATGACCGGCCACGAGATGGTTCGGCGTTCGCTGCGACCACTCCCCGCAGGTGATCTGCTCGCCTGGCGCATCGACGGTCGGCCCAGCGGCGACGACCTTCGCGAGATCGTGATCGTCGCCAACGGCGAGGGGTCGCCCCAACGCTTCGAGCCGCCACGTGGCCGCTGGAAGGTCTACGCCGACGCGGAGGTCGCCTCGGCCGAACCGTTCGGCGAGATCGGCGGCGAGATCACGCTGCCGCCCTACTCGATGCTGGTGGTGGGGCGGTAGGCACCCGGGTCGCACGCGCCCGGGCAGCGATCTCGATTCAGGAATCCGACTCGCGCTCCGCCCCACGTTGCTCGGCGGTGGAGATCCAGGTCGGCTCGGTCGGAGCACCCTCGAGCGCCGCCTCGACCTCGGGGATGTTCGGCAGGTCGAGGTCGGCGATCTCGCCGCGGTCGATCTGGCCACTGGGGTCGGCCATGAGGAGCTTGAGGAACGACTGACTCAGCCAGAGATAGAGGGGAACCGGGCACACCAGCCTCGAGGCCGCCGAGGCCAGCAGGGCCGCCGGCGCCAGAAGCAGCAGCAGGCTCCATCCGCCGGTCATCTCCGCGCAGATGACTGCCGCGGTGATCGGGCTCTGGGTCACGCCGCCGAAGTAGGCGGCCATCATGACCAGCATCAGCAGGCGCACGTCGATCGATCCAACGATCGACTCGACCGGTCCATGCAGGGCGTGGCCGAGACCTGCCCCGACGGTCAGGCTGGGATCGAACAGGCCTCCCGGAACGCCGCTTGCCAGACACGCCCAGCTGCCGAGGGCCTTGGGGAGCGCGAACCACGTCGGCGGATCGAACTCGCCGTGCAGCATTCGCAGGGTCTGATCGTGACCGGACCCCATGCTGAGACCTCCCGAAGCCAGCATCAAGACCGACAGCAGCACCCCGAAGCCGAGACCGAACACCCAGACGTGGCGACGGCGCCTGGCGAGGGTGCCGCCGACGAAGGTGACGCTGCGGGCGACGAGGGTCGCGAAGAGTCCGCCCATCAGGCCCGCGGGAATCGCAAGCAGCAGCACGGCCGCGATCTGCCCGAGCAGGTTCGCATCCGCGGTCGGCAGGGGCGGCGCGATCGGGCCGTAGAACATCGCATCCTCGTAGGAGCGGATCAGTTCGCCCGGCTCGCCACCGAGATTGGGCACGAACCAGCCCACCGCGAAGACCGCGGCGGTCGAGAGCAGTGCGGATCTGAACAGCAGCGGGGCGTCGTTCTTGTTGAAGCGGCGCGACATCTCCTCGATCGCGAAGATCAGACCTGCGATCGGGGTGTTGAACGCCGCGGCGATGCCCGCGGCGCCCGCGGCGGTCAGCAGCCCGGTCCGCGCCCAGTTGCGCGGCATCGGAACCCGCGTCCACAGGAGCCAGAACAGGCACGCCGCGAGATGCACCGTCGGCCCCTCTCGGCCGATGGTGAGGCCCGCGAGGATGCCGACGACGAGCAGCAGACTCTTGCCGAACGCGAGCGACCCGTTGAGCACGCGGCCGCGGGCGGGGCCGGGTTGGATCGCGATCGCCGCCATCGTCTGCGGGATGCCGGTGCCGTTGGCGTTCACGAAGACCCGCTGGACGAGGACCATGCCACCGGTGATCGCCCCGACGATCCCGAGCGAACCGAGCGTCCATCGGACCCATGCCTCGGGAGCCCACCCGAAGAGGTCGCGACTCCCGCGCAGAAAGGCGATCCAGGCGTCGCCAGCCGGCTCGACGACCTTCAGAAGCCCTCCCGCGACGCCCGCCAGCACCGCGGCGGCGAGCGTCGCCGTCACCGCCAGCGAGACGATGCCGAGCGATGGTCGCGTCGGGGCGGCGCTCATCGGGTCTGAGGCCTCACCAGCCCAGCACCCACGCGAACACGAGCGGCGCCACGATGGTCGCGTCGGACTCGATCACGAAGCGAGGCGTGCTCTCTTCCAGCTTGCCCCAGGTGATCTTCTCGTTGGGCACGGCGCCCGAGTAGCTGCCGTAGCTCGTCGTCGAATCGCTGATCTGGCAGAAGTAGCTCCACTTGGGAACGTGCTCGCGGCCGAGATCCTGCTCCATCATCGGCACCACGCAGATCGGGAAGTCTCCGGCGATGCCGCCGCCGATCTGGAAGAAGCCGATCCCGTGTTCGAGGCCGACCTCGGTGTACCAGCGTTCGAGCGCCATCATGTGCTCGATGCCGGTGCGGACGGTGTGGACGTTGGAGATGCGGCCCTCGATGACGTGCGAGGCGAAGATGTTGCCAAGCGTCGAGTCCTCCCATCCGGGCACGAAGATCGGGAGCTTTCGCTCGCAGGCGGCGACGAGCCAGCTGTCCTTCGGATCGATCTGGTGGTGCTCGGCAAGCACGCCGCTCTCGATCAGGCGGTACATGAACTCGTGCGGGAAGCGGGGCGTCCGATCACGGTCGGCCTTCTGCCACTCCGCGAGGATCGCCTTCTCGATCCGACGGATCGCCTCCTCCTCGGGAATGCAGGTGTCGGTGACGCGGTTGAGATGGCGATCAAGCAGGGCGGTCTCGTCGCCCGCCGACAGTTCCCGGTAGTTCGGGATGCGGACGTAGTGGTCGTGGGCGACGAGGTTGAAGAGATCCTCCTCGAGGTTCGCGCCGGTGCAGCAGATCCCATCGACCTTGCCCTGCCGGATCATCTCCGCGAGGGAGCAGCCGAGTTCGGCGGTGCTCATCGCCCCCGCGAGGGTGACCAGCATCGGCTTTCCGGCCTCGACGTGGTCGGCGTAGGCCCTCGCGGCATCCATCATGGCCGCGGCGTTGAAGTGTCGGTAGTGCCGCGTCATGAAGTCGCGGATGGGCGTGGGCATCGTGGTCGGTTCCATGTCGTCCGTGGGGGACCGGACGATGCGAGGTCACTCTTCGCGTGACCCATCGCCGGCGGCGGCATCATCGCGGTTCGCGAACGCCTTGGCGAGCCGGTCGAGGTTCGCGTTCATTCGTTCGAGGAATCCCCGGCCCTCCGGGTCTCCGGCGTCGAGCGGGTCGAAGTGGATCGGGCGGATGCCGATGGCGGCGAGTCGGTCTCGGGCCGCTCCGTCGGGTTCGGTGTCGACGAGCAGGATCGTGGCGCCGTGGTCGGCCGCCGCGGCCCGCAGATCTCCGACGCGCTCCTCATCGAGCGGCGTGCCGGGCGGCCAATCGACGCTCTCGATCGAGAGACCATGGGCATGGGCGAGAAAGTCGAAGACCGGGTGCGCGGCGAGCATCGGCGGCGCGTCGGCCAGGACCGCGGTGGCGCGTCGATGGAGGCTCGCGAGGTCGCGATCGAGCGCCCGCCATCTCGAGTCGATCGTCGCCTCGTGCTCGGGGCGGATTTCGACGAGCGCATCCCGGACCGCTCGCGCCTGCAGGCGGGCGATGCCCAGGTCGAGCCAGGCGTGATCGGAGTTGCCGCCGTGGGCATGGGCGGGGCCGTCGCCGTGACGGTGCACGGTGCCGGCACGGCCGGTGGGAAACCGACTTCGGGCGTTGGCGGTGGTGTCTCGGGTCCGGGCCGTCGCCAGGGGAATCGACACGCCCCACGGTTCGACGGCGGGTCCCTGCAGCAGGATGAGCTCGCTCCGTTGGACTTCGGAGATCGTGGTCGCATCCGGTCGCCAGAGCGACGGGTCCTCGCCGTCGGGCGCCGGCCGTTCGATCGCGACGACGCCGTCGCCCAGAGTCGCCGCGAAGTCCGCGAGCGGGGCGTTGGTGGCGACGACCACGTCGCGAACACCGGCCGGTTCGGGCGTGGGTCGCTCGTCGCATCCGGGCGTCGAGATCGTCGCGACAAGTCCGGACGCGATCGCTCGGAGACCGCGCCGGAGCCGTCGTCTTCGATCGCCGCGAGCAAGCCCCGTCCGATTCGGCGATGAGACCCGCCAGCTCCCGATCATCGACCGCCGCCGTCGAGGTAGCCCGGCAGGACGGGGCGATCGCCCTGGGAAGGCATCACCGCCCGTTGCAGGGACCGGTCGAGCTGCTCGAACTTCTTGCGGAGTTGCGGTCGTCCCTCGGGATCGCGGTCGAGGATCGCAAGGCCCGCGGCGACCTCGCCTCGGGCTGCGGCGTACGCCTGGCTGCGTTGCAGGACTCTCGCGAGGGTGAGTCGAACGGTCGGGTCGTCGGGCAGGGCGATCGCCGCGGCTTCGGCATCGGCGCGAGCTTCGGGGATTCGGTCGAGTTCGAGCAGCACGAGGGCCCGGGTGTCCCTCAAGGCGGCATTGTCGGGCAGCAGGATCAGGGCCTGTTCGATCCAGCCGAGATGTTCGTCGGTCACGTCGCCGACCTCGCACCGTCGGTAGGCCATGTTGTTGAGCGCGCTCGCCATCAGCACCCGCGAGGAGGCGAGACGGTTGCGTTCCTCCCCGGGCAGCGTCGGCCAACGTTGGAGCGCAGCACGGTCTGCGGCGGGGATCGCCTCGAGGGCTTCTCGATACCGCTCGATCGCCTCGCCGGGCGCACCGCGGGCCGCCAGCACATCGCCCCGGAGCAGGAGCGACGTCGGCTGACCCGGCGAAGTCTCCTCGAGGAGGCGGTCGGCGAGATCGAGCAGGGCCGAGTCGTTCGTTCGGCCGTGGCATTGCAGAAGTCCGCTTGCAAGATCGATGGACAGGCCGAGATTCCCCGCCCGCAGCGGCTCGAGCGCCGCGACCAACGCCGCCGCGGCTTGGGCGGTCATCGTCGGGATTCGTCCAATGCCGAGCGCCGCGAGTTGCTGGAGCTCGTTGCCGAGCAGGGTGATCGCCGACGTGGTGTCGCCCAGATCGAGACTGGCGGCGGCACGCAGCAGAATGCCGTCGGGATCGTCCGCAGCGAGGGATTCGGCGAGGGCCATGGCGGCGCGAGGATCTCCCAGGGCCAGGGCCACTTCGCCTTCGAGAATCGTCAAGGTTCGCGCATCCCGATCCGGCAGGGTGGCGAGGGTGTCGAGAGCGAGCCGGGCGTCGGCCGCTCGGCCGGACTGGATCAGCAGCTCGGCGAGCACTTGATGCAGCAGGACCGACCGCGGGTTCTCCGCAGTGCCGCGACGGGCCAGATCGATCGCTGCGCCGGTGCGGCCCGCCACGTTGTGGAGAACCACCGCCGCCCGCCACGCTCCCGGAAGGCGGGGGTAGGTCTCGACCAGCACCAGCGACCGCTCGAGCAGTTCCGGCGTCGCCTCGAGACGGCCGTCGTCGCGGGTGGCGTCCCGCTGCAGTTCACTGACGGCGAGCAGGCCCGGAGCGGCGCCGCCGATCGCGTCGCGCAGCGCCGGGGCCTCGTCGTACCGCCATCCGGGGTGCGACGATCGATCAGCGGCCCAGACGAGCAGCGCGGGCTGGTTCGGATCGGCGAGCAGGCGCTCTCGCACCAGCGCCACGGCCTCGTCGATGCGACTTCGAGCCACCAGCCAATCGGCGAGGGTCACCGAGGCCGCGGTGTCGGTGCGACCGCTTGCCCGCAGTGCGTCCGCGGCAGGCTCGGCTCGGGCGGGTTGGTCCGCAGCGAGCCAGAGGCGAACCGCCAGCACCGGAAGGTCGAGGTCCCCCCGGGCGGCATGACGTTCGTTCACCCGGGCAAGGGCGTCTTCGGCCCGGCCGTTGGCGATCTCCCAGTCCGCCATCGCCATCACCGCCTCGACGCCGGCCTCGGGCCGGCCGGCCACGGCCTCGAGCAGTCGTCCGGCCTCGGCCTCCTCGTCGGGATCCTCGCCCTCGCGAAGCAGCGTGGCAAGCATGACGACGTCTGCCTCGAGTTCGTCGCGCCCGGCAAGTTCACGCATCACCTCGATGGCGCGGGGTCGCCGACCGGCCGCCTGCAGGATCACGGCGGCCTGGCGACGTCCGTCGGGGGAAGCGACGCTGCGGGCGAGCAGTTCGTCGGCGAGTTCCGCCGCGGCGCCGGACTGGTTGTTGGACAGAAGCAGTCGCGCGAGATCGGCGTAGGGCTGCAGATCGTCCGGTGCAAGTTCAAGACGTCGGCGCAACGCTCGCTCGATCAGGGCCTCGTCGGGCCGTTCGCCGGTGGCGACGAGGCGAGCGAGAACCAGCGGAAGTTGCGGATCTTCGGAACCTCGCTCCATCTCTGCGACAAGCGCCGCGACGACGGGGCGCCGCCTGACCTCCTCGTCGGGCCGAAAGTCCGAGATCCATCGGGCCTCCGCCTTGAGCACCTCGGGATGGTTGGCGGAGAGTTCCTCGCGGGCCCGGTCGACGACCGCGCGAGCGGTGCTCTCGTCGGCCCAGGTCGCGGGGGCGGCCAGCAGCGCGATGGCGGAGCCGCCCTGTTGCTGCAGGACCTCGATGCGGCGCTGTTCGAGCGCCGCGGCGTTGGGAAGGGAGAACCGGCTCGCGAACGCCGCAAGGCGGGAGACGCGTTCGATCGGCGAGAGACGATCGCCCGCGGCGTCGAGGGCCGACTGGTAGTCGGCGAACGCCTCCTCGGGGCGGCCGGCCTTGCCCAGGGCGACGGCGCGGAGCCGTGGAATCTCGATCGAGCCTGGGTCGGCGGCCTCGAGACGGCGCAGCGCCGTCTCGGCTCGGGGCGAGTCGTTCTCGACCGCGAGCACCGCGAGACGCACCGCGATCGGGACCGGAACGGGATTCGGCGAGTCGAGGATCGCAAGGGCCTGCTCGAGCCGATCGGCGTCGCCGAGCCGGGCGGCCGCGGCGGCGAGCAGCGATGCGATGCGCGGATCGCCCTCGGTGCGTTGGAACACCATCTCGAGGAAGGGGAGCAGTTCCATCGTCGGGATCGTGGCGAGGCGAAGGTCCTCGAGGGGACGCCCGGTCCGGTCGAAGGTGTCCCAGATGCTTGCGAAGGTCGTGATGACGGCAAGCTGGTCGCCGTATCTCCCGAGCAGCTCGCTGGCGACCTCGAGGCCTCGCCCGGGCTGGCCCGACGCCTCGAGCGCCGCGGCGAGCAGCAAGCCGGCATTGACGTGCGCGCCGTTCTCGACGCGCATCGCGATGCCGAAGTCGGCGATCGCCTCTCGTGGCCGCCCCGACAGCAGCAGCAGCCGCCCTCGAAGGACCCGAAGGAGCGAGTCGGCGGTGTTCGCCTCGATCGCGGCATCGAGCGCGTCCCGGAGCGAGGCCCCCGTCGTGGTCGGATCAGCGGCCAGCAACATCGCCTCGAGCCAGGTGGAGGCCGCTCGCCGATCGAGAGGCGGCATGCCCGCGAAGGACTCTCGGTACTGGCCCGACGACACCGCGAGCAGCGGCTCGTCTCGACCGGAGGCGGCGAGGCGGATCCGCCAACGCAGCACCGGCTCGGCATTGCGGCCCAGAAGGTCCTCGCCTCGCCTGAGAAAGTCGCTCGCCTCGTCGAGTCGGCCGGCTCGCCATTCGCGCCTGATTCCGAGATCGAAGAGGGTCTCCTGGTTCTTGCCGATCGGAAGGACCTGATCGATCAGGGCACTGGCCGCCTCGGCATCGCCGGCCCGGTCCAGCACATCGACAAGCGCCGCAACCGTCTCGGGATCGGTCGGACGCATGCCCGCGGCCTGGCGGGCCGTGGCGAGGGCCTCTTCGAGGCGGCCCTGGCGGAGTTCCAGCTCGGCGAGGATCGTCCGCCTGCCCGCCTCGAGCGTCGGGGGGACCGCCCATGCCTGCACCCGCCGCAGGACGTCGTCGGGGGAGAGATCCTGCTCGAACAGGAGACTCAGCCGGGCACGAAGGGCGTCGAAGCTCGCGTTGGAGTCCTCGACCAGGCGAGCGGCGATGCGCTCGGCCTCCGCAGACCGCCCTCGGCTCGAGGCGACCGACAGCTTGACGGCCAGCGCGTCGGGATCGTCCCCTGCGAGGCGAATGACCTCGTCGGCTTCGCGATCGGCCTCGGAGGCGAAGCCCACCATGACGTACAGGCGCATCAGCTCGCGTCGCGCCTCGAGATCGTCGGGATCGAGCTCGACGAGGCGACTGCGGATGTTGATGGTGGCGAGGAGGTGCCCGCCGTCGTCGGCCGGCACCGCCTCCCGCGCCTCCGCGAAGGCGAGGATGGCCTCGCGGTCCTCGGGGCGCTCGCGAAAGACCCGGGCGAGATGCTGAAGGGCCGCTGCGGGGTCGCCTTCCTCGAGAAGCCTGAATCCCTCCGCGCGTTCCGCGTCGACCCAGGCTTGGAACCGCCACTCCTTCGCCACGAAGAGTGCGAAACCCAGCATGCCGATCGCCAGAATCACCCCGCCGAGGATCAACAGGCGACGGTTGCGGGTTCGTGTCGAGATCCTTGCGGCGGGGGACATGTCGCGGTCCTCTTGGAACAGATCGGGGAACGTACGGAGTCCGACCCGAGGGAAGGCGCCGGCAAGGCGACTGCCAGGTCGACTCGGAAGCCGTCGGCGGGAATCGAACCCGCAACCTCCAGATTACAAATCAGGTGCTCTGCCAATTGAGCTACGACGGCGGGACGGAGAGGTTACCCCGGCGTCGGTCGCCGAACCCGGCGATGTCTGTCGATCCATCAGGAATCGCCGGTGGGCGAGGTCTTCTCGCCCTTGCCCCGGCGCGGCGTGTCGAGCACGAAGGCGAAGCGCGTGTCGGTGTTGTAGACCAGGAACGCCGAGACTCGCTTGCCTGCGATGCGGGCGACCACGCCCTCCTTCGCCGAGGCGAAGACGAGCGTCGTGTCCTCGACCGAGGCCGGGCCGACGGTTCCGGTGTAGTCGAGGCGGTAGAGCCGGCAGTCGAAGTCGCCTGCGGGCGTCTTGACCGTCCAAGTCCCGCGATCTCGGGCGACGACCTTCATGGAGCCGGTGTGCTCGAGATCGGTGGGGTCGTGCAGGTCCCAGACCTTGACCTTCATCTCGTAGGGCGTCGGGTCGGAGGTGATCGGAAGGAACAGTTCGCCCGGCTCGAAGCCGACCATGACGGACTGTTCGAGATCCGCCTGGGTCGGCATGACGAGGCGACCATCCGCATCCCGGTGCAGGTAGAGGACCGACCGTCCGGGGACGGTCATCACCACCGGCGGTGCGTCCGACTTGGGCCATGCCGCCGGGGTGCGCTTCGCCTCGGCGACGGTGATGTCGAGGCGGCCGCCCGCGCCCTTGCCATGGGTGATCAGATACTCCCTGCTGCCCGGCTGGAGCACCGCTTCGCAGACCGCGCCGGCGTCGACCGACGCCGTGCTCGGAGCGATCGAGACCGAGTTCCCAAGCAGGGCGATCATCCGACGCTCGTCGGCGTCGAGACCGTCGGCGTTCGGGGATGCGGCACCGGAGGCGAAGGCAAGAGTCAGCAGCGGCGAGAGGAGGTGCATGAATGGCGTCATGGTGGACACGTTCCGTGATCGACTTCGGTCTTGAGGGAATGGGGCGACGAAGAGGAATGGCGGTGGGACGTGGCGATCCGGATCCGAAGGTAGCCTCTCGCGTAGGCTCTCGCCGATCCTTCCAAAGGTCCGTCGGAATTCTCCGAGCAAGCCTCCCAACAACCGCACATGCCTCGACTCCCCGCCCTCCTGCTCGCCCTGCTGATCCTGCCGCTGCTGGCGTTCTCGGTCTTCGGATTCCTCGCCACGTTCGAACCGCTCCCCAACGTGCTGCCATGGCGGATCGGCTACGCGGTGGCGGCGCTGCTGCTCGCCTTTGCGGAGATTCGCCTGCTGATCCGTCTCGTGAAGGGGCCGACAGGGGCGGGCTGACTCGGTCGGAGCGAGATCGAAGGCCTAGGGAGCCGACGCGGGTTCGAGCGGCGACACCACCACCTCGCCGCTGAAGATCCCCTTGGGGTCGTCGCGTTCGAGAAGGGTGCCGACGATGGTCTCGATCGTCCGGGGAACGCGGCCTCTGAAGAGCTCTCGACCCGGGCCGCCTTCGGCGCCGGGAGCCGTGACCACCACCTCTTGATCGAGGTCGAGCATGTCGTCGTCGAGGCGGATTCGCAGAGCACCCTGCGGCGACCACTCCTCGATCGAGATTCGCTGGCCATCGCGGACCGCCGCCACTCGCGCGCGGGCCTTCGGGGCCTCGACGGCGAGCCAGTAGAAGCGGGAGTGCACGACGTCGTCCTGCAGCCAGACGACTCGCTTCGGACGCAGGTCGCGGGTCCGTTCGGCCATCCACGGCACCGCGGCGGCGTCTTCGCGATCCATCCAGTGACCCTTGCCAGGCACGATGTGCACCGCATGCGGATACGCGCCGGGATCGGCCTCCGCCAGCGTCGCGAGCGACTCGCCCCATCGCTTCGCGACGCCGTTGCGGTCGTACGCGCCGTCGTTCTCGCCCATCCAGATGGCGAACGGCAGGTTCCGAAGGCCGTCGGGTTTCGACTCGTTGGGATGGCCGGCCATCATCGCCGCGGCGGCGAACCGATCCGCCATGCGGGGGGCGAGTTGGTAGACGCCGTCTCCGCCTGCGGAGTAGCCCATCAGGTAGACGCGATCCGGATCGACCCCCTCGAGCGCCACCATGCCGGCGATGATTCGATCGAAGAAGCGATCGACGTGCCCCTGGTGCCAGAGGTTCCAGGTGTCGGTGGGCGCCCGGGGGGCGAGGTAGATGCCGCGCTCGGGCCGATAGAGGCGCTTCTGGTTCTCCCACTGGGAGGTGTTCACGTGCGGAGGAGCGCCGCCGCCGCCGTGCATCGAGATGAAGAGCGGTCGCGAGCCGAAGGCCGCGTCGCCGTAGGACTGGTACCAGACCGGCATCGAGAGTCCGTCGATCTCGACCGCTCCGTTCCGGATCGCTGCGCCATGCGTGCGCTTGAGGACGTCGGTGTGATGCGCGACCGCGATGGCTCGGGCTCGGCGGGCGTCGGTCTCGGTCAGAGGCACCGTCGCGTAGTCGCCGTTCGGCACGGCGAGCCCGTCGTCGGATCGTCGAAGATCCCTGACGAAGGCGTTGAGCGCGGCCCGGGACGCCTTGGCATCGGGGCCCGGGTCGGGGGAGGCGGCTTCGGCGAGATCGAGCGTGACCAGCGTCTCGTCCTCTTCGAATCGGATCGAACGACTGCCGCCTTCGGCGGAGACCGTGGCCTGCGAACCCAGCGGCAGCACGAACTCGACATGGTCGTTGGCATCGAACCGCTCGTCCTTCGAGACCGCCTCCATGACCTCGCCGCCGGAGGTCCGAACCGAAACCGGCAGGGCGACTCGGCCGTCGCCTCGACGCACCCGCACCCGAAGGCGCCCGTGCCCCTCGGGGAGTTCCGGAGAGGCGGCCAGGTATCGCGCCGTCACGTCGATCGCTCGTCCCGGCGGAGGCCCGTCGTCGAAGGCCATGGGCCACCGCATGGGCGAGTCGCCCCACGAGACCGCGAAGATGCCGTGCTTCGGATCGCCCTCGATGCAGGTCCGCGCACGCCCGTTGAACCACCCCTTGTCGAGATCTTCACCAGTCGGCTCGGCGGCCCCCGTGAATCGCCATCCCTTGCCGTCCCAGATCTCGACCCACGAGTGGTTGCCGGAGCCGTCGGTCCACATCGGAACGCCGACGAGTCGTGCGGGAATGCCGACGCTGCGACAGGCGTCGATGAGGAGGATCGAGAGGCCCGTGCACGATGCCAGCCCGGTCTCGATCGATTCGCTGGGGCTCTGGTCCGCCCGGCGTCGCTTGGTCGAGTACTTGACGCCGGTCGCCGGAAACAGGCGCTGATTGATGCGAACCGCGGCAGCACTCGGCGAGGCGATGCCCTCGATCATCGGCGCGGCCAAACTCCGCATCGGATCCCTCCACGCTTCGCGGGTCTCGGTGACGTTCGCGTAGGGCAGGATCGCGTCGAGGAACACCTCGGCCGGCACCGCATCCCGCCACGCCGCGTTCTGCCACGCCTTGTACGCCTCGTCGACGTGGTCGAGGAGGAACTCGGCATCGAGCTCGGCACGATCGCGTTCGGGCATTCGTCCGATCAGCCATGCCATGGCGAATCGCTGCTCGTCGGGGACCTCGGCAAGGGCCCGTTCGAGTTCGGCGCGGTTGCCGCCGGCAGACTCGAAGGCGGCCTCGATGCGGCGATCGGTGTCGCCGGATGTGGTCGCCGGGGTGGAAAGGAACACGGCACCGAGGAGGGCCAGCGTCGTCAGGCTCGAGGGGATCATGAGGAGACTTATGACCGAGGTTCGAGCCGAAGTCCACCCCGGCCCCAGAGGATGCGAGCGACCAACCTCGCGGCATTGCCGGGATTTCGCTTGGTCGTGGCGGAATCGAGACCTACGTTCTTCCTGCGACGGAGCGCGCCGACTTCGGTCCAGGCCGGGTCGGTGGTGCCGTCGTGGGGAGGGCGGGACGCTCCGGCGATCCTGCCATGCACAGAGGGCGTCGAGAAGACTTCGGCGTCGCATCGGCGGCACCACGGAAGTGCCTCCACGGCCATCGAGACCGATCGGAGACCCGCGACGGGTCGGGAGAGTGAGACAGATGAGACAGAGCCCGAGACCGAACCTGACGACGACGTCCCTCCTGCTCGCCGGCCTCTGCACCGTCACGGTGTGCGGCCAGGGCACCTTCGACAACATTGGACCCGGCTACACCGTCTCAGGTGCCAGCGGCAACGGCTCCGTGGTCGTGGGCACCTCGGGTTCGGAGTACTTCTACTGGACCGAGTCCACGGGCCTCGTGCTGGTTGGAGGCACCGCGCCGGGAGGCGGCGTGGGCGGACAGGCCAAGATCTCCAACGATGGAGGCCGCATGGTCGGAACCGCGCTCGATCCGGCAAGCGGTCTGTACACGATGTCGGTCTACGAGTTCGAGACCGGGGTGTGGACGAATCTCGGCGGCTTGGGGGCGAGTTCGGGGAATTCGACGAGTTCGGGCTGGGGCATCTCCGGAGACGGGCAGACCGCCGTGGGTCTCGGCTGGATCTCCGCCGGAAGCGCCCACGCGATCCGCTCGGTCGCTCTGGAGGCGCCGGAGGATCTCGGCTCCACCGTCAAGGGCCGCTCGAGCCGAGCGAACGGATGCAACGAGGATGGCACGGTGGTGGTCGGCTGGCAGGACGCGAGCAGCGGCTTCCGGCAGGGCGCGATCTGGAACGACGGCGTGCAGACCATCCTGACCTCGACGACCGGCGGTGTCCTCGGCGAGGCGGCGGGCTGCTCGGCGGACGGGACCTTCGTCGTGGGCAGCGGGACATCGAGCAACGGCTTCAACGCCTGGCGATGGAGCGCGGAGACCGGCGGCGTCACGATCGGTTCGCCACCGTCGTCGGGTTGGCGGGGTTCCTCGGTCGCGATCAGTGCCGACGGCGGCACGGTGGTCGGCTTCTACCGTCCGTTCCCCGGTCCGGCGACCTTCGGGCGAGGGTTCCTCTGGACCGAGGAAGGGGGACAGCAGGACCTGACCGAGCTGGCGATCGCGGCAGGGATCGACATCCCCGGAGGGACCGTGCTGGCGCTGCCGCTGGGCATCTCCGCCGATGGCAGCACCATCGTGGGCATCGCCCGCGGCGGCACGACGTTCGGGTTTCGCTTGCGGTTCGGAAGCGGTTGCCCCGCCGACCTCGACGGCGACGGCGAAGTCGGCGGCAGCGATCTGGCCGTGCTGCTTGCGGCCTGGGGCACGTCCGATCCCGAGGCCGATCTCTCCGGCGACGGCGGCGTGGGCGGCGACGATCTGGCCATCCTGCTGGCCGCTTGGGGCGACTGCTGATTGCTCGAGGATGGGGCCATGGATCTCGCGGCGCTTGAGCAACGGTTCCTCGTGGAGCCCGGTTCAAGAGTGCGCCTCGACGAACTCCAGACCGACCTGGCCGATGGCCGCGTGCCTCTGGAAGGCCTTGCCGAACTGAAGCGCGAGGCCAAGGACGTGCTGGAGGCGCAGGTGCGCGCCTTGTCGATGGCTCAGGAACTGCTCTGGGCGAGCGACCGGCGGTCGGTGCTGGTGGTCCTGCAGGGCATGGACACCGCGGGCAAGGACGGTCTCATCCGGTCGATGCTGACCGGAGTGAACCCACAGGGTTGCGACGTGGTCTCGTTCAAGCAGCCCAGCGACGAGGAACTCGATCACACCTTCCTCTGGCGGTGCATGAAGCGGACCCCCGAACGCGGCCGCATCGCGATCTTCAACCGGTCCCACTACGAGGATGTGCTGGTGGCGAGGGTGCGGCCCGAGGTGCTCGCGACGGCCAAGCTGCCGGACGGCCCGCGGGACGAGAGCTTCTGGGCAGCTCGCTACGAGGACATCGTGGCGTTCGAGCGGCACCTTGCCCGCAACGGCACGCTGGTCCTGAAGTTCTTTCTCCACCTCTCCAAGGAGGAGCAGCGCAAGCGACTGCTGGCGAGGCTCGAGAATCCTGCGAAGCACTGGAAGTTCTCAAGTGGCGATCTCGCAGAGAGAGGTCGGTGGGAGGAGTACCGGGACGCCTACGAGCGGGCGATCTCCGCGACGAGCACCGCCGAGGCGCCGTGGTTCGTGGTTCCCGCGGACCGCAAGTGGGTGACCCGGACGGTGGTTGCCGCAATCGTCGCCGGCTCGATCGGGGCCCTCGGACTGGAGATGCCCGGCACCGATCCCTCACGTGGGGCCGAACTGGCGGATGCCAGGCGGCGACTCGAGGACGAAGCCGCGGGTCGAGGCGGGCGCGACGACCGGGAGGAAGGGACGTCGAGACGGCTCGGCGATCGATAGACTCGCGATCTCCATGAGCGACTCCCCACCTGCCGAGCTGTTCGAGCCGACGCCGCGAACCGCGGTGATCGAGATGCTTGACGGGCGGCGGCCCGAGGATGTTCGGGCATTCCTGATGAGTCACTACTACGAGCCGCTCGCGGCCTACATCTCGGCGGTGGACCGGGGAGTTCTCGGCGAGCCTCGCGACGTGATCGGCGGCTTCTTCGCGGACCGTCTCGATCGGCCCGAATGGTTGGAACGGTGGCGGGAGAGCGGTCTTCGGCTGCGGAAGTGGCTGGTCAACGGGCTTCACTTCTACTGCCGCGAGCAGCAGCGTCGACGCCGACGGGACGCCACGGTGGATCTCGTCTCGGAGAACATCCCGCCGTCGATCGACACCGTCGTCGAACGAGCGTACGCGACCGCCACGGTTCGGCGTGCGACCGAAATGGCGTCCGCCGCGTGCGCCCACGAGGGTTACACGGAGCATTGGGCCTGCTTCATGCGTCACCACATGGGGGATGCAACCTACGAACAGCTCGCGGCCGAGACCACGCACACGCCGGGGCAGGTTGCGAACATGGTCCGGACCGCCGCGCGACGCTTCCGATCGGCGCTTGGCGAACTGCTGCTCCGCGATGGCGCCGATCCGGCCGATCTGGATCTCGAGATCGGCCAGCTTCTCTCGACGTTGGGCAATCACTGATGGCAAGCGGGGGACGACACGTGCCGGGAATCGCAGGCGATGGCGATCGCCTGACCGCCGCGGCACTCGAGACCCTCGCTTCGGGCACGCCGGAGAGCGTGTCGCTCGGGTCGCGCCTGCTGATGGCGAGCCTCGACGAGTGTCCCGGGGTTGGCGAGCACGTCGGGCCGTTCGAACTTCTCGAATCGATCGGGAAGGGGGGATTCGGCGAGGTCTTCCTGGCTCGTCAACGCGTGCCGGTCGAGCGGGAGGTGGCCGTCAAGATCCTGGCGGGGCTCGATCGTGGCACCTCGGCGGTGGCCCGCTTCGAGCGGGAGCGTCAGGTTCTGGTGTCGCTTCGACATCCGGGCATCGTGCGTCTGCTCGAGGCGGGGATCACCGCCTCCGGGCATCCCTGGTTCGCCATGGACCTCGTCACCGGCCGGACCATCGATCGGTGGGCCGACGAGGTGGCCCCCGATGTCGAGACCCGCCTCCGGCTGTTGAGGGACCTCGCCGACGCCGTGGCGGCCGCCCATCGCCGTGGCGTGCTGCATCGGGACCTCAAGCCGGGCAACGTGCTGGTTCAGGATGTCGTGGAAGGGCCTCGGGTCCAGGTGGTCGACTTCGGGATCGCCAAGGTCACCGAATCCCCCGAGGCCGGCAGCACCGCGGTGGGCCACGTCATCGGCACTCCGGAGTACATGAGCCCCGAGGCGGCCTCGCTCGAGCCGGATCGGCTCGACACTCGGAGCGACGTCTACTCGTTGGGTCTCATCGCCTACCGGGTGCTCTCGGGGAAGGCCCCGCTGCAAACCCCCGAAGGAACGTCGTTCGCCTCGCGACTGCGTGCGGCCGCCGAGCCCCGCATCGAAGCGTTGTCGCTGGGATGCGCCAGCGTCGCGACACGCCGCGCCCTCGGTGGCGAGATCGAGTGGATCGTCGGCCGATGCCTCGAGGTCGACCCCGATCGCCGTTACGCCTCGGCCGCCGAGCTTCGAGACGATCTCGATCGCCGATTGGCGCGCGAGCCGGTGCTCGCGGCGCCTCCGAGTCCGGCCTATCAGGCCCGTGCGTTCCTCCGTCGGCATCGCGTCGCCGCGGCGGTCGCGGCCGTGGGCCTGGTGTCGCTCGTGGCGTTCACGGCGCTCGCGATCGCCTACGCCATCGGAGAAGCCCGTCTGCGAAGCGACATCGAGATCGCCCTCGAGGAGGAGGCCCGGCAGCGGACGCGGGCGGAGGTGGCTCTCGCCGCGGAGGCGCGTCGCACCGAGGAGCTGCGGGAGGTGGCCGACTTCCAGCGCACCATGCTCGTGTCGATGGACCCCGCGACGATCGGGGCGTCGCTGCGTCGAACCCTGCTCGAGCAGCTCTCGGCCGAGGGAGACGAGGCGGCGGCGGATCGCCTGGATGCCGCACTGGCCGGCATCGACTTCACCGGCGCCGCGAGCGACCTGCTCGACACCGAGCTGCTCGAGCGCAGCGTGGCCATCGTCGCGAGCGAGTTCGAGGATCAACCGCTCGTTCAAGCCCGGCTTCAGGCTTCGCTTGCGGCGGCCCGCCACGGCCTCGGACGCACCGCCGAGGCCGTCGAACTGGGATTGGCGACCCGGCCGCTCCTCCTGCAGAGTCTCGGACCGGATGCCGAGGAGCTGCTGCTGTTCGACGTGTCGTTGGGAGCGTGGCTCGAGCGGGTCGGACGTCTCGGCGAGGCCACGTCGCTCCACGAGGCGTCCCTCGAGCGAGCCGAGGCCGTCTTCGGTCCGGTCTCGCAGGCGACCTTGGAGCTGCTGCTTCTCGGGGCGACCCTTGGGATCGACGGCGACGAATCCGCCGTGGACATCTGTCTCGAGGTCGATGAACGACTCGAGTCGGTCGGTCACGATCTGGACAGGCCCGACGAGTGGAATCTCGTCTATCGAAGTGCCGTGACTCGAGGCGAGGTCCTGTTCGAGCTCGGGAGATTCGAGGAGGCGCTGGAACTGCGGCGGCGGGTTGCGGCGGCCTTGGCGACGAGGTCGCCCTCCGCGGAGATCCTCGTACTGACGCTCACCAACGGGGCCGCGATCGCCCGTCTGCTCGAGGAGACCGGCGCCTACCCCGAGGCGATCGCCGCCTACGAAGGAAGTCTCGAGGCCCATGAGGCCACCTGGGGTCGGGTTCATCCCCGCACCCTGGTCCTCCGAAACGACCTGGGGATCCTCCTGTCCCGCCTGGGCATGCTCGAGCGGTCCGGCGAGATTCAGACCCGGGTGCTCGAGGACCGGCTGCGTCTGCAGGGGGTGGCGTCCCCCGAGACGATCCGCGCGATGGCCAATCTCGCAGTCGTCAAGCGACGACTCGGAGAGTTCGCCGCCGCCGAGGTCCTCTACCGAGATGCGATCGGTCTCGCCGAGCGGCATCTGCCCCCGGGGCACGAACTGCTGGTCTCGGCGCGGGCCAACTTCGGCACGATGCTGCAGGCCGCGGGCCGGGGAGAGGAGGGCCTGCCCCTTCTGCAGGAGGCGCTCGAACGCAGCGAGGCCCAGTTCGGACGCGAGCATCCGACCACGATCTCGATCGCAGGCAACGTCGCCGTCTGCCTCAACCAACTCGGCCGCTTCGAGGAGGCGTTGCCGATCTTCGAGGACATGGCGGCGCTGTCCGAACGCATTCGGGGCGCCGACGCCGTCCAGACGATCATCGCCCTGGCCAATCGCTCCGGAGTGCTGCGTTCCCTTGGCCGCCACGAGGAGTCCCTCGCGGTCAACGATGTGGTGCTGGAACGGGCGAGGCGATCGCTGCCGCCCGGGCATTGGAACATCGGCATGTTCCTGATGTACCGCGGCCGAACGCTCGCGGATCTCGACCGCTTCGCGGAGAGTGTCGAAGTGCTGCTCGAATCGAAGGCGATTCTCGATGCGGCACTGGGCCCCGAACATCCTCGTTCGGTCGAGGGCCGACGCAACCTCGAGGACGTCCATCGTCGGTGGGATGTGTTCGAGCCGGGGGCCGGTCACGGTGCCGAGGCGGACCGCTGGCTCGCGACGCTGCCGCCGCCCGAATCGGCGAAGGGCGACTGATCGCGGACGCGGACGTGTGGTGGTCGCGCGGGTCGAGGATCCCCGGTGCCGGTGGAGATGAAGGTCGTCTTCGAGGCGGGCGCGGCGGTTGGATCCGGCGCGCGAGATCGAAGCCGCGTCGCCCCGCGACGTCCCCGGCGTTCAGTTCAGCAGGAAGATGTCGTCGGTCGAGCCGCTGACGGGTCTGCCGATCGCGGCCTGGCCATCGGGAGGAAGCCAGATGTTGTCCGGACGACCGTCTCGCGAGGTGACCGTGGCTTGCCGAGCGAACTCGGTCGACAGATCGCTGTGGAGCAGGTTCTGCCCGCGGTCGTCGTGCTCGGGAGAGCACATCTCCAGGCGTACCCGTCGGCCGCGAAGGACCAACTCGATCACGGGGTTGCGATCTCCGACGATCACCCGTCGAGGCGAGAGGTCCAGGCGTCGATCAGCGGCGTCGGCGGGAACCCGATAGCTCCACATGCCATCGGCGGCGGGATGGTTGGGGCATCCCATGCAGGCGGCATCGTCGCAGTAGCCCCCATCGACAAGCTGCTTGAAGTGGTCGGCGTGCCGATAGTCCCCGTCGGTGGGGAACAGACCGCCGAAGTCCGGGAGAAGGGAGGCGTTGAACGGCATGAGACCGTCATGGTCCCGAGCGAACGCCTCCATCGCGCCTCCGAAGTTCCGCTGTCCGTTGCCACACGCCTCGATGCCCCGGGTGGTGCGGACGTGGTTGGACAAGGGCACCGCGATCGAGACCGCGAGCAGAAGGACCGCGGCGATGCCCACGAAGTCCGAGATCCGCAGTCGCTGTCGCGCGATGGCTCGGGTCTCGATCTGGAGCGAGGACTCGCGGAGTTCCTCTTCACGATCGATCCGCAGAAGGGTCGCATCGACGAGGGCGTCGAGGTCGGATTCCTCGGCCGCATCGGGCAATGCGTCGAGGCGCTCGAAGAGCTTCGCCGCCGCCGCTGCGCGGGGACGGATCGCCGCGGGAACTCGTTCGAGGTCGAACTCGGCTTCGATGAGGGCATCGACCGCATCCGCATCGGGAGCGCCGAGGGTCGGGCCGCCGTACGAGGGGTCCGGTCGAGATTCGAAATCGGGATGCTGGATCACCGCGGGGGAACTCCGGGACTTGTTCAGCGCTCGAGCGGATCTGATGGCGAGGTGCCGCCTCCGCCCGCCGCGATCCTCCAGCTTCGCTCGAAGCTCGCGACGGCACTGTGAAGACGGCTCTTGACGGTGCCGAGCGGCACCTCGAGGGTTTCGCTGATCTGCTGATAGCTCATCCGTTGGAAGTAGCTCAGCAGGAGGATCTCCCGGTAGTGGCCGGGAAGTTCATCCACGACCCTCTTGACGAGGGCCGCCTGCTCCTCCTGTTCGATCGGGACGTCGGGGGTCTCGTCGTCGCCGGCGAGCAGATCGACGAACTCCGCGCCGTCGTCGTTGCCGCCGATCGGGGCGGACAGGCTCGCCGCCGCACGGCGCTTGCGACGGCGGTGGAAGTCGCGGGCCTTGTTGGCCGCGATCGTGAACAGCCAGGGCTTGAAGGTGCGATCGGCGTCGAAGGTGTCGGCGGAGAGATGGATCTGCAGGAACGTGTCCTGAAAGACGTCCTCCGCGGCGGCGCGGTTGCCGAGGAATCGAGTCAGGAAGTTCAGGACCTCGGCGCGATACCGCTCGAGAAGCTTCACGAAGGCGTCCCGATCGCCTTCGCGATAGGCAACGAGCAGTTCCTCGTCCGTGCGATCGTCCACAGGCGGCACCGACCACTCCAGCATCGCCTCGATTCGGACGTCGACGGCGAGATCCTCGCCGCGGCGACGACCGGGATCCGCACCGTCCGGTGGGCGGACCTCGCCGATCGCCGCTCCGAACCCCGGTCGCCGACGACCGGGTGCTGGGCGGCAGGGCGAAAGGGTAACTGATTCGCGGGATGCCGAGCATGGGCCGGATCCCAAGGCGACGGCCCGGGCTCGGCGGCTCGACTGGCGGAGACGGGGTGGAAACGGGGATGGCGCAAGAGCGACCATGGCCGAGTTACGCCGCGACGCGCGGCGGGATCGCCGAAGGCAGGAAGTTTCGAACGCTTTTTTCGATTCCGACTCCGAGGGCCTCCTCGCTTCCCGAGTCGGTGTCCCTGAACACGTGGGAGGGCGGCGGCGGGACGTTTTCGGACGGCGTCCCGCTCCCTCCGCTACGGTGTCGACACGCCACCCGCGAGGTCTCCTCGATGCCGCCCGTCGGTTCCGACCCTCCCGCCCCCGATCAGGTCGATTCAAGGCCGCCACGACGATGGCGACCGGTGATCGGCGTGTTCGCGGCCGTCGCCGTCGCGGCGGCCCTGATTGCGGTGGCCTGGAATCTCGACCGAGGCGGCCGGGACGACGGACGCCGGAGGATCGATCCCTCGCTGGTCACCGATCTGGTCGAGCCGGAGCCGTTGACCGACGAGGAGCGGGCTTCGTTGGAGGGTGGCGATGCGGCCGGAGAGCTGTCGAGTCCCAGCGGCGTCGCTCTCGCCGAGGGGGGATGGATCGAGGTCGCCGACGAGACCGGGCGCCTGAAGCAGCGGTATGCCGCGGACCGGATGGATCCGTTGCCGGACGGCTGGGTGGAGATGGTCGCCCCGCGTGCGGTCGTCTTCGGCAGAAAGGGGCAGGTCACCGCCCTCGAGGGCGGCTTCGGCAAGGCTCGCCTGCCCGATCGCGAGATCGAGTCGGGAACGTTGCGAGAGGACGTTCGAATCCGGTTCTTCCGTCAGGAGGGGGAGCGGCGAGTCTCGATCGACGCAGACGAGCCGTGGCTGGTCATCGAAGCCGATGCCGCCGACTTCGATGGGGCCGAAGGACGCATCCGTTGCGATGGCCCGGTGTCGATCCGCTCTTCCGAACTCGAGTTCGCGGGCGTCAATCTCCTGGTGCTTCTGAAGCCCGATGGTCGCGAGATCGAGCAGCTCGTCGTCGAGCGCGCAACGTCGCCGCTGCGCCTGCGGCCGGGGGCCCGGCGACGGGCGGACGTCGCGGCCGAATCGACGCCTGCCGGCGTCGCCGACGAATCGACGCCTCCCGGCGTCGCCGACGGCTCGACGGCCGACCCCGAGGAGGACCAGGCTCCGTCTCAGGCGACGCCCTCGCGCGGCGCGAATCCCGCCGCCGCGCCGGCACCGACCTTCATGCGCCTCGTCCTCGATGGGGGTGTCGACATTCTGCGCGTCGAGGCGGGACGACGTCTCTCGATCGAGGGAGATCGCCTCGCGGCGGTCTTCGCGATGGAATCGCAAGGGCTCGGCTCGGTGGCGTCGTCGGACTCGATGCGTCGGCCTCACCTCGGCACGCCGATGTCACCGGCGGCATGGCTCGCCGCGACGTCGATGGCTGCGGTGGACGATCGGGACGACGAGGAGTCGATCGAGATCGAGTTCGGGGGATCGCTGCTGATCGAGCCGATCGAAGCCGACGTCCCGAGGCCGGATTCGTCGGAGGAGGTCTGGATTCGCATCGAAGGCGAAGACGTCCGCATCCATGAGGAGGACCGCGACGCCCGAATCCGGTGCGATCTGCTCGATCTGCGCACGGGCGGTGGCGAGGGCGATCGCGTGGACCTGCTGGCACGAACCGGCGAGGTCGAGATCGACGCGCCCGGACTCGAGATGCGAGCTCCGGCAGTCCGGTTGCGAGGTCAAAGAGTGCTGGTTGCCGGGCCCGGCGCCATGCGGCTCCAATCGAACCGGAGTGCCGACGCCTCGGCGACGGACGCCGTCGCCACGCCTGGCGGCGAGTCGGACGAGGCGGTCGAGATCGAGTGGGACGATCGCCTCGACCTGACCATCTCTCCGGACGACGATCGCCTGCGTCGGGCGATGTTCGACGGCGGTGCCGACGGTCGGGTTCGCGTCCGTTCGGAAGCGTTGGGGCTCGTGGCGGGTTCGCTCGACGTGTCGTTCCTGCAGGATGGCCCCTTCGCCATGGAGGACGATCGCATCGACCGCATCGCTGCGGATCGCGACGTGATCGCCGGGCGGCCCGATGGCAGCAGCCGCATCGAGGCGGCGCGACTCCTCGTCGAGATGCGACAGGATGCGGACGCGGCCCGCCCGGGTCGGATCGAGGCGACCGGGGGCGTGCGGGCGTTCGATGCCGAGCGGGTCTTGTGGGCCTCGACCCTCGACGCGGCGATGCAGCCGCGAGAGGACGCCGGAGCGGGTGGATCCTCGTCGGATCGAACCGACGACCTGCAGTCGGTCGAGGCCCGGGGCGGGGTGGTTGCAGGACTTGCCGATGGCACGTGGGTGTTCGCGGAGAGCTTTGCAGCCGAGCCTCCTGCCGGACGGCTCAGACTCGATGGCGAAGATGTGGCGATCCTGCGCGACGGGGCCCTGCTCGACGGATTGCGTGGACTGGAACTGGAGGAATCGGGAGGCCGGGTCGCGGCTCGCACCGGCGGACCGGGCCGACTCCGGGCCTCCCGAACGACGCTGGTCGAGGCGTGGTCCGCGCCGGGTGCCGAGGAGATCGAGACCTGGACCTGGCCGGCTCCGCCGGATCGTCCCGAGTTGCCCAACGATCTGGCGGTGGCGGCGGTCTGGGAGGGTGGCCTCAACTACCTCGAGTCTCGCGACGCCGCGGCGCCCGGGGTCGAGATCGCCTCCTTGGAGGTGCTCGACCGCGTGAAGGCTCGCACGATCGACGAGACGGGCACCGAGGACCGGTTGGCGGCGGATCGCCTGCGCGTTGGATTCACCCGGGCCGAGATGGATGTCCCCACCGACCCGCCGGCGCCGGCGATCGACTCGCAGGCCGAGGACGGGACCGAGTTCGATTCCGATCTCGAGATCGCCGCCATGGATCTCGACGGCAACGCCTCGCTCGAACGCCGGCGCTCGGCGGAGGCCGAGGGAGCCGAGCGTCCGGACCTGCTTCGAATCGCCGGTGCTCGAATCGCCTATGTGGTGGCCACGGGCGAAGGACGAGTCCCCGGCGCCGGGACGCTGCTGGTCTCCGAGGCGGCGACGACCGCGAGGCCGGCCCGCACGGCGAGATTCCGCTGGTCGGAGCGACTCGACCTGGCAAGACGCACCGAGACCGAAACCGCCGTCGCCATCTCGGGCGATGTGGAACTGCTGTTCGCGGCCGGGGGCGCAGGTCCCGCGTTCACGCTGACCGCCGATCGCATGGATGCCGTGCTCGAGCCGAGGTCGCCCGGAGCGGCGGAGGCGGTCGAGAGCGAGGCGCCGTCGGAACTCGATCGTCTCGAGCTTCGCAGCGTGGCGGGTGCCGGCCGGGTCTTCGTCCGGGGTCAGGGCCGGGACGCGGAGTGCGATGCCTTCGACTACGACGCCGAGAGCGGCGACCTCCTGTTGACGGCGCGGCCGGGACGATCGGTCAGCGTGATGTCCACGACCGCGGCGGCCCCGGTGCGGGCGTCCCGGGTCCGGTGGAACCTTCGCACCGATCGCGTGGAGGTCGTGGGGACCCGGGGCGAAGGTTGAGTTCGGTCAGAGATCGGACCGAATCGCCCAGAGGTCTGGGAACACCGGTCGAAACAAGGTCTCTCGAAGGTAGGCGGCCCCGCTCGAGCCGCCCGTGCCGCGCTTGAATCCGATGGTGCGTTCGACCATCTTCACATGTCGGTAGCGCCATTCCTGCACGCCCTCGTCGAGATCGACGAGTCGTTCCGCGACGGAGCGGAGGTCCGGCGCCGTGTGGTAGAGGTCGATGAGCGTCGGATGAAGCGGGGGGCACGCGTCGATCGCCGTGCGCACGTCCCGATGCAGAGCCTCGGTGGGCACATCGAGTCCCGCCTCGACGAGGAAGCGCAGGAACGCGTCCCAGATCGTCGGCGCCTCGTATCGACGCTCGAGACGCGACCGCTCGTCGCTGCCGTCCGGATAGTGCTCGACCGCGCTTCGGCGCTTGGCGCCGAGCAGGAACTCGAACTCCCGAAACTGCGCCGACTGGAAGCCGCTTGCCGAGTCCAATCGGGCGCGAAAGGACTGGAAGGAGATCGGGGTCATGGTCTCGAGGACGTCGATCTGCGCCACCATGGTCTTCAGGATCGTCAGCATCCGATCGAGGACCGCCATGGCGTCGCTGCGACGGCCGGCGGAAAGCTCCCGGCACAGGCGGTCGCCCTCCCAGAGCTGCTGCTTGAACCAGAGCTCGTAGACCTGATGAATGACGATGAACAGCATCTCGTCGTGCTCGGGTCCATCCGGACCGTCGGAGCGGCACTGCTGCAGGGCCAGCAGTTCCGGCACCTTCAGGTAGCGGCCGTAGGTCAGGGGGGTGGAGTCGGCGGGGGTCGTCATGGTCGAACTCGCGGGGGAGATCGAGCATTGAACCACAACCTCCCGCGATCGGGCGGCTACGCTCGATGCGAAGACGCCCCGAAACCGTCGGTCCAGGGGGGGTTCGAGACCGTTCGAAGCACGCCGAGATGAGTGACGACGATTCCGAGACTGCCGATCCCTTCGAGCAAGCGGTGGCCCTCCACGAGGCGGGGGCGTTCGAGGAGGCGATCGCGATCTACCGCGCGTTGCTCGAGGCCGAGGGGGAGGACGCGGCGCTGTGTGAACTTCTCGGTACGGCGCTCGGAGCGATCGGCGACACGACCGAGGCGCTGATCCGGCTCGATCGCGCGGTTGAACTCGGCGCCGCAGAGGGGCACTCGGCCGCACGCCTCCAAAGAGGCCTGGTCCGGGAGGTCGCCGGCGACCTCTCGGGGGCCGCCGAGGATCTTCGCAGCGAACTCGAGTCGGATCCGAAGTCCGCAGCGACGGCGGAGCACCTCGCCCGCGTGCTCGTCGCCAACGGCCAGGGCGGGGAGGCACAGGTGGTGTTGGCCGCGGCCATCGATCACGAACCCCGACGGCCGTCGCTACGCACCGCGTTGGCGGCAAGTCTGCTGGAGGATGGACGGATCGAGGCCGCCGAGCGGGAACTCGATGCCGCCGCGAGTCTCGATCCGCAGGACGAGACCATGTTTGCGCTGCGGATTCGAGTGCTTGCGGAGCGGGGCGAGGCGAACGGCGCGCTGGAGATCGCTCGGCGGGCGGCGACCCTGCATCCCGGGTCGGCGACTTCGCGACTCAATCTGCTGACCGCCCTCGTCTCGACGGACGACCGCCCGGACGCCGACGAGGCGCTCGACCGGATCGCACGTGAAGGCGACGCCATCGCGGAGCGCGATCGGGTGCGGCTGACCGCGACCGCCGAGATGGTGCTGGGACGATTCGAGTCGGCGATCGATCGCCTCGAACGCTGGTGTCGATCTTCGACCGACGATGCCGAGGCGATGGCGGCGCTGGGTGTGGCGTTGCGGCGAGATGGTCGGCCTGGGGAGGCCGTCTCGGCACTGAAGCAGGCGATCGCGATCGCTCCGCGGCGATCCGTCCTCGGGGTCGAGCTCGGCCGTGCGCAACTCGCCGCCGGCGATGCCGACGCCGCCATCGAGTCGCTGCGACGTGCTCGGGAGCTCGGGGGCGGATCTCCCGCCCTGACGTTGGAGATGGTCAACGCGCTCAAGCAGCGCGGACTCGCTGGACAAGCGATCGCCGCGGCCGACGAGGGCCTCTTGGAGGGTCCGGCCCCCGCGTTGCGGACGGCACGGGCCATGCTGCTTCACGAGATCGGCCGCCATCGCGAGGCGGTGAGCGAGAGTGCGGAGGTGGCGAACGACGCGGAGGCGCCCGACGGCGCGACGACCAATCACCTGTTTGGCCTGAACAACCCCGATCACGTCTCCGAAAGGGAGATCTTCGAGGCGCACCGGCGTCTGGGAGGGCAAGCGCCGCGAGGGCGCGGGAGCGAGGCGATCGCCAGTCGAGTCGGGTTCGACGGACACGACCGGACTCCGACTCGCCCGCTCCGCGTCGGCTTCGTCTCCGGCGACCTCAAGGCCCACTCGGTGGCATGGTTTCTGGCTCCGCTCCTTCGGGGCCTCGACTCGAGTCGGGTCGCCACGACGTGCTATTCGAACACGGCGGTCGAGGATGCCGTGAGCGAGAGGCTTCGCGCGGCGTGCGGCGCCTGGCGATCGATCCGCGGCCAGAGCGACGTGGACGCTGCGGCAGTCGTCCGGGCCGATGCGATCGACGTGCTCGTGGATCTCAGCGGACACACCGCCGGGCATCGATTGGGCGTCTTCCGGCAACGGTCCGCACCGGTGCAGATGACCTGGCTGGGCTACCCCAACACGACCGGCGTGCCGGAGATCGATTGGCGTCTCGTCGACGGCCTGACCGATCCGGCTCCGCTCGACGGCCTGGCCACGGAGTCTCTCATCCGAATGCGGAGTCCCTTCCTCTGCTTCGATCGAGAGGTGATCTCCGTGCCGATCGCGGAGCGGCCATCGCGGCCGCTCGTCTTCGGAAGCTTCAACAGCACCGCCAAGCTCTCCGATCGCTGCTTGTCGCTCTGGAGTCGTCTGCTTGCCGCAGTGCCGGACGGCCGCCTTCTGCTGAAGTCGCGAGCGTTCGAGGACGAGTTGGTTCGAGCCGAGGCCCGAGGTCGACTTGAACGACTGGGCGTCGATCGGAGCCGCTTGGAGTTCCGTGGATTCTCGCTTGGACTCGAGGCCCACCACCGGGCATACGCCGACATGGACATCGCGCTCGACACCTGCCCCTACCACGGCACCACCACGACCTGCGAGGCCCTTTGGAACGGAGTGCCCGTGATCAGCCGCGTCGGCGATGCGCATCGCGCTCGCGTGGGTCTCACGCTGCTGCAGGCGGTGGGGCTTGGCAGCCTGGCATGCGAAGACGACGACGCGTTCGTGGAAGCGGGGGCGTCGCTCGCCGCCGATGGCGATCGGCGGCGTCACCTGCACGCGACCTTGCGCGATCGCATGAGATCGGGTCCGCTCTGCGACGAACGGGGATTCGCGACGAGGTTCGAGGAGGCGATCCGGTACGCGTGGGCGACCTGGTGTCGAGGCGATGCTCCGCAGGGCGCGATGCTCGAGGCCTGAGCCGCAGGCGCCTCTCCGAGCGGGTCGGTCGGGCGCGGATCACACGCCCACGGGAAGCTGC
>JAFMML010000025.1:0-39711 GCA_017859745.1 Planctomycetota bacterium
GAACTGCTCCTTGAGATCGACATAGCCCAAGGGCGTGACCTCTTGAAGCAGGTGCGTCTCCAACCGGTAGACCCCCAGCCATCGGTTCTCGGCCCCCACGCCGATCCTCGCCGAGGCCTCGCTCTGGCCCGTGGGGCCCGGCTCGAAGAACCGGTCGAGGCTCGTCGGCGGAAGCGAGCTGGACTCGATCACCAGCATCGAATCCGCCTCGCCGAACTCCTCCCTCAGATCGGCCAGCGTGCCGGCCACGCCCCGATGCGGCCGTGGGTCCACGACGACCTTCGGGGCCATCGAGTCGGTGGGAAGACGCCGACTCTCCGCCGCGAACCATGCCCGATCTCGCTCATTGCTGCAAACCACAAGAAGATCGGCTCCCTCGAGCGATCGAGTCGCTGCGATCAGACGCAACCAACCTTGAAGCAGCGTGCATTCCGCCTCCAACGGGAGACCCGCGATCGGAAACCCGATCTGGCTCCGAAACGTGCCCGAGCGAATTCCGCCCGCAAGCATGACGACCGCCGTCTTCACGTCGAGAGGCCTCCACGCACCGGACGCATTGGCGAAGCCACACCACCGGGCCCGGTCGGTGTCGCACCTTCCGCCTCAGATATCGGACCTCTCGATCGAGACCCCGTTGCTCCGCAGGAATCGGTGTCCGCGTCACCTACAAAATCATGGGGCAAGATCGGCATGTCGTTGGTCTCTGAAGCGTCTCGGAAGCCGTGGGACCGCCGGTCGCGTCGTCCGCGTGGAGGTTGATCGACGAATTCCACCCTCAAACGGAGTTCCACTCGGGGAATCGAGCAACATCGATCGCGTCGGCCCAACCACTTCCACCCCATTGGTTGCGACATCCGGGCATCCCGTCATCACCCGATTCGACTCCAGCCCTCGTCACGCGACGCTGTTCGCAACGCCCCCACAACTCGTAAACAGCTGCAGTCAATGGAATAACGCCTTTCTCCGCCAGCAGCATGAATCGTCGAACATCGGCCCGTGCCCGAATCCGCTCCTCCCACACCACTCCAGGGGCACCGAGGTACGAGCAACTCGCATGGAGGTTCGCGGAGAATTCCACGCGAATCCAAGATCGAGTTGAACGGAGAGGCGACCGCCTGGACGCCCTCAGGATCTCCCCCCGTCCCCATCCGGACAACCCTCAAGGGTGCAGGTGCCTTCCCCATCCTGGTCCAGACCGCGTGGTTGGTCTGGCGGGGTCGTCGGGAACATCCGGAAGTCCGGGGTTGCACCGCCGCAGTTGGGGGAATACCCAAGACTCCGCCTTCCTGGGACTTGCCTCGCAGCTGGCGAATTCGACCTTATGCCAGCAGCACCACCGCCTTGGCGGGACTGCAGAGGTCATGCCCTGGCCCATGGGCTTGGGTGAAGAAAGGTCTTGTCCACATGTTCAACCAATTCCCGCAAGGTTCGACGTTGAGGCCCGCTCTCCTGGGCATCCCACTGGTCGCCCTCGCCTTCACGGGCCCCACGTTCGCCAGCGAGGCGGACCTCGATGGCAATGGCGTGATCGATGCGGCCGACCAGAGCGTGCTCCTCGCATCGTGGGGGGACTGTCCGGCTCCGTGCCCGTCCGACCTCAACGGCGACGGTGTGGTCGATGGCATCGACTTCGCCATCCTCCTCGATGCGGCATCCGCCGGGCAGACCGAGACCGGAGGAAGCTCGGACACCGTCGACAGCGACGGCCTCTACGAAGATGGTGAAGGAGCCGGGGCGACCGAGGACAACGACCTGTTCGGTTCGCAGGAGCCGACCTCTCCCAACGGCGATGGCGGTGATCTCAACATTCCCATTCACGCCGTCCCTCTGCCGGCTCCGGTTTGGATCGGCATTGCTGGCCTTGCAGGTGCGATGATCGTGCGTCGCCGTTTGCTCGGCCGTCTGGCGTGATGTCCGGCGGCGAAACCAATCGCACCTCACGCCGGAGGCCTCGGCAGCAAGGCGTCACGCCCTTGCCCTGGCATCGAACGACCGCTCCCGCCTTCGCTCCGTGAATCGGCGGTCGAATCGGGACGAGGGCCGAGATCGATGTACTCCCGCACCCCCGGCTCGGGAGGGACTTCGCGGACCTCTTCCCGCAGGACCTGCTCCTCGAGTTGCCGGTACAGCGATCGATCATCGAGGTGCTCGGTGTCGAGCAGGTAGATCTGCAGGCGTGCGAGTCCGTGAATGACCGCCCAGAGACGATCCGAGAGACCTGCCCCGTCGAGTTCCTCCGCAGGCGGCACCTCGATGCCCAACGCCCCCAGTTGCCGCAGGTTGGTGGTCACCGGGGCCAACTCGAAGTCGTAGACCATCGTCCAATAGAGACGATCGGTGACGCCACCCGATCGCCGAGCCTCTTCGACCAGTTGGTCGATCTTCCGTCGTCGAGTACGGCGCCGGCACTCGAGATCCCGTTCGAAGGCCTGCTCCGTCGCCGTCTGCATGCGGTTCATGTCTCGTCCTCGTGCAAGGCCCGCGGTCGAGTCGAACCTACGGCGAGCTCGACGACCTTTGCCCACTTCGAGCGGAAACGCCTCCCCCGCCGCCCGGACTCCGGCGATTCGCGAGTCGGCTTCGAATCCGAGAGCACGCCGTGAGGGAATCCCGAGACGCCGTGCCGAATCCACCCGCCAAGACCTGCCCGACCTGCGGACGGAACTTCGAATGGCGCCGCAAGTGGGCGCTCGACTGGGACTCGGTGCGGTACTGCTCGAGCCGCTGCCGTCGTGGCCCCGGATTGGTCGGCCGCGAGGCGGAACAGGCGATCCTGGATCTCCTCGCCCATCGGAGTTCCGACGCCTCGATCTGCCCGAGCGAAGCGGCACGCGCGCTCGCTGCCGCCGGTTCCCAGCCGGACTCTTGGAGATCCTCGATGCCCAAGATCCACGATGCGGCCCGCCGCCTCGCCGTCGAGGGGCGCATCGAGATCACGCAGGGCGGCCGCGTGCTCGATCCCACCGACCTTCGCGGGCCGGTGCGGCTTCGAAGACCTCGCCGATGAACAGAGCTGGAGACGGGTCGGGACGGCCCCAGGCGCCTCGCCCGGGGCGTCCATTCGAGGTCTCTCCGACGCGAACTCCACCGCCCACGGGACGCGCCGGGCCTCGCTCTCAGAACAGCATCGACTCGCCGGCCGGAGGGACACCCGCCTCCGACGAGTCGCGAACGGCCCAACGAGCCTCTCGCAGAACCGCACCGGCAAGATCCAGACCCGCAAGCCACGCGCCCTCGACGCTGCCGGTTCGAGCGTAGTCGCCGCCGAACAGCACGCCTTCATGCGTCGAGACCCTGGGGACCGTGGCGATGGCGACGGCGCTCGGCTCGACCCGCATGCCGGATGGTCGCGCGTAGCGCCATCGATGCGCGACGCAGCTGGCGATCTCGATCGCCTCCCCACCGAGACCACCGACCGCATCGACGAACATCGCCGAAAGCGCGCCGGCCACCGTGTCCCGGTCGTCCTCCAGATGAACCGTCGTCCACGCCTCGCTCGCCTCGAGCACGAATGCGACACCGGGGGTCTCGTCGCGTCCCGGCTTCGAACCCTGGTCGACGATCGAGCACCATGACGACTTGCCGGCCGACTCGAGTCGGCCAAACCGAGTCTCGAGCGGACGAGTCAGTTCGATCATCGCCACCCACGCCGGCGCCGTCGCGCGTCCGAGGTCTCCGACGCCGAGGGCTTCATCCACATCGACACCCGAGGCGTCGAGCAACGCCCCGGCCTGAGGACCGGGCGTCGTCACGATCACCGCGTCCCATCCCGAGCTCGGTGCCCGATCCTCGATGTGGACGGTCCATCCGCCGCCTTGCTCGCGCTCGAGGCGTTCGACCTTCGACCCGCAGGAGAGATCGAGATCGGCGGCGAGGTGCTTGGCGATCCTGTTCATGCCGCCGACACCGACGAACTCGCCGTCGTCGGCGAGCGACCGCCTCTCGACGACGCGGCCGACCTCGTCGCATCTGACCAGTTGGGCGTCCCAGCGGTCGACGACGCCCACGTCGCGCCATGCCCGGACGAATCGTCCGAAGCGCGGATCCCGAACCGTGAACGACGACGCGCCGTGATCGAAGCGCCCGCCCGACCCGCGTCGGGTGCTGATGCGTCCGCCGGGCCCCCGCGCCTTGTCGAAGACCCGGACCGCCACGCCGTGATCGGCGAGCGTCCGTGCCGAGGCGAGGCCGCAGATGCCCGCGCCCACCACCGCGACCCGCAGCGGACCTCCAGCCGCGCCACGGCGCTGCAGGCGCGAGACCCGACGCTCGTATCCGGCGACGTCGAGACGAGACGCGTGATCGGCGGGGTCGCGCCCCCGCACCGCGCCGAGCACCGGCTGCTCGGGTTGAAACGGTCGATCGAAGAGGCCGAGGCACCAGAGAAGGCCTCCGGCGCTCGAGGGATCGCACCCGTCCAGCGCGTGCCGGTTGTTCAGATCGAACAGACGACGGATCGCCTCGTCGGGCGACTTCGACCAGAGAGGGATCGCCTTGCCCCAGGTCATGCGCACGTTGTTGTGCAGCTCGCCCTGCCACCGAAGGCTGCGTTGTGCGAGATCCCACAGCGTCTCGCCGGTCGTCCCCCGCTCGAGCGTCTCGTCGTCGAGCCGATCGCGGGGGTCGTTCCGATGATCCGCCAGCGTCTCCTGCGACCATCGCGGCAGGACTTCGACCGACTCGTGCTCGGGACGCCGGGCCGCCCAGTGCCAGGCGAGCTCCCGCCAGATCAGCAGTTCGTCGAGGTACTTCTCGGCGCGGTCGTGGCAGGCGTCGCGGGCGATTCGAAACGGCGACACCATCCCGTAGTGAAGGTAGGCCGACATGCGGCTGACCCCGTCCCGAGCCGCGTCGTTGCGATCGCGGCCGTAGCGCTTCAGCCCGTGCGAGCGGAACGCCGTCCAACGCCGCAACCCCGCGTCGGTTCCACCGGGCGTGTCGAACACCGGTCCGATCGAGTGATCGATGTCGAGAGCCCCCACGATCGCCGCGATCTGCGCATCGTCGGCGTCTGCGAGATCGAGAGAACCCTTCGGAAGCGTCGAAGACTCGACTCCGGTCCTGCCGTCCGGCCATGTCGCGACGAGACGGCCTCGACGCTCACCTTCGAGGCGATCCCGAAACACGAACGCCCGGTCCGGCGCCTTCCGAGACAGCGACATCGGAACGACGCAGGCGGCGTCCACC
The DNA here is from genome assembly GCA_017859745.1 of Planctomycetota bacterium. Lineage (GTDB taxonomy): Bacteria > Planctomycetota > Phycisphaerae > Phycisphaerales > SM1A02 > VGXO01. The sequence continues at coordinate 5,188 of JAFMML010000025.1, forward strand.
GCGTACACCGGCGCCGAGGTCGAGGCGGCGATCGCCTCGAGCCATGCCGGCCAAGGCGCGGCCGGCATCTCTTCGGTCACGACGGCCGAGGCCTCGCGAGCCAGAGGCCCCACGACCGAGGGTTCGCCGGGCTGCCGGACAAGCACCGCCAGATCGAGACCTCGCTTCCGAAGTCCGCCCTGCAGGTCGCGAAGGCCTTCGAGCGCGAACGTCGCATGCCGATCGTTGTTGAATCGGTGTCGCCCGCCGACGACCGCCACCGCCAGCAATGGCACCTCGAGGCGGTGGGCCAGCTCGCACGCCACATCGAAGGCGGGGTTCTCCTCGACCCGCATGGCGTGGTGGACCCACCACAGCACCGGGCGGCCCCCTCCAACGGGATCCCCGCCCTCCGCGGAATTCGCCACGGCCGCCTCGATGGAACGGGTTCGCTCGGCGAGGTGATCTGGAAGGAACTCGATCGGATGCACGCGTGAGGACTCCAACCCGGGAAGATCTCGGACCTGCCTCGATTCGTCACGGCGTCGATGCGGCTTCGATTGCCCGGCCAATCCGTCGATCTATAGTTGATGGCGATCCTGCAACGGATCGTTGCGGAGCCACCCCCGTCGATGTCCCGTCGAAGCACCAGCACGCCGATGCCCCACTGGCCGAAGATCGCCCGAACGGGGCTCCTCCGAATGGCGATCGTGCTGTGGCTGCCGTTCTGCTGCTGCCAGTTGCAGGGCGCCTGGGCACTCGTGGGAGGAGGCGACGCTCCGGAGGTCTCGAGCGCCTGCGGAGGAGCCTGCTGCGAATCCAGCGCCGATCGGGGCACCTCGCCGGACGAGGGCGAGACTGGAGATGGCGAGAGTCAGGAGCCCTGCGCTTCCAGCTGCTGCGTTCGGGGCGAGGCGATCCCGCCCAAGTGGGAGTTGCCCGCAGGTCGCGACCTCGGGGTCGTCCTGGTGGCGACGTCTCGATCGCACGCGGATCTCCCGCCCTCGATCGAGGAATCCGGCCCGACGACGTCGGTCCCGGATCCACCTTGGGCGTCGCCCGCGCGGGCGAGGGTCCGTCTCCAGGTCTAGTTCGAGCATCGGCGTTGCCGTCGCGGGCCATCGGCCTGCGATGTCCGGGCCGGTCTGCGCCGGTCCTTTCTCGAACTTGGAGTGACCCATGTCTTCCCGTAGACCCGCCTCGCTCGGAGGGGTGATCGTGGCGCTCGCCCTTGCCGGCGGGTGCGCCAGCCTCGACGCCACGACCGATCTCGATGTCGCCGCCGATGCGACCCGCGATCGAATCGGCCGGTCGCCCGCCGCGTTGTCCTCGTCGGACGTCGACGTCTCCATCGAGTCGTGGGAAGGTCATGAACCACTGACCCCCACGCTTGCGATCGAGACCGCGCTGCAACGCGCCCCCTCCGTGGTCGCCGGCAGGCTGAACATCGCCGCGGCCCGAGCCCGGTTCGCAGCCGACGCGACACCGCCCAATCCCGTGGTGCGGTGGATGGTCGGCGTCCCCCTCGATCCGGTCGAGGCGGTGCCGTTCCTCCTCGGCCTCTCTCAGGACCTCGCCCTGCTGCTCGAACGCGGGGTGATGGAGGAGATCGCCCGCCATCGCCTCGACGCGGAGGTCCTCTCGATCGCCGAGACCGTGGTGGCGACGGCGTTCGATGTGCGTCGAGCCCACGCAGAGGCCGTCGCCGCCACCGAGCGAGTCCAGGCGCGAGAAGCGCTGCTCGAACTGGCTCGCCGCCGCCTTCGCGAAGTCGAAGACCGGCTCGCGATCGGCGAGGCGTCGCCGATCGAACGGGACGAGTTCACCGCCGGGGTCGAAGCCGCCGCCGCATCGCTCTCGGCAGACCGCCGAGATCGGCGAGTCGCGATGCTGCGTCTCCTTCACGCGATGGGTTGTCCCGATCGCGATCTCGACTTCCCGCTCGTCGCATCGACGGCGTCCGTCAGCGAGATCGACCTCGATCCGCCCTCGGTGACCGTCGACTCGCAAGGCGACCGTCCGATCGAACGACGCCTCGTCGAAGTCGCCATCGATCACCGCCTCGATCTGCTGGCCTCCGATCTCGAGGCCCGGGCGAAGCTTGTCGAGATCGGACTTGCGGAGCGGTCGGTCTGGCGGGGCCTCTCGATCGGCGTCGGCATCGATCGAGACATGGAGGGCATGCGCGGCGTTCCCTTCTCCGGCGCCGTGCCGCTGCCGATCTTCGACGACGGCCGCATCGCAGGAGCCGCGGCTCTCGCCGCCTGGCGTCTCGCGTTGATCGATCGAGTGGCACTGATCCAGCGGATCGAGTTCGAGGTCCGTTCCGCGTGGGGCGACCTCGAGTCGTCCGAGGTCACCCTCGGGCACCGCCGCGCCGAACAGCATGAACTCGAGAGGATCGCGACCGTGACGATGGAGCGGTACGAGGCGGGCCTGACGACGCTGGAGACGGTCCGTCGCGCCGAACGGGACACGCTTGCGGCGAGAATCGCCGTGATCGATGCCCGACTCGCGACGGAGATCGCCCACCTCGATCTTCGACGGTCGATCGGAGGTCCGCTGCACGGGCCGATCGTCGCCTCCAACTCGAAGGTTCCCGCGGACCGAAGGGACCCCTCGTGAGCGCCTCGCACTCGGTCCAGCGTCCGCCTCGCCATCCGGCGCGGCTTCTGGTCCCGGCCACGGTCCTCGCAGGGTTCGCCCTGCTTCTGGCCTTCGCCTTCCGCGACGCCTTGCGACCGTCGGTGCCGGTGCAGGCGGTCCCGGTCGCGGTCCGCAGCATCGAAGTCTCCGCGGGATCCTCCTCGGCAACCGTGGGCGAGGCGATTCTCGCACCGGGCTGGATCGAGGCCGATCCCTACATGCACCAGGTGGTCGCCCTGGTCGACGGCGTCGTCGAGGAGATCCTCGTTCTCGAGGGCACGGCGGTGAACGCTGGCGAGCCGGTGGCGCGACTCGTCGCCGAGGACGCCCGCATCGCGGTCGATCAGGCCGAAGCCGATCTGGCCGACGCGACTGCCGCCGTGGCGAGGGCCGCTGCAGTGCTGTCCGCCGCCGAAGCCGACCTCGAGCATCTCGTCGCCCCCCAGCGCCGGGTGGCTGCGGCGCGGGCCGACGTCGATCGTCTCGCCGCCAGCGCCGCGGCGACGGAGGCCTCCGCACGGGCGCTCGACGCCACCGCGCGGGAACTCGCCGACGAGCTCGCGCGTCTCGAGGCGCTGGTCCCCCGAGGCGGCGCCTCGGAAGCCGCCGTGGAACGCCTGCGACTGCGTGTCGAATCGGCGTCCGCCGCCGCCGACGCTCGGCGCCGCGAAGCGGAGGCCGCCACCCAGGCGATCGCGGTCGCGGAGGCGGAACGACGGGCCGCGGAACGGGACCTCGAACTCCTCATCGCCGAGACCCTTGCCGTCGCCGAAGCAAAGGCGCTGTTCGAGGCGGCGGAGGCCGGTCGAACCCGAGCCGTCGCCGACCTCGCCGACGCGCGCCTGCATCTCGATCGCACCGTGGTGCGGAGTCCGATCGACGGAGTGGTCGCCGAACTCGAGGCCGTGCCGGGCTCGACGCTCGTCGCCGGAAGCGCCGGTGGTGCGGTCGTGCTCCGCGTCTTCGACCCGCGCCGCCTCGGCGTGCGCGTGGACGTTCCGATCTCGGAAGTCGCCCGCGTCGCGGTCGGGCAGAGGGCGGAGATCGTCGTCGACACGCTTCCCGGAGTCGTCTTCGAAGGCGAGGTCTCGCGTCTGGTGCGGCGGGCGGATCTCGCGAAGAACACCCTCCCCGTCAAGGTCCGCCTACTCGATCCCGACCCTCGCCTCGTGCCCGACATGCTTGCGCGGGTTCGGATCCTCACCGAGGGCCGAGCGGACGCCGACGGAGCCGCGACGACGACGGCCACGCGGGTCTTTGCACCGGAGGCCGCATGGTCGAGCGAGAGTCGGAGCGGCAGCGTGACCTCGGTCGCGGTCGTGGGCGTTCGCGAAGGCCGTGGGACGGCTTCGCATCGGACCCTGGTCCTCGGAGAGACCCGCATCGACGGTTGGCGAGAGGTCGTCGAAGGCCTTCGGCCGGGCGAGTGGGTGGTTCTGGGGGCGGCGCCCGCCGACGGCGCCGCGGTCCACATCGTGGATGCGACCTCCGAGGAGGCGAGACCATGACCGCGTTCATCGAGTGTCGCGGGGTGTGCCGCGAATACCGTCGCGGCGAGGAGATCATCCGCCCGCTCGACGAGCTCGACCTGGACCTCGACCGAGGATCGTTCGTCGCGTTGATGGGTCCTTCCGGGTCGGGCAAGAGCACGCTGCTCAACCTTCTCGCGGGAATCGACCGACCGACCGCCGGGACCGTGCGCGTCGATGGGACCTCGATCGGGGAACTCTCGCGCGGCGAGCTCGCCGCATGGCGGCGCCACGCGGTCGGGTACGTCTTCCAGCTGTACAACCTGGTGCCGGTGCTCACCGCGTACGAGAACGTCGAGTTGCCGTTGCTGCTGCACGACCTGTCCCGCGGAGAACGACATCGTCGCGTCGCGGAGGCCCTCGAACTCGTCGACCTCGTCGATCGCCATCGCCACCTTCCCCGGCAGCTGTCCGGAGGTCAGGAGCAACGGGTCGCCATCGCCCGCGCGATCGTGACCGACCCGGCCATCCTGTTGGCCGACGAGCCCACCGGCGATCTCGACCGGACCGCCGCGGACGCGATCATGTCGCTGCTGGAACGCCTTCATCGCGATCTCGGCAAGACCCTCGTCATGGTGACCCACGACCCCGCCGTCGCGGCCCGCGCCGAGACCACGCTGCATCTCGACAAGGGCCGGCTCGTGGCCCGGACCGCGGGAGCTTCCGGATGACCAATCGCCTGAACCGACTCGTCGATCTCGGCGTGCTCTGCCTGAAGCAGCTGTCGCGCCGACCGCTGCGCACGTCGCTGACCGTGGCGGGCATCGCGATCGCGATGTTCCTCTTCACCACGATCGAGTCGATGCGGAGCGGTGTCCGGGAGGCCACCGAAGCCGGTCCGGAGGATCGCACTCTCGTGGTCTACCGCGAAAACCGCTGGTGCCCGTTCACGAGCCGCCTTCCGCAGTGGTATCTCGACCGCATCGAACGCGTCGACGGCGTGGTGTCGGCGACGCCGATGGCGATCCGGGTCTCCAACTGCCGGGCCTCGCTGGATGTCGTGACCTTCCGAGGCGTGCCCGTGGAGTCCTTCCTCGAACGGACGCCCGACGGCTTCGAACTTCTCGATGGCGATCTCGGCGCGTTTCGCGGCCGCGGCGATGCCGCGTTGCTCGGAGCATCCCTCGCGGCCCGACGCGGCCTTCGGGTCGGCGACCGGTTCGAAGCCGCAGGAATCGCCGTGACGGTCGCGGGCGTGTTCGCCAGCGACGCGCCGCAGGACCGAAACGTGGCCTACGTCCCGCTGGCGTTTCTTCAGGAGAGCACGCGTCGAGGCTCGACCGGCGGCGAGGTCACCCAGTTCAACGTCGTGGTCGAGTCGAGCGATCGCCTCGAGTCGGTGGCGGCGGAGATCGACGCCCTGTTCGCCCATGAGAGTCACCCCACCAGCACTCGGGCGGAGAAGGCGTTCGTGGCCCGCGCCGCCGGAGACGTGGTCGCCCTGGTCGACTTCGCCAGTTGGCTCGGCTGGGCGGCGCTCGCGGCGGTCTTCGGACTCGTTGCGAATGCGATGGCGATCGCGGTCCGCGACCGGGTGCGAGATCACGCGGTCATGGCGACGCTGGGATTCACAGGCGGAAGTCTCGCCGCGCTCACCGCGTTCGAGGGGCTGCTGATCGGTCTCGCCGGCGGACTCGTCGGTGCAGTTGCCGCCTGGACCACCCTGGCGTGGGGACGATTCGCGCTGTCGGTCGAGGCCACCAGTCTCGAATTCTCGACCGACGCCCGACTGGTGCTGCTCGGCGCGGGCCTCTCCATCGCGGTCGGAATCCTCGCCGGCCTGCCGCCCGGTCTCGCGGCGGCGCGTCGCCAGCCCCTCGACGCCCTTCGAATCTCCTGAGACTCCCACGGCTTCCGATGCGACTGCTGCCCTTCGATCACGCGGTTCGAAACCTCGGCCGAACGCCGAGTCGGACGCTCTCCGCTTGTCTCGGCAGCGCCGTGGTCCTCGGCCTGCTGCTCGGAGCGGTCGGCTTCTCGCGCGGCATGAACCGTTCGCTTGCCGCCAGCGGAGGCGCGGGAAACATCCTGATGCTCGGCGCCGGCAGCGAGGAGAGCGTCGAGCGCAGCGAGATCCCCATCCGCGCCGCAGGGGTCGTGGCCGCGTCGCTGCGAGGTCTCGAGTCGGTCCTCGGCGATCCGGCGGTCTCGCCGGAGATCCATGCCGCGCTTCCCGTCGCCGCGGACGGGACGGCGGCGCTGACGGTGCTTCGCGGCGTCACCCCGATGGCGTTTGCGGTCCACCCGCAGGCGGCGATCGTGGAAGGACGTTCACCCGAAGCCGGTCGGGACGAGGTGATGGTTGGACGTCGGGTCGCGGATCTGGTCGGTCTCGAGACGATCACCGTCGGCGAACGCCTGCGGATCGACGAGATCGAGGTCGAGGTCGTCGGCGTCTTCGAGGCGCCGGGCACGGTGATGGACGCGGAGATCTGGATGCCGCTGGCCGACCTGGGCGTGCTCGTCCAACGGGACTCCCTCTCCTGCATCGTGCTGGCGGCGGCGAACGGCGATCCCGAGGGACGGACGTTCGCCGCGGCCGAGGCGTTCGCGGCCACGCGGCTCGATCTCGAACTCGTCGCCATGCCGGAGGCGGCCTACTACGCACGGCTTGCCGCGTTCTTCACCCCGCTTCGGGCGATGATCGGCCTCGCCGCCGGACTGGTGGCGGTCGGCGCCGCCCTTGGCGGCCTCGCCACGCTGCACGCCGTGTTCGCGTCGCGGATCCGGGAGTTCGCGACGCTTCAGGTCCTCGGGTGGAGCCGCGGTGCGATCGTCGTCTCGATGCTGCAGGAGGCCCTGCTGCTGAACGCCGCGGCGATGCTGCTCGCGGCGCTCTTCGCCTACGCGGTGCTCGACGGGCTTTCGATCCGGTTCTCGATGGGTCTCTTCGGCATCGACATCGATGGACCGACCATGGCGACGGGCGTCGCCGCGTCGATTCTGCTCGCGATCCTCGGCATCGCCCTTCCCGCCCTACGGTGCCTGCTTCCACCGGTTCCCGAAGCGCTCCGGGACGCCTGAGCGAGCCGGAGCCTCGTGCAGCATCCACCGAACCGATCGACTCTCGACTTCGTCACACAGGAGATTCCCATGCGACCGTTCAGAACCCTCGCCGTTGCGCTCTTCGCCACGCTGCTCGCGACCGCCTGTGCCAAGGAGGATTCCGGCGCGGCGTCCTCGACTCCGCCGGGCGGAGCCGCCGGAACCGGCTACTTCGCGACGGCATCGCTGTCCCAAGGCGGCGGGCTCCCGGGCATCGGCGAAGTGAAGCGCACCGCCACGACCGGCGACTCCGTCCGCTTCGTGGCGCGGGTCGGCGGCCGCGCGGCCTGCTTCGTGCCGTCGGCGGCGGTGATGATCGTCGCCGATCCGGTTCTCGAGGACTGCATTCAGAAGGGCGACGGCTGCCCCAAGCCGTGGGACTACTGCTGCGAGCCTCGCGAGCGCATCAAGGCGAACACGGCCACCGTCCGATTCGTCGACGCCTCCGGCCTGCCGCTTGCCGACAGCATGGAGGGGATGGGCGGCCTCGCGCCGCTCAAGACCGTCGAGATCGTCGGGACCGTCGCGGAGACCGGCCCGGAGGGACTCTTCGTGGTCGATGCCGAACGGATCTTCGTGGTGCCCGGCTGAACGGGGCCGATCGCGATCCCGACGAGGGATATCGTGCCGACATGAGCGATCTGCTGCTGGGCATCGATCTCGGAACGGGCGGGGTGCGGGCGCTTCTCGTCGACGGCAGCGGGCGAGTGGTTGCGGCGCACTCGGCGGAGCATCCGCTGTCCACGCCGCGGCCGGGATGGGCCGAGCAGGATCCCGAGTCCTGGTGGACCGCGACCGTCGCAGCGGTTCGAGGCGCGCTCGGGAAGGCTCCGGGATGCACCGTCGCCGCGATCGGACTCAGCGGGCAGATGCACGGACTCGTGATGTGCGATGCGAAGGGCGCCCCGCTGCGGCCCTGCATCCTCTGGTGCGACAATCGCTCGGCGACGCAGTGCGAGGAGGCCGAGGCGACCCTCGGCCTCGACCGTCTGCTGGAACTTGCCGGCAACCGGATGCTGCCGGGCTTCACGGCGCCCAAGATCCTCTGGTGCCGCCGGCACGAACCGGATCTCGAGCGAGCCGCGGCATTCCATCTCCTTCCCAAGGACTGGCTGCGGCATCGACTGAGCGGCACCTTCGCGACGGAGGTCTCCGACGCCTCGGGCACCCTGCTCTTCGACTGCGCGAACCGAAGGTTCAGCGAGGAGCTCTGCGGGCTGCTCGAGATCGATCCGACGACGCTGCCGCCCTGCTTCGAGAGTCCCGAACTCTCGTCTCGTCTCTCCCGGGACGCCGCCGCGAGGCTGGGCCTTCCCGAGGGCATTCCCATCGCCGGCGGCGGCGGCGACCAGGCGGCGCAGGCGGTGGGCACCGGCATCGTCCGCGAGGGTCCGGTGTCGCTGACCCTCGGCACGAGCGGATGCGCGTTCGCGGCGAGGGCGAGTTGGCCGGGCAATCCCGGCGGCATCCTGCACGCGTTCTGCCACGCGGTGCCGGGCACGTGGCACCTGATGAGCGTGATGCTCTCGGCGGGCGGGAGTCTGCGCTGGTTCCGGGACGAGGTCGCCCGCGACGTGAAGGCCGCCGCCGCGGAACGCGGCGTCGATCCCTACGACCTGATCTCCGAAGAGGCGATGCAGGCGGCGCCCGGTGCCGAGGGCCTGCTGTTCCTGCCGTACCTGTCCGGCGAGCGCACCCCGGTGGCCGACCCCCACGCCCGCGGCGCGTTCGTGGGCCTGTCGATCGCCCACACCCGAAGCCACCTCGCACGAGCCGTCTTCGAGGGCATCACCTTCGGCGCGCGGGACGGGCTCGATCTGATCCGCGAGGCGGGCACGCCGATCGACTCGGTGCGCCTCTCCGGCGGCGGCGCCCGCAGTCCGATGTGGCGCCGACTCTGTGCGGACGTCTTCGGGGTGCCTGCGACGCTGGTGAACACGAGCGAAGGCGCGGCATACGGCGCGGCTCTGATCGCCGGCGCGGGCTGCGGCATGTTCGACTCGGTCGAGTCGGCGGCCGATGCCGCGGTTCGCGAGACCGAGCGCATCGATCCCGGCCCCGATGCTTCGGCGTATCCCGCGATCCTCGCCCGATACCGAGCCCTCTACCCCGCGCTGCGCGGGTTCTTCCCAAGAGATCTCGATTGAGACCCGGCGGCTCCCGAGGTCGCCGCGCTCGCGACGGCTTCGACGCGGGCCCCAGGGACTAGACTGGGAACATGAGCGGTCTGGTCAGCATCGTCGTCATGACCGCCAGCATGCTCGTGCTTGGCTGGTTGGTGTGGACGAACCTGCAACGGCAGGAGTCCAGGGACGAGGCGTTCCAGCGCAAGCTCGCCGACGACGACGCGCGGGCCGCGGAAGGCCGAGGACTCGATCCGAGGACCGCAAGCGCGAGCGCTGCCGAGACGAAGGACGCTCCGACTCCGGCGGCGCCGTCCGCCGTGAATCGGGACGATCCGCCGACCGACTCCGGCACCGGTATCGGCACCGGCGCCGGCACCGGCACAGATCGCGGGTGAACGAGGCAGCGAGGCCGTGATGCGGCGAGGCCGCGATGCCGTGATGCGGCGATGCAGGCGAGGCATCGAGGCCGGCGGCCGGCGGTTTCGCCACCGAGTTCATGCCGAGGTCGTGGACGAAACGTCCGATCGAGCGGGATCTCAGCCGACCGATCGTCGCACGCCGGACATTCGGGCCTGCAGGTTTCGCCCCGGGCAGAGCGTGCTGGCGCCGGGCCACTCCTGATGGGTGTAGATCGAGCGCGTCGGCACTCGATAGAAGCGACCGAGGATCTCGAGATTGCGCACCAGGGAGTCGAGTTGCGGCTCCGTCGGCCGGCTGATCTCGAAGTTGCCCAGCACCAGGATCCCGATGTTCCCTTCGTTTCGGTTCTTGACGTGGGCGCCCTGCCAGATGAGCGGGCGTCCCTGCCAGGCGTTGCCCAGCGGATCGATGACGAGGTGGTATCCGATGTCGCCCCACCCCCTCGCCCGATGCCCGGCGCGAATCAGTTCGATGCGGCCTGCGACCGCCGCCGTGCTCGCAAGGCCCACCGGGGGCATCCCGTCGTGATGCACGGTGATGCTTCGAACCGGCTTCATGCGGTTCATCAGGACCGCCTGCGGCTCGCCACGGGCCCACTGCGAGCGGGGCTTCAACTGCGCGATGCCGCCGGCATCGGGACCGACGAACCTGGGCTCCGCCGGCTCGGCCGCGGCCGGAGTTCGCCGGCCCGGGATCGTCGACAGGTCGCCTGCGTGCAGCGGATCGAGACGACGCCGGCTCGTGGATGAGGTCCCGCAGCCGGTGGCGGCGGCCAGCGCCGCCAAGCCGAGCAGCGCCACGGCATCCCGGCGGGCGAGGCCCGCTCGGTCGGGATCGATGTTGGGCGACGAGGGAGTGGCGGAATCGGACATGTCGGACATGGACGTTCTCGCGACCGTGCGAGGCATCCGACGCGGATGGCGACGCCGTTCCGGGCCGGACAAGAGGAGCGATCACGCCGAGCCGAGGCCGCCGACGCGATCCCGCGATCACCTCTCTCCACGGACTCTCTCCACGGACGTTCGCACTCGAACTCCCGAGCCCGAACACCGCCTCCCGAGGCAGGGTATCGGCGAAACCGACCCCGCGGGGCCATCGCCCCCGACAGTTCCACGACCCTCGGAGGAGGCCGGTTCGGAGGTGGTTCCAACCCCGGGATCGGATTGGTCCGAAGCGGGTCCGAAGGGTCTGGGCGGTGTACCATTTCCGCTTGCTTCGACGGCCCGTCCGCGACGTTTTCGGACTGCCGCCACCGCGTTCCCAGAGGCCATCCGTGACCGAATCCGCCGACGCCCGCGACTCCTCCCGCCCCGCCTCCAACGGGGACTACACCTCCGAATCGATCCAGGTCCTCGAGGGCCTCGAGGCGATTCGCAAGCGGCCGGGCATGTACGTCGGAGGCACCGGCCTCAACGCGCTGCACCACCTCGTCTACGAGTGCGTCGACAACTCGATCGACGAGGTCATGGCCGGATACGCCACTCAGGTGCTCGTCCGCATCGGAGTCGACGGCTCCTGCACCGTCTCCGACGACGGCCGCGGCATGCCCGTCGATCCCATGAAGCACGACAACCCGCAGATCGACGGTCGCCCCGCGGTGGAGGTGATCCTCACGGCGCTTCATGCGGGCGGCAAGTTCGACGACAACGCCTACAAGGTCTCCGGCGGCCTGCACGGCGTCGGCATCAAGTGCGTCAACGCCCTGTCGGAGTGGACCGAAGTCGAGGTCTTCAAGAAGGGCCAGGTCCACCGGATCGCCTTCGCCCGTGGCGAGGTCACCGAACCGCTGCACGTGGTCGGGCCGGCTCCCGAGGGCGCGAAGGACGGCACTCGCATCGGCTTCCTGCCCGACCCGCAGATCTTCGCCGATCCGGTGTTCCGCTACGAGACCCTGCAGCATCGCCTGCGCGAGCTGGCGTTCCTCAATCCCGGCGTGACCATCCGCCTGCTCGACGAGCGGGTCGACGCGGAGGGCCGCCAGCGCGACGAGACCTTCCACGACCCCGACGGCGTCGCCGCGTACGTGGCGCACCTGACGTCGGTGAAGCACGTGGTCTCGCCGTGCGTCCACTACCGCAGCACCGACGAGGAGACCGGCCTCACCGCCGAGGTCGCCTTCCAGTACACCGACGCCACGAACGAGAACCTGCTTGCGTTCGGCAACAACATCTTCAACCCCGACGGCGGCACCCACCTGCAGGGGTTCAAGTCGGCCCTGACTCGTGTGATCGGCAACTACGCCCGCAAGAACAACCTCGTGAAGGACCTCTCGCTGTCCGGCGAGGATCTCCGCGAGGGCATGACCGCGGTCATCGCCGTGCGTCTTCCCAACCCGCAGTTCAACAACCAGACCAAGGAGAAGCTGCTGAACCCGGAGGTCGAGGCGTTCGTCTCCGCGGGACTCGCCGAGCACCTCGGCCGCTGGCTCGAGGAGCATCCCACCGACGCCAAGCGGATCTGCCAGAAGGCGGTTCTCGCGGCGGAGGCCCGCGAAGCCGCACGAAAGGCCCGCGAACTCATTCGGCGCAAGGGCGAGATGGACGGCGGAGGCATGCCGCACAAGCTTTCCGACTGTTCGTCGAACGACGTCGACAAGACCGAACTCTTCATCGTCGAGGGCGACTCCGCGGGCGGCTCGGCCAAGGGCGGCCGCGACCATGTGACCCAGGCGATCCTGCCGCTTCGCGGCAAGCTGCTGAACGTCGAGAAGGCTCGGCTCGACAAGGTCCTCGGCTTCGAGGAGATCCGCACTCTGGTCCAGGCGCTGCAGTGCGGCATCGGCGAGGACTTCGACATCGCGAAGCTCCGCTACGGCAGGGTCATCGTCATGACCGACGCCGACGTCGACGGCTCCCACATTCGGACGCTGCTGCTGACGTTCTTCTTCCGGCAGATGCCCGAACTGGTTCGCCAAGGCAAGATCTACATCGCCCAGCCGCCGCTCTACCTCGTCAGTCGCGGCAAGCAGCACCAGTACGTGCTGAGCGACAAGCAGATGGCCGACACCCTCGCGGAACTCGCCCTGAAGCATGCGGTGCTGGCGGTTCGCGACGACGCGGGCGAGGTGCAGCGACGCGTCGAGGGCGACGAGCTGCAGCGGACCCTGCGGACGCTCCACCGCCTCGAGGAGCTCGTGGCGGTCTCGCGGCGACGCGGCCTCGTGTTCACCGAGCTGCTCGAGCGGCGTGGCGACGATCCGACCGGGGAGGGTCGCCTGCCCACGCATCACCTGACGACCGCGGAGGGGGAGCATCTCTTCTGGAGCGAGGCGGATGCCCTGGCGTTCGCCAAGAGCAGCGATCTCGTGATCACGGAGGTCGGTGAGACCGCGGATCCCTCGAGCGATCCGCGATCCCGCGCGACCATGCGGGAACTGCACGAGAACCGCGAGCTCGAGCGGATCTTCGCGACGCTCTCCGACGTCGACATCGCGATCGAGGACTACGGACTGGTGCAGGAGGAGTCCGTCAGCGGCGAGCGCCTTCCCACCCGCTACGGCTGGTTCGTGACCGGTCCGAAGCGGCGCGGCCGAAGGGCCGGCACCGAGACGGCGTCCGACGAGGACGGCGACGGATCCGCATCGGGCGACGGAGCGGCATCCGGTCAGTCTTCGTCCAACGACGCCGAGTCCGCCGAGCTGGTGGAGGTCGCGAACGTGCCGGGCATCCTCCGGGTGCTGGGCGAGATCGGCCGGCGCGGCATCGAGGTCAAGCGCTTCAAGGGACTCGGCGAGATGGAGGCCGAGCAGCTCTGGGAGACGACCATGGATCCGTCGGAACGGACCCTGCTGAAGGTGACCTGGGACGCGGCAAGCGAGGCCGAGACGCTGTTCTCGACGCTCATGGGCGAGAACGTCGAACGCCGCCGAAACTACATCGAGAAGCATGCGCTCGAGGTGAGGAACCTCGACGTCTGATCGCGCTTCGGGGCCTCCGGCGCCGGCCACTTCCCTTGTTGGACTCCGTGGACCTGTCAGACTGTCCGCCGTGTCCGACCGCCCGCTGATCCGACTGTTCCGCTACGCCCGTCCCCAGCGGCGCCGCATCGCGTGGGCGGTGTGCTGCTCGGTGATCAACAAGCTGCTCGATCTCGCGCCGCCCTTCATCATCGGAGCCGCCATCGACGTCGTGGTCCAGCGGCAGGACTCGCTGGTGGCCCGATGGGGATTCCCCGATCCGACGTCGCAGCTGGTGGTGCTGGGGGTGGCGACCTTTCTGGTCTGGGCGGGCGAGAGCCTCTTCGAGTGGTTTCTCGGCGTCGCCTGGCGAGGACTCGCCCAGGACATCCAGCACCACGCCCGAATGGACGCCTTCTCCAACGTCGAGCGTCTCGAGCTCGGCTGGTTCGAGGACCGCTCGACCGGCGGCCTGCTCGCGGTCCTCTCCGACGACGTGAACCAGCTCGAACGGTTTCTCGACGGCGGCGCGAACGACCTCATCCAGTTGGCGGTGACCGGCATCGCGGTCTCGATCGCCTTCTTCGCGATCTCGCCGGAGGTCGCGTGGTGGGCGATGCTTCCCGTGCCTCTGGTCGTCCTGGGCTCGCTGTGGTTCCAGCGCCGTCTCGAGCCTCGCTACGCCGAGGTCCGAGCACGGGTCGGCCTCCTCAACGCACGCCTCTCGAACACGCTCGGCGGCATGGCGACGGTCAAGAGCTTCACCGCCGAGGACGAGGAGCGACGCGGCCTCGAACGCGAGAGCCTCGCCTACGCGGAGGCGAATCGAAGCGCGATCGTCCTCTCGAGCGCCTTCAGCCCTCTGATCCGCATCGTGATCCTGGTGGGATTCACGGTCACCCTCGTCTACGGCGGGCACCTCGCGCTCGAGGGCGTCCTCGCGGTCGGCGCCTACGGCCTGCTGGTCTTCCTGACCCAGCGCCTGCTCTGGCCGTTCACCCGCATCGGCGCGGTGCTCGACCTCTACCAGCGAGCGATGGCCTCGACGCGACGGGTCCTCGATCTGCTGGACGTCGCCCCTCGCATCGTCGACGGCCCACGGTCGCTCGCCAAGGCCGAGGTCCGCGGCGAGGTCCGCTTCACAGACGTCCGCTTCGCCTACGGGGACGGACCCGCGGTCCTGGCAGGTCTCGAGCTGGAGTGTCCCGCCGGGCGCACGACCGCCATCGTCGGCGCCACCGGCTCGGGCAAGAGCACCATCGTGAAGCTTCTGCTGCGCCTCTACGAGAGCGATCGCGAGGATGCGGGCCGGATCTCGCTCGACGACGTCGACATCCGCGAACTGCGCCTCGCCGACCTTCGTTCCGCGGTCGCGCTGGTGAGTCAGGACGTCTACCTCTTCGACGGCACGGTGCGAGAGAACATCGCCTACGGAGGCGACGAGGGCGCCGATCTCGACCGGGTCATCGCCGCGGCACGACTTGCAGAGGCCCATGCCTTCATCGAGCGGCTGCCGCGCGGCTACGACACCATCGTCGGCGAACGAGGCCAGAAGCTCTCGGGGGGACAACGCCAGCGGATCGCGATGGCTCGGGCGATTCTGAAGGATGCGCCGATCCTCGTCCTCGACGAGGCCACCAGTTCCGTCGACAACGAGACCGAGGCCGCGATGCAACGATCCCTCGCGAAGGTCTGCGAAGGTCGCACCACCATCGTCATCGCCCACCGCCTCTCGACGGTGCGGCACGCCGACGCGATCCACGTCCTCGATGCGGGTCGAGTGGCCGAGCGGGGAACGCACGACGCGCTCGTCGCCGGCGAGGGTCTCTACGCACGCCTCTGGGGCGTGCAGACCGGCGAACTCGACGAGGCTCGCGGGTGAGACGGTTCGAGTCCGCAGGCGATCCGACCGGGCTTCGGGGTCTCGTCGGGTGAGGCTGTTCTGGAACGACGCGGATCTTCGCGATCCCTTCATCCGTACGATCGCCGACACCGTGCTGACCCATCTCGAACGGGCGGAGTCGCCGGGCACGGGCGATGCGGTGCTGTACCCACACGACGTCCGGGACTCGCGCGTCTCGCTGCCGGACATCGTCGAGCACGCCGAACGTGCCAGGCGCAGCGGTCGCCGTCTGCTGGTGTTCCAGCTCTCCGACAGCACCGTGCCGATCGCATCGCCCAACACCTTGGTCTTTCGCACGTCGATGCTGCGATCCAAGCGCCTTCCCCACGAGCACGTGCTTCCCTACGTGTGGAACGCGGTGCCCGACCGGATGCGGTCCTGCGAAAGCTGGCAGCGACCGTGCTGGACGCGGGGCGAGGCGCCGCCCATCGTCGGATTCTGCGGCTGCCCCAACACCCACCCGCTGCGCAAGCGGGTGCTGGACACGCTGCAGGATCGCCTCCCCTGTCGGTTCCTCCTGAGAGACCGCTTCTGGGCCGGCGCGCCTCACGATCCGACGGTGGTCCGGGAGTTCTTCGAGAACATCCTCGCGACCGACCTGACGCTCGCGGTTCGAGGCGCCGGCAACTTCTCGCACCGCCTGTACCAGACGCTCTCCTGCGGGCGTGTGCCGCTGCTCGTCGGGCACGATGCGGTGATGCCCTACGAAGGCGTCGAATCGATCGACTGGGACGATGTGGCCGTTCGGGTCGAGGCCCACCGCCTCGACGGGATCGAGTCTGCGATCGAGCGGTTTCGCGAGCGGGCCCGCGGCCACCGCGATCTCTCCCAGCGGATCCTCGACGTGCACCGGCGGTACTTCACCCCCGAGGCCTTTGCGCACCATCTCGCCCGACATCGGGATCGGTATCTGGCCTGATCGAAGGCGCCACGCTCAGGGGCCGCCGGCCGATCGCAGCGTCAACAGTTCGCGTTCGCGATCGGCGGTCAGCCCCGCCCGCATCGGCTCGGCCCCAACGCCTCTCGGCGAGGCGAGGTACCAGTCGAGCGTCGCCTTCGCGGTGTCGGCAAGCGGCCTGAACGTCAGTCCGTGGGCGACCGCCGCGGCATTCGAACGGGTGCCGAAGCCGGCGGTGTCCGGCCCCTCGGGAATCCACATCGCCATCGAGCCCTCGCCCATCCACGGCCTGACGCCGTTCTCCAGCAGGAACGCGTCCGGCACCGGCACGAACTCGACCGGCGACGACACCGTGGCCTTGCAGCCGTCCACCATCTCCCGGAAGAACAGCGGCCCCCGCGGACCGGTCGCGTTGTAGACGCCGCCGTGCCCCTGTTCGACGCAGACGAGGATGAACCTCGCGAGATCGCGAACGTCGACGAACTGGACCTGCGGGCTGGCCGACGGAATCAGCACCTCGCCGCCGCGGCGGCACCGCACCGGCCAGTAGGTGAAGCGATCGGTGGGATCGCCGGGACCGACGATGAGGCCGGGACGCACGATGGTCGACCGCTCTCCGAAGACCGCCTGCACCTCGCGCTCGCACGCGGCCTTGAGCGGCCCGTAGAAGCGGCCGACCTCCTCGGTCGCGGGGTCCTCGAGTTCGCCGAGGGCCGCCGACTCGTCGGCACCGACGACCGAGTTGTCGGCGTAGACCGAGATCGTGGAGACGAAGATGTACTGTCGGCACGCGTCCTTCAGGAGTTCCGCCGAGGCCTTCGCGATGCGCGGCACGTATCCGGAGTTGTCGATGACCGCGTCCCATCGAGCGCCGTCGGCGATGGCCTTTTCGATCGCGGCGAGCCCGTCGCCCTTCTTCGGATCGCGATCGCCCTCCAGTCGCACGACCGTCTCGAAATCGTCGTCGAACATCCGCACCGGCGTCCGACCGCGGTTGAAGATCGCGATCTCCCATCCGCGGTCCTCCGCCTGATCGACCTCATGGGGGCCGAGGAAGCCGGTGCCGCCGAGGATGAGGATCTTCATGGGGTTCTCCAGCGAGGCTTGAGGACGGTCGCGACTGTACCGACGTCGAGAGGGTCGGTTTCGCGGGCGAGCGGCCGTATGCTCGACCTCGTTCGATCCGCCGCATGTCCGGAGACGCAGTTTGCTTCCCACGATCATCGCCTCGTCGATCTGCCTCGGCCTCGCCCAACCCTCGGCCGCCCCGCCGATCGAGGCGTCCCCCGCCGCCGAGGTTCCCGACCCCGAACGTCTCCGGGCGTGGCACGACCTGCTGGCCTTCGAACCGCAGGTGGCCGGCACCGAGGGCGATCACCGCTCGATCGAGGTGATCGACGCGGCATTCGACGCGATGGGCCTCGACAGCGAACCGTGGTGGTTTCGCCCACTGCTGAGCTATCCCGTCGCGGCGAGCCTCGAGATCGTCGAGAACGACGCCGCGTCGCAGGTCGATTTCGACGACACCGCCGCTCCGACTCCCCCCGGGACCGCACGACGCGGCGTGGTGCCGTTGCCGATCCGCGAGCGGAATCTGCTCGAGGACCCCGCGACCGCCCACCCGGGGCTGAGTTGGGGCTGGAACGCCTTCTCCGGCTCCGGCGAGGTGGAGGCGGAGGTCGTCTACGTCAATCGAGGTCTCGAGGCCGACTACGCCAGGTTGCGCGAATGGGGCGTCGACGTCGAGGGCAAGATCGTGCTCGCCCGCTACGGCGGCGGCTATCGGGGACACAAGGTGCGCAACGCGGAGGCGAACGGCGCCGCCGGTGCGCTGCTCTACACCGATCCCGCCGACAGCGGCACCGGCCGCGGCGAGGTCTGGCCGGACGGGGGCGGCTGGGCGAACGAGTACTGCATCCAGCGAGGCTCGGTCCTGACGCGGTCGCAACCCGGCGACGCGCTGACCCCCTTCGAGCCGGCCCTGCCCGGCGCGAATAGACGCCCCATCGAGGAGGCGGGACTCTTCGAGATTCCCGTCCAGCCGATCGGCTACGCCGCGGCGGGCGCGATCATGAGAAGGATGACCGGACGCGAGGTCTCCTCGCTGCCCGGCGGAGCCGACTGGCAGGGCGGCATCGGCGTGCCGTACCGGGTCGAGGGAGGACCGGACCTGCGACTGCGCATGAAGGTCGAGCAGGAGCGGCGTCTCGCGGACACCGCCAACGTGATCGCGACGCTCGAGGGCATCGAGGATCCCGAGAGGATCGTCGTCGTCGGCTGTCACCACGACGCCTGGGGCTTCGGCGCCGGCGACCCTCATGCGGGCACGATCGCCCTGATGGAGGTCGCCCGGGCCTTCGGCGAACTTGCCAGGCGGGGCATCCGACCGAGGCGAACTCTGGTCTTCGCCGCGTGGGGCGCCGAGGAGTACGGCATCATCGGCAGCACCGAGTGGGTCGAGGCCGAGCGGGACCGACTCGCCCGCCATGGCGTCGCCTATCTCAACCTCGACATGGCCGCGATGGGGCCGAACTTCTCGATGTCCGCGAGCCCGAGCCTTCGGGCGGCCGCCCGCCGTGCCGCCGCGATGACACCGGCGGCCCGCGACGCCGCAGGCCGCAGCGTCCTCGCGACCGCGGAAACCGACGACCGCTCCTTTCGTCCGGGCACCTCGGGAGGCGGTTCCGACCACGTCGCCTTCGTCGGGCACGTCGCCATGCCGGTCGCCACCATCCACGCCGGCGGCAGTGCGGGCGTCAGCTACCACTCCAACTACGACACGCTCGCGTGGTACCGATCGGTCGTCGGCGAGGACTACGAGCCCGCCTTGATGATCGCCCGCTACACGGCCAACCTCGCGTCGCTGCTCGCATCGGAAGCGATCCTGCCGCTGCGATGCGAGGCGGTCGCGAGAGATGCCGCCGAGAAGGTCCGGGCGATCGAGGTTCCACCGGATCTGGCGATCCTGTCCCCGAGAATCGAGGCGATCGCAGCCCGCCTCGACCGCCTCGCCCGGCGCGGAAACGAGTTGGATGCCCGCCTCGATGCGATGGCTGCGGAGGGGGCGATCTCGCCGGATCGACGCGAAGCGATCGACGCGGCGCTCCTGGCACTCGATCGGGTCTGGTGGGACGAGCGAGGCCTCTTCGATCGTCCTTGGTATCGCAACCTGTCGATCGCGACCGATCGGTTCACCGGGTACGGCGCGACCTCCATGCCGATCCTCGCCGAGCCGATCGCCGACGGGGAGCTCGATCGAGCGACCGAGGGACTGAGTCGCCTCGCTGCGGCCGTGGGGCGGCTCGATGCCGCCCTCGACGATCTTCTCGAGGCGATGGACAAGGCGACGGACAAGGCGACGGACAAGGGCTGACCTCTTCGAGACCGACGGGCCTCCGAACTCGATCGGTCAGGCCGTTCACGAACGGCCGATCGCCCGGCAACCCGCGAGGCGGCGGGCCGGAGACTCGGCATGGTCGCCGCGGAGAGCGTCCGCCTTGTGACCGGTTCTCGCCACCGATACCCTTCCCTCTCCATGCGGTCGCCGCCCCACCACTCTCCGGGACGCCATGGCGCTCTCTCGGGCGAGGAACGCATTCGCGGCTCGTTCCCGGGACGCGTTCTTGCCGCCGTCCTCGCCGCAGCGGTCCTTCTGGTTGCGACGAGTCCGGCCGCCCGGGCTCAGGAGTTCGGCGATCTCGAGAACGAGGCCCTGCGAGACCGTCCGATCGGATCGGTCCGGCTCGAGGGTCTCGACCGGATCCAAAGGCAGGAGATCCTCAACAACATTCGGATCGCCGCAGGCCAGCCGTACGAGCCGCGGACCATTCGGGACGACGTGGCGACGCTGTACCGACTCGGACACTTCGAGTCGGTCGAGGCGACCGCGGAGATCCTCCCCGACGGGGCCGTCGAGGTCGTCTACCGAATGACCGAGCAGGCGCTGATCCTCGACCTGCAGGTCATCGGCAACAAGCTGATCTCCGATCAGGAGCTCCGGGCCGTCATTCCGCTCTACGCGGGTGGCCCGAGGGACGACTTCCTGCTCGAGCAGTCGGTCCTGCGCATCAAGGACCTCTACAAGCAGAAGGGTCACTACCTCGTCGAGGTCACCGTCGACGAGAGTCGCCTTCGAGACACCGGCATCCTGATCCTGCGCATCATCGAGGGGCCCCGGGTCAGGGTGAAGGAGATCGAGTTCGTCGGCAACGACGCGATCCCGGCGAAGCGGCTGTCTGCGCAGATCGGCACTTCCGAGTCCTTCGGGATCTTCAGCAAGGGCCTGCTCGATCCGGAAGGACTCATCGACGACGCGGCATCGCTGGACCGCTTCTATCGGGATCAGGGCTACGTGGACGTTCGCACCGACTGGCGAATCCAGCTGAGTCCGGACAGTCGCGAGGCCAAGGTCACCTTCGTGATCTCCGAAGGACGTCGCTACCGGCTGCGGAACATCCTGATTCGCGGCTCGGGCGTCGCCGGCCCGACCCCTCTGGAGGTCTTCTCTCCACAGCAGATCGAGGCGCTGGTGGTGCTTCAACCCGGCGAGGTCTTCCGAGCGATCCAGGTGCGACGCTCGATCGAGGCGGTGCGCAACGCCTACCTCGCGATGGGCTACGTGGACGCCAACGTCTCCGACGCCTACGCCCGAACCGGCGAGTCGGCGGAGGTCGATCTCCTGTTGACGATCTTCGAAGGCGAGCCCGCGGTCACGGGACTCGTCCTCGTGCAGGGGAATCTCCTGACCAAGGACAAGGTGATTCGCCGACTCGTCCGGATCCGACCGGGTCGGCCGCTCGACGGCCGAGAGCTCGAGCTGGCCGAGCAGCGCATTCGCCAGACCAATCTCTTCAACGACGTCCGCGCGACGATCCAGGACCCCAGGCCCGGCTCGCCGAACGTCCGCGATCTGCTGATCGAGGTCAAGGAGAAGGACACCGGCAGCGTCAACTTCGGCGTCGGACTCGGATCGGACAGCGGCATCTTCGGCGAGATCTCCGTCAACCAGCGGAACTTCGACATCGCCGACCCGCCTCTGACGCTCGATGAACTGGTTCAGGGCCGGGCGTTCCGCGGCGCGGGGCAGACCTTCAGCCTCGCCATCACGCCGGGCACCGAAGTCAGCAACTACTCGATCAGCTTCGGCGATCCCCATCTCTTCGAGACGGACATCTCCGCGAACGTCTCGGCGCTCTACCGCAATCGAATCTTCACCGACTACGACGAGAACCGATACGGCTTCTCGCTGGGCCTCGGCCGGCGCCTCGGCGACCGGTGGAATCTGGGTCTCTCGCTGGGATGGCAGCGCGTCTCGCTGACCGACTTCGATCCGAACACCCCGATCGAGGTCTTCGACGACCGCGGCCCGACCAACCTGCCGAGCATCGGGGTGAGCATGGTGCGGACGACGGTGGACGACTTCCTCCGCCCCACCCGCGGCACCCGCATCAACCTCGGCGTCCAGCAGTTCCTCTCCGGCGGCGGCGACGACGGGGGATCGATGTTCACCACCGTCACCGCCGGCGTCACGAGCTTCTTCACGCTCGACGAGGACTACCTGGGCCGTCGCAGCGTGCTCCGCCTGTCCGGCGATCTCGGCTACATCTTCGGCGGCGACGCACCGGTCTACGAGCGGTTCTACCTCGGCGGGCGCAGCTTCCGGGGCTTCGAGTTCCGGACGATCAGCCCCAAGGCCACCGGAACCATCGGTGCCCCGACCACCCCGATCAACGAACCGGTGGGCGGCGACTTCCTCTTCTTCCTCGGCGCGCAGTACGAGGTGCCGCTGGTCGACGAGTTCCTCGCCGGAGTGGTCTTCGTGGACAGCGGCACCGTGGACGACGAGGTCTCGCTCGGCGAGTACCGGGTCTCGGTGGGCGTCGGCATCCGGCTGTTCCTCGACGCCCTCGGCCCCGCCCCCCTGGCGTTCGATCTGGGTTTTCCGATCCTCAAGCAGGAAGAGGACCTGGACCAGTTGATCAGCTTCTCGGCGGAACTGCCCTTCTAGGGCGTTCAGGGTCTCCGATCCCGCCCGCGTCGTTCCGACGGGAGTCCGACGCGTGTCCGGATGGGCGGGACCACTACAATGGGCCTTCGCTCCAGACGCCCCCGAGAGGTCGCCATGTCGAACCGCCAATCGATCGCCATCGTCGCCGCCGCCCTGGTCATTTCCCTGGCCGTCGTGCTCCGCCCCCTCGAGGCCCGTGGGCCGGCCATGATCGCCGCCGAGCGGATCGCCACCGTCGACATGGGCAAGGTCCTCGACCGCCTGAACGAGGCGGCGGAGTGGGACATGAAGATCGATCGCCTGTCGGCCAACATCGGCCAGGAGTTCCAGCGGCGACAGGAGGCGTTGCAGTCGCGCATCGCCGAGTTGCGAGAGATGCCCGAGTCCGACGACTCCGCCGCCCTTCGCGAGGAGGTCGCGTTGATGCGACTCCGATTCGAGGAGTGGGGCCGCCTGAAGCAGCTCGAGCTCGATCGCGAGCGGAGTCTGAAGTGGCAGACCCTCTACCGAGCCATCCGCGAGGAGGTCGCACGCCTCGCCCAGTCCGAGGGATTCGAGCTGGTCGTCGTCAACGACGGGGTCGGCCCGATCAGCGTCTCCCGTGAACTCGAGATGAGCCAGGAGCGGCAGGTGCGGATGCAGATCGAGGGTCGACAGATCCTCTTCGCCGCCGACGCCACCGACATCACCGAGCAGCTGGTGGTCCGCATGAACAACGCCCGCGCCGTTCGCCCCTGACCCCGAACCGATCGCATCGATCGACCTCGCCAACGGATCCGACCATGCCCACTCTCCACGCCCCCCGATCCTCGACCGCCCTGCTTGCGGCGGTTCTCTGCGCCGGACTGGCCGCCTTCGCGGCGCTGGCCCCGGACCGCCCGGCCGTCGTGGCCACGGTCGATCTCGAGCGGGTGTTCAACAGCGTCGATCTCCAGAGCCGCACCGAGGTCCGGCTGCAGGCGCTCTCGGAGGAGCTCGGCGCCCGCCGCGACGAACTGCAACTGGAGATCGAGGACCTGCAAGCCGAGCTCGAGAGCTTCCAGCCCGGTTCCGACGCCCAGATCGAGGTCGCCGGTCGCATCGAGGAGGCGATCGCCGAGTTCCGGGCTTGGGAGGGATTCGCGGCGATCAAGCTCGAGGCGGAGCAGTCCAAGGCGATGCGCGACATCTACCTTTCGATCCGGGAGGCCGCTGCCGACCTCGCGAAGGAGCGGGGCTGGGACTACGTGATGGTGGACGACACCGTGCCGACCATCCAGCCCGGGGGCGCCGAACAGATGCAGCAGCAGATCGGCTCCCGTCGCTTCCTGTACGCCAACGGCGCCTTCGATGTGACCGACGCGCTGATCGCCCGTCTCAACACCCAGAGCGCCTCCGCCAACGGCGACTGATCCGCCCAGCATGCCCGCGACGATCGAGATCACTGCGGCAGACCTCGCCGAACTCGTCTCCGGCGAACTGACCGGCCCAGGCGAAGTCCTCATCCGAGGTCTCGAGGCCGTCGATCGCGCGGGTGAGGGCGATCTCACCTTCATCGCCGACGACGTGTGGGCATCGAACTGGCCGCAGTGCGGCGCTTCGGCGGCGCTGGTCAGCCGACACGTCGAGCTGCCCCAGGCCTCGCCCAACGGACACCCACGAGCGGTGATCCGCGTCGAGGACGCCGACTCGGCGATGATCACGGTGCTCGAACGGTTCGCACCCACGGTCGAGACGCTGGCCGAAGGCGTTCATCCGACGGCGGTCGTCGATCCGGACAGCTCGATCGATCCCAGTGCCGTCGTGGGGCCGCAGTGCTGCGTGGCCGCGGGCTGTCGAATCGGCCCGGGAGCGATCCTCGTCGCCGGCGTTCGCCTCTACCGCGACGTCGTCGTCGGCGATGGCAGCGTCCTGCACGCGAGCGTCACGGTGCGGGAGCGTTGCGTCATCGGTCGTCGCACCACGCTTCACTGCGGCGTGGCGGTCGGCACCGACGGCTTCGGCTATCGCCCGTCGCCGACGGGTCTGATCAAGGTGCCCCACCTCGGCAACGTCGTGATCGGAGACGACGTCGAGATCGGCGCCAACACCTGCATCGATCGCGGCAAGTTCGGCTCGACCACCATCGGCGACGGAACCAAGATCGACAACCTCTGTCAGATCGCCCACAACTGCCGAATCGGGCGGTCCTGCGCCCTCTCCGGACTCGTGGGTCTCGCCGGCAGCGTCACGATCGGCGACGGCACCCGAATCGGAGGCGGTGTCGGCGTCGCCGACCACATCGCGATCGGACGCGGCGTGACCATCGCGGCGAAGAGCGGCGTGATGAACGACATCCCCGACGGCGAGACCTGGGCCGGCGTGCCCGCCCAGGAACGGCGGATCGCGATGCGCGAGGCGGTCGCGGTTCGCAACCTTCCCGACTTCCTCCGTCGCTTCCGACAGCGGTTCGGAGCCGAATGACCATGCTGCAGGCCGAAGCGGACACCTCGGTCGATCTCGAACCGCGGCAGCGCAGCCTCGCGGCGGCGGTCGTGGTCTCGGGTCGAGGCCTGCTCGGCGGCGAAATGGCCGAGGCCCGGATCGAACCCGCTCCGGCCGACAGCGGCATCCTCTTCGAGCGCGCCGATCTGGATCCCCCGGTGCGGATCCCCGCCGTGGTCGACCACGCGGTGTCGCTCGCCCGCCGCACCACGCTTCGATCCGGCGAGACCTCGATCGACACCGTCGAGCACTGCCTCTCGGCGCTGGCCGGCCTGGGCATCGACAACGCCGTGATCAGGCTCCGCGGACCGGAGCTGCCTTGCGGCGACGGATCCGCGCTTCCCTTCGTCGACGCGATGCTCGACGCGGGAATCGTCGAGCTCGACGCGCCCCGCCGGGTCTTCCGGGTTCGCGAACCGATCGTGATCGAGGAGGGCGGCGGCTCGATCGCCGCTCTGCCCACATCCAAGCCCGGCCTGCAGGTCGTCTACGAACTCGACTACGCGGACCGATCCGACCGCATCGGTCGCCAGACGCTCAGCTACGACCCCAACCGTCTCGACTACCGGCGCGAGATCGCCCCCGCGCGGACCTTCAGCCTGAAGGAGGAGGCCGAAGCCCTCCAGGCCCAGGGCCTCGGCACGCATCTGTCTCCCAAGGATGTGCTGGTGATCGGCGAGGACGGACCGATCGAGAACGCCTTTCGGTTCGAGGACGAGCCGGTCCGGCACAAGGTGCTCGACGTGCTCGGCGACCTTTCGCTCGTCGGTCGGCCGCTGCAGGCCCGGATCGTGGCGGGACGTTCCGGGCACGCCCTGAACCGGCGCCTCGCCATGCGCCTGCGGGAGCAGATCCGCGCCGCCGAGCATGCCGATCTGCTGTCCACGACCTCGGTCATGGACGCCCGGAGCATCCTTCGCCTGATGCCGCATCGCTACCCGATGCTGCTCGTGGACCGGGTGATCGAGATCGATGGCGATCGGCGGGCCGTCGGCATCAAGAACGTGACCATCAACGAGCCGTTCTTCGAGGGTCACTATCCGGGCACCCCGATCATGCCCGGGGTGCTGCTCGTCGAGGCCCTTGCTCAGATGGGAGGCCTGCTTCTGTCGAGGAAGCTCGAGCACACCGGGAAGATCGCGGTGCTGCTGAGCCTCGACAAGGTCAAGTTGCGAAAGCCGGTCACGCCGGGCGATCAGGTGGTGCTGGAGGTCGAGGCGCTGCGTGGCACGACGCGGACCGGCAGCGTTCGAGCCCGGGCCCTGGTGGCGGACCGGGTCGCCGCGGAGGCTCGGATCCGGTTCATGCTGGTCGATCCCGACCAGCGCTGAGTCGTCGGGTCCGCTTGCTCGGTTCGCCGGGTGCGGGCATGATGTCCGCAATGGCCAAGTCCCGCGGCGACAACGTTCAGCAGACCATGGAGAAGGCCGAAGCCGCGCTCAGGCGAGGCGCCTGGTTCGAGGCCGAGCGTCTCGCCTGCAAGGCCCTCGCCGCCGCCCGCGCCGAAGACGACTTCGACGCCATGGCTCGGATTCTGCTGCCGTTGCAGGAGACCCGCCGCCAGCGTCTCGCCGCCGCGTTCGAGCATCGAAAGGTCCGCATCTCGACGACGGCAGTGACCGAGCAGGACCAGGTGACCGCCGGGATCCACGTCGTCGAGCCACCGCTCGTCGGCGCCGATGCCCGCCGCCTCAGACTTCTGGCCCTCGAGCAGGAGGTCCCGGTCGCGGTGCTCTGCCGAGAGCCGATCACCCGCCTCGAGGAATGTCCCATCGTCGCCATCGGACCGGTCACCATCCGGACACGGATCTCGCCACCCCGTCGCGTCGCCGCCCCGACCCAGACCTGGGTCGCCAAGGCGCTCGAGCAACTCGGCGATCGCGCGATCGAAGACCTCGACCCGGATCAGGATCCCATCAAGCGGATCGACCATCTGCTCGCGTGTCTGGACACCCATCCCGACCATGAGAAGCTGCACCAGACCCTGATGGCCTCCTGTCGCGACGCCGCCAAGCGCGGGCTCAAGACGCCGATTCCGTCGACGCCGGCTGGTTATCGAGAGTCCTGACGCCCGACGCGAGCACCGCCCGTGATCGTCAGCCCGCTCACCGTCATCTCGCTCAACGCCAGTCAAGTCCCTCCGGCAGCGTGTTGAGGTTCTCGCATCCGTCGTCGGTGACGACGACGAGATCCTCGAGACGCAGACCGCCGATCCTCCGGCCGTACAGGCCCGGCTCGACGGTCAGGGCGTCGCCCACGACGAGTGCCGGCCCCTTGAAGTCCAGAAGGGGAGGCTCGTGGACGTCGAGACCGAGCCCGTGACCGGTGCCGTGCACCATGCCGATCCAGTTCGCACCTTCGGGATCGTCCGGTCCCGGCATCGGACCCGAGGCGAAGCCATGGCGATGGATCTCGGCGATCGTCGCTCGATGGACCTCTTCACCGGTCGCGCCGGGACGGCACGCGGCGATGCCCGCCCGCTTCGCATCGACGAGCGCCGCGTGCATCCGCGCGACGACCTCCGGAATCTCGCCGTGAACCACGACCCGGGTGCAGTCGCCGTGGTACAGCGATTCCTTCGACCGGGGGAAGACGTCGATGATCACCGGCTCGGAGGTTCGCAGCGGACCGTCGCCGCGTTCGTGGCAGTCGGCGCCGCCCGCTCCGCCGGCGACGATGCTTGGCGAGGCGTCGAATCCGCGTTCCAGGAGGGCGAGGTCGATCATGGTCCGGACCCGCTCCGAGGTCAGCGGCGCGCCGTCGATCGAGAGCACCCCGTCTCGATCGACGCCGGCACCGGCGATCGTCCGACAGGCGAACTCGATGACCTCCTCGGTGATCCGCTGGGCCTCACGCAACGCCTCGATCTCCGACTCGTCCTTCGAACGACGCTCCGCCACTCCGGCCTCCGCGTCGTAGATCAGGTCGATGCCGGCGTCTCGAAGGTGTTCGGCGAAGATCAAGGGCAGCGTCCGATCGCCGCGAACTCGACCGATCCCCTGCTTTCGAAGGCACTCCGCCAGCGACTGGGCCGTGGCGGTCTCGCGATCGCCGGAGAGGCCGCCCTCGGGCGTGAACTCCGCCGGCGCGTGGCAGGTGTCGGCGAGGGCGTCGCGACGGGCCCGCTCCAGTTCGATGTCGCGCACGATCAGGAGGCGACGGCCCCGGACGCCCGCCTCCGCCGGCCACTCGACGAGGGCCGCCGGATCGCCGACGGGGAAGCGGATGCGATGATGCAGGGCGAGGTTCTTCGCGGGAACGCCGGCGATCACCAGCGGAGTCGTTCGATCCGAGTCGTCCATGTCCGTCATGCTACGGCCCGCGTTCCGAACCGGCCGAGGCGGGATGCGTTGAGGCGTTCTCCGCAGGACCGCATAATCGACCTCGCCAGTCGGGTCCTGCGAGAGACGAACCTTCGGAAATCGTCCGCCGTAGCCTCGACTCGCAACCCGAACGCCCGCCACCGGTCGAAGCCGGAACCGATGCGGCCGATTCCGACTTCCCCTCCGACCCGACCACGCCCATGAGCATGTCCCCCACGACCGGATCACCAGCCCTGACGAGCGCCCAGATCGCCGATCTCGAACGCGAGGTCGAGGAGCGCAGCCAGCCGTTCCGCCGACTTCAGGAGCAGATGCACCGCGTGATCGTCGGGCAGAACGAGTTGCTCGACGGCCTGGTGATCGGCCTGCTGGCCAACGGACACATCCTGATCGAAGGGGTCCCGGGCCTCGCCAAGACCACCGCGGTCGCGTGCCTCGCCGACGGGATCCACACCGACTTCCAGCGCATCCAGTTCACCCCCGACCTGCTCCCCGCGGATCTCGTGGGCACGCTCGTCTACCGACCCGGCGAAGGCGACTTCACGGTGAAGAAGGGGCCGATCTTCTCCAACATCGTGCTCGCCGACGAGATCAACCGGGCCCCGGCGAAGGTCCAGAGCGCCCTGCTCGAGGCGATGCAGGAGCGACAGGTCACGATCGGCAGCGAGACCTTTCGGCTTCCCCAGCCGTTCCTGGTGCTGGCGACCCAGAACCCCGTCGAGCAGGAAGGGACGTATCCCCTGCCGGAGGCGCAGGTCGATCGGTTCATGCTGAAGCTGGTGGTGCGGTATCCCGACGCCGGCGAGGAACGGATCATCCTCGACCGCATGGCCAGGACCGGCGCCGGCGACCGGGTCGAACCGGTGATGGAGCCCTCCGCGATCACGGACGCGCGGGAACTGGTCGACCGGATCTTCATCGACGACCGCATCAAGGACTACATCGTGTCGCTGGTGGTCGCGACCCGCGACCCCCGTGCCGCCGGCGTGCCCATGGAGAATCTCCTGGAGTTCGGCGCTTCGCCGCGGGCCACGATCTCGCTGGCCGTCGCCGCCAAGGCGAAGGCGTTCCTCGAAGGCCGGGGCTACGTGGTGCCGCAGGACGTGAAGGACATCGCGCCGGACGTGCTTCGGCACCGGCTGATCCTGTCGTACGAGGCCGAGGCCGAGGAGACGACCGCCGACGACCTCGTCCGAACACTCCTCGACCACGTCGCGGTGCCCTGAGGCCCACGGCCCCACATCGACATCCCCCGCTGCAATCTCCCGTCAAGCCGACCTGCTCCGCCACCATGCTCTCCTCCGATCTGCTTCGCCGCATCCGACGCATCCAGATCCGAACCAATCGCCTGGTGACCGACGTCCTTGCAGGCCAGTACCACTCGGCCTTCAAGGGCCGCGGCATGGAGTTCGAGGAGGTGCGCCCCTACCTCGTCGGCGACGACGTCCGCACGATCGACTGGAACGTCTCGGCGCGCCTCGGCGATCCGCACGTCAAGCTGTTTCGCGAGGAACGGGAACTGACCGTGATTCTCGCGGTGGATCTCTCGGGATCGCTGGCCTTCGGAAGCCGCACCGAGCTCAAGCGCGAGCTCGTCGCCGAGATCGCCGGAACCCTCGCCTTCTCGGCGATCCGCAACAACGACAAGGTCGCACTGCTGGCATTCACCGATCGCATCGAGCTCTTCGTGCCGCCCCGCAAGGGGCCTCGCCACGTGCTTCGGATCGTCCGCGAGCTGATGGCGCTCGAGCCGCGCGGAACCGCGACCGACCTGCCCGCCGCCATCGAGGAGTTGCGCCGCATCTTCCGCCGACGCGGAGTGATGTTCCTGGTCAGCGACTTCCTCGACGAGGCGTGGGAACGACCGTTCCGAGCCCTTCGCCAGCGGCACGATCTCATTCCAATCGTGGTCGAGGACGAACGGGAGCGACGCCTCCCCAACATCGGCCTGCTGGAGTTGACCGACGCGGAGCACGGCGACCGTCTGCTCGTGGACACGTCGGACCGCCGGATGCGCCGGCGCTTCGCGGCCCTCGCCGACGCCCGGCGGGATCTTCAGGTGGACACGTTCCGCCGCCTCGGCGCCGATCCGATTCGGATCTCGACCGGCGAGAACTTCGTCGATCCGATCGCGGCGTACTTCCGCCGTCGGGAGGGCCGTCGCCGATGACGTGGGCACGCCGTTCCCTGCGATCGGGATCGCTTCGCTCCGTCGTCGCGCTCGCGACGTTCGCCGCCGTCGCCGTCGCCTGCGATCGAAGCGCCGAGGTCGGCAGCGCTCCCGATGCCTCGGAGTTCGTCGACACCTCGATGCGGATCGACGGAGACCGGCTGACGCTTCGACACGGGGTCGGCCCACGACTCGTCGGCGATGCCATCCCGTTGCTGGTGATCGCCGAACCTTCCGACGGCGCGGTGGCGACGATCGAACTTCCGGACGACGGTCGCCTCGGCCCCTTCGAGTTCGCGATCCGGCCCGCACCTCGCCTTCGGAATCTGCCCATCGGAAGCGAGGTGGTCTCTCTTGAACTCTGGACCTTCGAGAGCGGGACTCTCGAACTCCCTCCGATCGAAGCGACCTTCGAGCGGGGCGGCGACGGCGTTGTCCGAACCGTCGCTTCTGCTCCGCTGCCCGTCGTCGTCGAGGGCGTGCTCGGCGAGGAGGGCGGCGCCACGCTCGATCCTCTGGCGGCCATGCGTCCCCCGAAGGGGGTGACTCCGATGCAGTCGGAGCGCCCCGGTCACGCGGCGATCTGGTGGCTGTCGAGCGTCGCATTGACCGGCGCCGTGCTTGTAGGCGGGTTTCTGCTGTTGTCCCGCCGACGGGGCCCCGCCGAGCCGCCGCCCGCGGTCTGGGCTCGCCGTCGCATCGCCGATCTCCGAACGCCCGACGCGTCGCGCACGCCTTCGGACCAGTGGGCCGAGGTCGCAAGTCTGCTTCGAGGCCTGCTCGCACGTCGCGACGGTCTCGACACGCTCGATCGAACCACCGGCGAGATCCGGAGCGTTCTCGTCGCCGACGATCGCTTCTCTCCAGAGGAGCGCGACGAGATCCTGCAACTGCTCGAGCAGGCCGATCTGGCCAAGTTCGCGGGAGGCTCGGATCGCGATCCCGGTCCGGCGCTCGACGTCATCGAGCGCCTGGTCGAGTCCGGCGAGAGCCGTGCGAAGGCTCGCCTGCTGGAGGCGGCGGCATGATCCTCGCCGACGTCCCCGTCGTCGCCATCGACCGTGTCGAGTGGCTCGCTCCGGCCGCCCTGCTGCTCCTGCCGCTGGCGCTGCTGCCGTGGTGGCGGGTTCTCGACCGACGCATGAGACCCGAACTGGTCTATTCGAGCGTCGATCTGGTCCGCGCGAGCGCCGACGGCATGTGGCGAAGACTTCGCACCCTGCCGACGATTCTGCGCACCCTCGCCATCGCGTCGATCGTGCTGTGTCTGGCGCGTCCCGGCACCGCCGACGAGGAGACGCGGGTCTTCGTGGAAGGTGTGGCGATCCAGATGCTGGTGGATCGCTCCAGCAGCATGCAGGCCCTCGACTTCACTCTCGACGGTCGGCCGGTGGATCGCCTTTCCGCGGTCAAGGCCGTGGCTCGCGACTTCATCGAGGGCGGCGACGGCCTGCCGGGCCGTCCGGACGATCTCATCGGCCTGGTGGGGTTCGCCGGGTACGCCGACAGCCTGTGTCCTCTGACCCTCGACCACGACCATCTGCTGGCGGCGCTCTCGACGATTCGACTCGCCGAGACCCCCGACGAGGACGGCACCGCGATCGGGGACGCCATCGCGCTTGCCGTCGAGCGTCTCAACGACGTCGAGGATCGCAAGGAGGTCAAGAGCCGCATCGCGATCCTCCTGACCGACGGCGAGAACACCGCGGGCGACCTCGATCCGCTGGTGGCCGCCGAGATCGCTCGGACCTACGGCATCAAGATCTACACCATCGGCGTCGGCACTCGAGGCGTCGCGAAGGTGCCGGTGCGAATGATGGGACGGACCGTGCTTCGAAACATGCCGGTCTCCATCGACGAAGAGACCCTGCGCGCGGTCGCGAAGACGACCGGCGGCGAGTACTTCCGTGCCACCGACACCGACAGCCTCGTCGAGATCTACGAGACCATCGACGATCTGGAGAAGACCCGCACCGAGCAGCGTCGCTACCGGCAGTTCGACGACTTCGCCACCGCTTCGTTCCGCCTGGCCGGCGTTCCGCTGCCTCCACTGCTGGTGCTGCCCCTGCTGCTGCTGGCGGCGGACCTCCTGCTTTCCGGCACGCGCCTGGGGAGGCTGCCATGATGCTCGGCGAGTTCGAGTTCAACCACCCCGAGGCGTGGGCGTGGCTGTGGCTGGTCGCCGTGGCCGGCGTCGTGGCGACTCTCGCCCTGAGATCGCGCCGGGGCCGGCTGCGCCGGTTCGCCGACGACGCGCTGCTTCGACGAATCGCGCCGACATTCACGACGACTCGGCCGATTGCCCGGTCGGTGCTGGCGGTGGCGGCCATGGCCGCCGTGGTGACGGCGCTGGTCGATCCACGCTGGGGCTTTCGATACGAGGAGGTGCAGCGGCGAGGGCTCGATTGCTTCTTCGTCGTCGACGTGTCGCGCTCGATGCTGGCGGAGGACGCCTCGCCCAATCGGCTGGGGCGAGCGAAGTCCTTCATCGAGGACGCCCTGCGAGCGCTTCCGGGCGATCGGGTGGGACTCATCGCCTACGCCGGCACCGCGTCGATTCGCTGCCCGTTGACGCTCAACGAGGACCTGTTCCGGATGAGTCTCGACGAACTTGCGCCGGAGTCCACCGTCCGCGGCGGATCGCTGCTGGGCGATGCCATCCGAACCGCTGCCGAGAGCTTCACCGACGACCAGCCGGGCGCGAAGGTCGTCGTGGTCCTGACCGATGGCGAGGACCAGGGCAGCTTCCCGGTCGAGGCCGCCTCCAAGGCCTACGCCGACCTCGGCGTGCGGGTGTTCACCGTCGGCCTCGGCGACTCCGGTGACGGCGCACGCATTCCGGTCGGCGAGGGATCGGATCGGCGATGGCTCATGCACGAGGGGCGGGAGGTCTGGACCAAGATGGACGACTCGACGCTTCGCGAGGTGGCCCTCGCGGGAGATGGCGCGTACTTCCCGGCCGGGACCAGGCTTCTCGACATGGCCGAGGCGCTCGACCTGTCCCTCGGCAGTCTTGAACGCGCCGAGCAGGAATCGACCACCATTCGCCGCTCGACGCCTCGCTTCCAGTGGTTCGCCGGCCTGGCCCTGCTGCTGCTGGTCGTGGAGACCTTCATCAGCGATCGCCGCGGAGGATGGCTGGCGGCGTGGCGGAATCGACGAGGCGTCGCGATGGCTGGAGGCGACCGGTCGACCTCGGCCCGCCCCGACGGCAGGTCGCCTGCGGAGACGCAACGTGGTTCGATCGGGAGCCGTGCCGCATGAATCCACTTCGACACCGAACTCGATCGACTCGAATCGGACTCGTCTCGCGAGACGCCTTGTCGAGAGCATGCTGGACTCTGGCTTTCGCCACCCTCGTGTCGATGGGCGTCGCGACCGCGTCGGCCACGACGTCGAATCCCGCGTTGCCCGAAGCGGCCGTGGACACGGTCCGCCCCTCCGGCCGGCAGGCGCAGATCGACGAGGCGTGGGCCCGTCTCGAGCAGCGTGAGTTCGACGCCGCGGAGCAGTTGCTGCTGCCGCTCGCCGATCGAGAGGACGTGGACGCTTCCGTTCTCTACAACTTGGGGGTCTGCGCGTTCGAGGCGGGTCGTTTCGAGGACGCGGCCGATCGATTCGAACGCGCTGCGGTTCGTGGAGATGCCCAGCTGGTTCAACGCGCCATGTTCAATCGGGGCACCGCCCTGCTCCGCTCGGCCATCGCCCAGTCGGAGGCCGACGGGGGAGGTGCCGAGGGCGTCGCTTCCGGATCCTCGGATCCACCCGGTGGCGGGGCCGCCGCGGGCCTCGATCCGGCCGAGTCCCTTCGCAAGGCCATGGCCACGCTCGACGCGTCGTCGGTCGCGCTTCGCGATGCCATTCGCGGGGACGGTCGTGATGGTGATGCTCGGGCCAACGCCGAGATCGCCCATCGGCTTCGGCAAGTGTTGAAGCAACGGCTGGAACAACTCGAGCAGCAGCAGCAGCAGCAACAGGAAGACCAGAACGAGCCGTCCAATCAGAATCAGCAGTCCTCGCAGGACCAGTCGTCGCCGGAGGGCGAAGACGGGGACGCCGACCAGCAACAGCAGGACGGACAGCAACAGCAGGACGGACAGCAACAGCAGGACGGACAGCA
>JAFMML010000025.1:39721-43644 GCA_017859745.1 Planctomycetota bacterium
CAGCAGGACGGACAGCAGCAGCAGGACGGACAGCAGCAGCAGGACGGACAGCAGCAGCAGGCCTCTCCCCCGCCCGCGGTCGACCCGGCCGACGCGATTGGTGACGCTCAGGATGCGGCGTCGCTCCCCGAGGGCGAACTCGGCCAAGCCGGCCAGCAGACCGGCGAGGACGCGGGCGAAGGCTCGTCCCGTGAGGGTGGGGCAGCCGGCGTGTCGTCACCCACTCGCCTGAGCCGGGAGCAGGCGTCGCGACTTCTGCAATTGATTCGCGACAAGGAGCAGCAGCGTCGCGCGGCACGAGCCGCCGAACTCGCCCGGGAACGCCGCCGTACCCCGGTTCGTCAGGACTGGTGACCCGATGGAACTCGATCTCGTGATTCGACACCGACCACACCACCCCACTCCGACACGCCATCGGATCGCCACGATCCTTCTGCTGATGATGGGCATGGCCACTCGCGCGTCGGCCGCGGACGTCGACTTCCGATTCTCGAGTCTGGACGCGTGGGTCGGCGCCTCCATCTCGGTCGAGGTCGAGATCGTGAACGCCGAGAACGTCTCGACGCCCGAACTCCCCGTGGTCGACGGCGCTTCGATCCGCCTGTTGCCCGGCGAGCGCACGAGCAGCTTCACCCAGATCGTCAACGGCCGCATGACCACTCGCCGCACGTCGATCCACACGATCGAGATCCGTCCCCAGCGGGAAGGCGAGATCGAGATTCCTCCAATCGTGGTGGACGTCGATGGCGAGCGGTTTGCGAGCGAGCCGACCACCGTGGTGGCCCGAAGGTCGGAGACTGGCGATCTCCTGCTGGTGCAGGTGGCCGCAGACCCCACCGAGGTGTTCGTCGGCGAGTCGCTCGACGCCACGTTGCGCATCGTGATCCGGCCCTACCGCAGCACCGAGTTCGGCGTCGAACTCGACGAAGAGGACATGTGGTCCCTGATCGATCTCGAGGCCTGCGAGTTCGGCGCATTCCAGCGAGAGCTCGAAGCCATGCTTCAGCAGCGTCGTCGCCCCCGCGGACGCCCCGTCGAGGTCGGTGACCGCACCTACTTCGTCTACGACCTGCCCGCCACGCTTCAGGCGTTGCGGGTGGGCACGCCGGACCTCGGCGACATCTCGATCGTGATGCGCTACCCGACGAGCCTTCGGGCGAGCCGCGACTTCTTCGGTCGACGCGACCTCGCTTTGGGCGGTGTTCGACCACTGGTCGCGACCCCCACCCTCGAAGGCATCGAGGTCCTGCCGCTCCCGACGGAGGGGCGGCCCGCGTGGTTCACCGGAGCCGTCGGCAACTTCGAGATCACCGCTTCCGCAACGCCGACCTCCATCTCGGTCGGAGATCCCGTGACCCTTTCGCTGTCGGTGAGAGATCTCGCCGGCGCCGACGGCGATCTCGGACTTCTGCAGGGACCACCCCTAGGCGAGGTCCCGAACCTCGATTCGGGCTTTCGCTTTCCCTCCGAACCCATGACCGGCGTGGTCGCCGGACGCACCAAGACCTTCACTCAGACCATTCGACCGCTGACCGAGGCGGTGACGGAGGTCCCTCCGATTCCGTTCTCGTGGTTCGATCCGTCGGAGCGGGTCTATCGCACGGCGTGGACCGAACCGATTCCGATCACGGTGCAGCCCACCGAGACCATGAGCCTGTCGCAGGTCGTTCAGGCGGATGGCGCCGCACCTCGCAGCCGCTTGGCGGGCGACCTCGATGGGACGAGCACGGACGAGGATCGCCTGGGACTGCGGGCAAACGTCCCGGTCTCGGACGCTCTGCTTCGAGACGGCGTCATCGCCCTCGACTGGCGTCTCGGCGGCGTCGTTGCGGTTCCCCCGGTCCTGGCGCTGCTGACCGTCGCATATCTCCGGCGGCGCCGCCTGCTGGCGGAGAACCCGGATCTCGCCCGAGCCAGTCGAGCTCGTCGGACCGCTCTGCGACGTCTGGCCCCCGGAGACGCCGATGCGGTCGCCGCCGCGATCACCGGTTTCGTGGCCGACCGGGCTCGACGGCCCGGTGCCACCATCACCCGGCAGGAAGTCCGGACGATCCTGGATCTGAAGCAGGCTCCACCCGAGCTCGCCGACAGGGTCGATCGGATTCTCGAAGCGTGCGAACGGGCGAGGTTCACCGGCGGCTCGCTTGCCGACTCCGACACGGTCGCAGGCGCTCGACAGTGTCTGGCCAAGCTCGATCGCCTTCGATGGACAAGGTCGAGAACCGTGCGACAGAGAGGAGTGGCCTGAGATGACCGGTCGAATGCCCACCTCGTTCGCCATCCGATGCGTCGCTCTGTTGGCCGTCGCCGTGATCGTCTCGGACAGCCGCGCCGACGTCGATCCGTCCGATCTTCCCGAGGCCCTCTCCACGCTTCGGAAGGCGGAATCGAACCACGATCTCGGCATCGAGCTGCTGCCGACTCGTCCCGACGAGGCTCGGGCGGCGTTCGCTCTGGCCGCGGCGGACTACGACGCCGTCATCGGGACCGGCATCGACAATGCCGCCCTGCACTACAACCTCGGCAACGCCCTGCTTCGAGCGGGCGATCGGGGCGGTGCGATCGTCGAGCTGCTCCGGGCTCGGGCGCTCGATCCAGCGGATCCATCCATTGCGGCGAACCTGGCCTTCGCCCGATCCCAGGTGCCGGGGCGACCGACCGCCGGGGGCGATCCCTCGATGGCCGACCGCCTGGCGAGTTGGTGGCACCTCGTACCGCTTCCAACGCGTGCCTGGGGTGCAGTCGCACTCTGGGTGGTGTTCTGGAGCCTGTTGGTGCTGCGGCAGGCGAGGGTCGGTCGCGCCGTGCCGCCCGGCCGGGATCTCTGGCCGGCGGCGATGGGCGTGGTGCTGGTCGGGTCGGTGGTCCTCGCGATCACCGTGGGCATCGATCTTCGAGACCAGCACGCCTCGGATCGAGCAGTGGTCGTTGCGACGGAGGTCGTGCTTCGCAAGGGCAACGGCGACGGCTTCGCCCCGGAAGTCTCGACGCCACTCGTCTCCGGCATCGAGTGCCAGGTCGCCGAGGAGCGGCCCGGCTGGTCCCGAGTGATTCTCGACGACGGCCGATCCGGGTGGGTGCCGACCTCCAGCCTCGAGATCGTCGGCCTCCGACGTTGACGACGTCTCTTGGACTCGGTCGGAGCCGGCCGGAGCGGGCCGGTTCCGGGAAGATCGGTCCAAGGCGGCATTCCAACGACCAACCACGCCGGAGACTCGGGCCGTTCTTGACCACCATCGGTACCCCGCCGATACTCGCGGATCGCCGGAGAGGTGCCTGAGCGGCTGAAAGGGCCGGTCTCGAAAACCGGTGTGGGGTTCGCCTCACCGTGGGTTCGAATCCCACCCTCTCCGCTTCACTTGCGAGGCGCGACCACACGGTCGCGCCTCGTTTCGTTTTGGTCCGGCATCGCGGCAAGACCGCTCGCAAGCGAGCGGGACCCGGCGAAGCGCCTGTCGGACACGTCGGACTTGTCAGACACGTCGGACTTGTCGGACTGGTCGGACCTGTCGGACAGGTCGGATCTCAACGCCACGTCTTCTCGGCGTCCTCCTCGATCCACTCGTCGCGCTCGGACGGGTCGAGGACGAACTCGCTCACCGGAATGGAGTCGGCCTCGGAGTCGTCGGTGGGCGTCGGCACATCGATCTCCAGAGTGGCGTTCCCACTCGCACCATCGGACGGAGCCAGCAAGGCCTGGACCTCCTCGCGGGTGACGAGTCTCGACGCCGCAGGGTCGTCCGATGCAACCTGGGCTTCGAGCGTCTTCCCGCCATCCGCCCCGAGCTCCTCGGTCACATACCCCAGCTCCTCCTCGTCTTCCTCCTCCTCGTCCTCTTCGGCGGCGTCCTCGAGCTCGTCGTCTTCCTCCTCCTCATCCTCTTCGGCGGCATCCTCGAGCTCGTCGTCTTCCTCCTCCTCGT
>JAFMML010000026.1 GCA_017859745.1 Planctomycetota bacterium
TCGCATTGTGACTGTTGCCGGAGATCGCGCCCGCGATCACGAATTCGCCGCCTCGAGGCGTGGACCTCGGAGTGGCGAGTCGTTCGATCAGGCGACTCCGGTCGACGACCGGGCCGACACCCCGGATCGGTCGAGCACGATCGTCGCCGCGGCGGCGATGAGCACGAGTCCGACCAAGGCGTTCACCCCCGGGACGACATCCCAGATCGCGAAGTCGAGCAACGCCGCGAACACGATCCCGGAGTAGCGAAACGGCGCGATCTGCGCCGGAGTCGCCCGCTTCATGGCTTCCGCGATCAGGCGCACCTGCAAGAGCGAGAGCGCCCCCAGGGCCAGCGTCGCCCCGACCATCACCGAGCGCGTCATCCACGGATCATGCCGTTCGGCAGGGGTGAACATGTGCCCGGCCCAGTCTCGCACGGGGAACTCCATGGCCGTGAACACGGCGATGCAGGCCAGCAGGCCGAATCCGAGTTCGTACAAGGTGGTCCGCTTCGGAGACGCGTCGGGACCGAGTCGTCGCATGATGTCGAGACGGAACGCCATCAGCAGGCCGCCCGTCAACGCGCACAATTCCGCCGCATTCAGCGATCCCGGCCGGGGATCGAGGACGACCGCGGCGCCGACGAA
This sequence comes from Planctomycetota bacterium, assembly GCA_017859745.1. Lineage (GTDB taxonomy): Bacteria > Planctomycetota > Phycisphaerae > Phycisphaerales > SM1A02 > VGXO01. Next base: position 631 of record JAFMML010000026.1, read on the forward strand.
TCCGATCACCGTGGAGGTCCAGACTCGCCACGGCTGGGGGCGCCGATGCAGGACTCGCAGAATCAACGGCGAGAAGAGCGAAGCCGTGTTGAAGAGCAGCGTCGCATCCACCAGTGGGATCCAACGCACCGAGTCGTAGTAGAGGTAGATCGAAGCGGTCCAGCACAGTGCCGCCATCACATGAAGCCCCGCATGCCTGGCGCGAAACACCGCCCAGGACCGCCGCATGAAGAGCAGCAGGGCGATGATCGCCAGACCCGTTCCCCATCGGAGCACCATCAGGAACTCGGTGGATACGGCGAGCGATGCCCACTTCACGATGCTCGCCATCACCACCACCGCGAGCATCGCCAGACAGGTGAACGCGCCTCCGAAGAGGACGCTCGACTTCGTCGCCGGCGGCGAGCCGGAGCTCTCGCCGGATTCCGTCATGGCGGCTGCCTCGACAATCGGACCGGATCGGGCGGTCAGGGCAGTTCGCGGAGTCGCAGCCCACGAAACTCGACGGGCGCCCCCTCGCTCTCGAGGCACAGGTATCCCGTGCGCGGATTGCAGTCGGTGCCTCCGGACACCTCGCGTCCGTTGACCCAGAGGCGGACTTCACCGTTGATCGCGCGAACGTAGTAGTGGTTCCACTCGCCGACGCCCTTGGAGCGATTCTCGCTGGGGAAGCTGCGCCGACCGTTGGGAGCCGTCGGAGCGAACGGCGTCATCGTAGATCCGCCCACCGGGAACACGTCGCCGTGGCAGGTGAACCAGTCGGCCTTGCCGCCGCCCTTCTCGAAGGCCGCGGTGTAGCCCAGATCCAGCACCTGCACCTCGATGCCCTCGGGAAGTCCGGGACCATCGAGGCGATCGAGCGAGGCCTTGGGCGTCCAGAGGAAGATGCCGGAGTTGCCCGCATCGCGCAGGTGCCGCCATTCGCAGATCAGTTCGAAGTTCGTGTAGGGCTTCGTCGAGCGGATCACGCCGACCGGATCTCCGGTGCAGTGCGCGAGGCCGTCCTTCCAGCGCCAGGTGTCCGCCTTGCAGTTGACGTTGACGAAGTCGCCCTCGCCCAGCGATCGGAACCCCGCTTCGCGACCGTCGATCGACGCGACCGGTCCCGCGCCTTCCGCGTTCTCGGCGGCGGGCGACGCGAGCACTCGTGACGACACGGTCCCGAGGGCGGCGAGGGAGGCGAGATGGAACGCGCGACGATCGATGGACATGGTCGGAGTCCTCCTGTGGAAACCCGAGACTACCCGAGTTCGCGAGGCGTCGCGGACCGAACCGCAAGGGCAATCGAAGAGGAACCGGTTGCATCGCGTCGTGGGCGTCGTAGGCTTCGCCCATGCGGACCGGCCTGCTCGCCACGACGCTGCTGCTGGGATCGACGGCCACCGCCGAGGTGACGGATCTCGGGTCGCCGCACCGATCGGATCTCGCCGCACTGGCTTCGGCGATGAACACCTGGTGCGTGGACTGCCACGCCGAGGACGATCCGGAGGCGGGGCTCGATCTCTCGCGGCTCTCGACCGATCCCGAGTCGGCGTCCGCGTCGGTGCTGCGTCGCGTTCGGGACCGTCTGCAGCGGCGCGACATGCCGCCGATCGACGATCCGGGGCCGCGACCCGATCCGGAGTCGTATGTCGATCTGGTCCACGTCGCCAACGGCGAACTCGACCGCCGCGCCGGCACCGCGGCGGCGGTCGCGCCGACCCTCCGTCGCCTCAACAACGTCGAGTATCGCAACAGCGTGTTCGATCTGACCGGCGTCGATGTGGACGCCGACGCCATCCTGCCGGCCGACGACGTGGGGGAGGGCTTCGACTCCATCGGATCGGTGCTGTCGCTGTCGCCGCTGGCGCTGGAGAAGTACCTCTCGATCGCCGAGCGCGTCGCCATCGAAGCGGTGCCGCTCGAGGCGCCGGCCGCAGCACGGCGTGTGGAGGGTTCGGATCTGACCGTCGTCGGCGGGGGACAGGCCCGGGATGGCGGCGCTCTCGTGTGGTCGCGAGGGTCCGCCGAGCACGAGTTTCGATTGCCGAGACCTGGTCGCTATCGCATCGCCTTCGAGGGCTGGGGCATGCAGGCCGGCCCGGATCCGGTGCGGGTGGCGATCGTCGCAGGCCCCGCACCGCGACGCGTCCTCGCCGAGTTCGACCTTCCCGAGACCCGCGAGAAGCCCGGCCGCCGCGAGACCGAGGCGATCGTCGAATCGGGAGAGTCGGCGATCGGCGTCGCCTTCATCAACGACTTCGTCGATCGCAGTCTGCCCGCCGGAGCGCAGGATCGAAACCTCGTGGTGACGGCGATCGAGGTCGAAGGCCCGCTCGACGAGGTCGCGCCGACGCCGCAGGTCGCGGAGATGCGCCGGACCGGCGAACGCCGCGACGACTTCGCCCGCGCACTCGCACGCCGCGCGTTTCGACGACCCGCCGACGAGGCGGCGGTGGCGTCGCTTCTCGACGCCGCTTCGGGCCTCGAGGACGAGTCCGAGGCGCAACGGGCGATGCTCGTTCGGGCGCTCGTCGACCCCCGGTTCCTGTATCGCCTCGAGGCGGAGCCCGCCGCCGGCGCCGTCCGCCCGCTCGACGGCTTCGAGGTGGCGGTGCGCCTGTCCTACCTGCTGTGGGCGTCGATGCCCGACGAGCGACTGTTCGCCGCCGCGGCCGCGGGCGCGCTCGACACCGAGCACTCGCTGCTCGTCGAGGTGGACCGCATGATCGACTCGCCGCGTTCGATCGCCCTCTCCGAGCGGTTCGGCCAGCAGTGGCTGCACATCTCGGCGGTCGAAACGCGGATGCCGGCCCCCGAGATCCTCGATCTCGCCTCACCGCTCGAGCGGGTGATGCTGCTGGAGGATCTCAAGGGCCAGACCACGCTCTTTCTCGATGCGATCCTCCGAGAGAATCGCCCGGTCGAGGATCTGCTCACCGCCGAGTGGACCTACCTGAACGAGCGTCTCGCTCGGCACTACGGCATCGGCGGAGTGCGCGGCTCGCACCTGCGGCGCGTCGACGTGGGGCGATGGAGACCGCCGGGCCTGCTCGGGCACGGCAGCGTGCTGCTCGCCACCAGCAATCCCACGCGAACGAGCCCGGTGAAGCGCGGCAAGTGGGTGCTCGAGAGTCTTCTCGACAGTCCGCCACCGCCGCCCCCGCCGGACGTTCCAACGCTCGCGGATCGACGAGCGGCCGGGGATCGCGAGACCGCACGCGAGCAGCTCGCGCGACATCGGTCCGATCCCAACTGCGCCGGATGCCACGTGCGCATGGACCAGCTCGGTCTGGCGTTCGAGGGATTCGATGCGGTGGGTCGTCGCCGGATCGGCGACGGCGCCGCCCCGATCGACGCCACCGGCCGCCTCCCCGACGGACGCGTCTTCGACGGCCCCTGGGAACTCGCCGCCGTGCTGCGGGAGGACCCGGCCTTTCGCCGATCGATCGTCAAGCACCTGATGGTCTACGCCCTCGGCCGAGGTCTCGTCGGCGACGACGAAGCCACCGTCGACCACATCGCCCGCAGCATCGATGCGCCGTCCCTGAGGGACCTCGTCAAGGCGATCGTCGCCTCCGAGCAGTTCCGACATCGCGCCGGGCCTCCAGCGGAGAACGCCTCGTGACCACGCCGATTCCTCGACGCACCATGCTCCGCGGCCTTGGCGCCGCCCTCGCGTTGCCCTGGCTCGAGGCGATGACGCCACGCAGTCTCGGCGCGATCGGCGCAGCCGGCGACGCGCCGCGCCGACTCGCCTTCGTGTTCCTGCCCAACGGCGTCAACCGCGCCGCGTGGTTCCCCGAGCGGACCGGATCGCTGGATCGCATGCCCGAGGCCCTTGCGCCGCTCGAGTCGATGAAGGACCGCCTCACCGTCTTCAGCAACTTCGCCCACGCCAACGCCAACGCCCTCGGCGACGGCCCCGGCGACCACGCCCGATCGGCGGCGTGCTTCCTGACCGGCGCCCACCCTCGCAAGACGATGGGCTCGGACATCTCGGCAGGCGTCTCGATCGACCAGGTGATCGCGCGGGCCAATCGCGGCCGAACCCGGTTCGACTCCCTCGAACTCGGGCTCGAGCGGGGGATGTACGCGGGCGGCTGCGACTCGGGCTACTCCTGCGCGTACAGCGCCAACATCTCCTGGGCTTCGCCCCACACCCCCGTCGCCAAGGAGCATCGGCCGCGAGAGCTGTTCGAGCGTCTGTTCACGACCGGCCCCGCCGGCGAGGACGCCGCGGCGAGGGCGTCGCGACTCGCTCGCCGCAAGAGCATTCTCGATGCGGTGGGCGCGGACGCGGCGGCGCTCCGAGATCGACTCGGCGCGAACGACCGTCGCAAGCTCGAGGAGTATCTCGAGGCGGTGCGTTCGGTGGAGCGTCGGGTCGAAGCCGGCGAGCGGGGGACGCAGACTCCCGAGGAACTCGGCGTCGAGGTCCCCGAAGGCGTGCCGGCGGAATGGTCAGAGCACGCCCGCGTCATGTTCGACCTGCTTGCGATGTCCTTCCGCCTCGATCTGACCCGCGTCGCCACCCTGATGCTCGCCAACGAGGGGTCGAATCGTCCGTATCCGACGATCGGGGTGACCCGCGGCCATCACGATTCGAGCCACCACGACGACGATCCCGAGAAGCTTGCCGACTTCGCGGCGATCAACCGCCTGCACGCTTCGGCGGTGGCTGGATTCCTCGAGACGCTCGCGAACGAGCGGGACGCGTCGGGGCAGGCCCTCCTCGACTCGACCATGGTGGTCTTCGGCGGCGCCATCGGCGACGGCGACCGCCACGACCATCGCAACCTGCCGGTGCTGCTTGCCGGCGGGGGAGAGGACGAGGCGCTCGCTGCTGGACACGGACGCCACATCGCCCTCGAAGGCGACGTGCCGCTGTGCGATCTCTTCGTCAGCCTCGCGGACCGATCGGGCGCGTCGATCGACCGATTCGGGGACAGCCGCGGCCGATTCGCGGTGCCGACGACCGCGTAGGCCCGGAACGCACACCGCCCTCGCACCTGGCGAGGGCGGCGTGACGGCTCCGAGGAGATGAAGAGCGTTCAGGGATTGCGGATCACGCGGAATCCGAAGTCGTAGATCGCCGAGTTGGGATCCCGGTGGTACCGACGGGACGAACGACAGTTCACCGAGGGGCTGTCCCAACGGCCGCCGCGAACGATCTTCAGCTCGCCGCTCTCGGGACCGGCGGGATTCTCCAGCGGGCTCACCTTGTAGTAGTCGGGGTCGTACCAGTCCTGCACCCACTCCCACACGTTGCCGTGCATGTCGTGCAGGCCGAAGGCGTTGGCCGCCTTCTGACCGACGACCTTGGTGCCGTAGGGGATGTTGTTGCCGATCCACCATGCGATGCCTTCGAGCGTCGCGGGATCGTCGCTGCCGTCGTTGTAGGCCGTGGTGGTGCCCGCTCGGCAGGCGTACTCCCACTGGGCCTCGGTCGGCACCGCGAGGCCGGTGGCGGAGGCGAACATCTGGGTCATGCCCCAGGTGACCTGCTCGACCGGCCGATCGGCGCTGTTGGCGTATCCGTCGAAGTAGCTGGGGTTGTACCCCATCACCTCCGTCCACTGACCTTGGGTGACCTCGTAGCGGCCGATGTAGAACGCTTCGGTCAGCACGACCTCGTGCACCGGGTACTCGTTGGGCTGGCAGGGGTCGACCGTCGAAGGCGAACAGCCCATGTCGAACTGTCCCGAAGGCACCAGCAGCATCTCGATGCCGCTCGCGTCGTCGATGATCCGCCAAGGCAGCCCGGCGGCCTCGATGGCCTCCCGGATGGTGGAGTCGGTGATGACCTTCGGGTCCGGCGGCCACTCGACGATGGTCGCCCACGGCACCGGGGTGTAGTCGAAGCCGCCCGGGAGCGACACGTCGCCGGCGGTGGTCGTCACGACCACGTCCACCGGACCCCAGACCGCCGAAGCGGGCGTGACCGCGGTGACGGTGTTGGGATCGACGCCCACGACGTCGGTCGCGGGGATGCCGTTGATGGTGACGCCAAGCACGCCGCCGAGACTCAGGCCCGTGATGGTGATCGCGGTGCCGCCATCGAGCGGACCGGTGCCAGGCGCGACCGAGTCGATGGCGATGGGGCACAGTTCGCCCCAGTGGCCCGCGACGATCGCGATGTCGATGCCGTTGACGATGCCGTCGCCATTGACGTCGGCGGCATTGCAGGTCTGGGCCCGGACGTCGCTTGCCAGCGCGGCCAGACAGATCGCCCCGGAGGCGGCGAGAATCGACTTCATGTCGAGGTCTCCTGGCCGGTCGAGATCGAGTTCGTCCCGAGACCGTCGGTACGCCCGACGGAGCATTCCGCGCCGGCCGCGCGAAACCGGGATGGCGGACACCTCGGCCGTGTCGCGACGGCCGTGGAAAAGGTACATCGAAGCGGCGGCGGGCCACATGGGGCGAACGCCTGCACTCGTCGCGCCGGGTGGTCTACCCTGATGGGATGACCGACACCTCGACCGGCTCCTCGAGCTCCGCGCCCACGCCACCGTCCGCCGTCGCCGCCCGGTTTCGCCCGTTCGGGGCGACGATCTTCGCCGAGATGAGCGCTCTTGCGACCAGGTACGACGCGGTCAATCTCGGTCAGGGCTTCCCGAACTTTCCTGCTCCGACGTTCATCAAGGACGCCGCGGTCGAGGCCATTCGGGACGGCCGCTTCGACCAGTACGCCCGGATGACCGGCGCTCCGGCCCTTTCGAACGCGTTGTCGCGGCGCTATCGGGACCGAGGCCTCGAGTTCGACCCGGACCGCGAGATCACCGTGACCTGCGGCTGCACCGAGGCGATTCCCGCGACGATCCTGGGCCTCGTGAACCCCGGCGACGAGGTGGTTCTGATCGCGCCCTTCTACGACAGCTATCCGGCCGCGGTCGCGATGGCCGGCGGCGTCGCCCGGTACGTCACGTTGAAGGCGCCGGACTTTCGCCTGACCCGGGAGGACCTCGAGGCGGCCTGCTCCGCGCGGACCCGCCTGATCCTCGTCAACACTCCCCACAACCCGACGGGACGGGTGTTCGACCGGAGCGAACTGGAACTGGTCGCGGACGTGGCCCGACGGCACGACGCGCTGGTCGTCTCCGACGAGGTGTACGAGGACCTGCTCTTCGAAGGGGAGCACATCTCGATGGCCTCGCTGCCCGGCATGGCCGAGCGCACCGTGACGCTGTCGAGCCTCGGCAAGACCTTCTCCTGCACGGGATGGAAGATCGGCTGGGTCGCGGCGCCGGAGCATCTGTCGCGCGGCGTGCGTGCGGCGCATCAGTTCCTCACCTTCGCGGTGGCGACGCCGTTCCAGGAGGCCGCCGCGATCGCGCTGGCCGAGGGCGAGGGGTACGTGCGAGACCTGCGGGACCGGTACCACCGCTCCCGCGACCGGATCTGCGCCGGTCTCGAGCGCCTGGGGTTCGGCGTGCACGTGCCTCAGGGAACCTACTTCGTCCTCGCCGACCATTCGGCCTTCGGCTTCGAGAACGACCGCGCGTTCTGCATGCACCTCGCCGAACACGCCCGGGTCGCCGCGATTCCGCCGAGCGTCTTCTACAGTCGTCCCGAGGACGGGCACGCCCTGGTCCGCTTCGCCTTCTGCAAGACCGACGAGACCATCGACGAGGCCCTCGCTCGAATGGCCAGTCTCTCGGTCGCCTGACCGATGGACGCCGCCGGGACCGAAGCCGTCGCGACCGGACTCGCCGTGGCGGACTGGGCGGTGATCGGCGGCTACCTCGCCGCCACGCTGCTGATCGCTCTGCTGGTGCGACGCCGCGCCTCGCGAAGCGGAACGGACTTCTTCCTGGCCGGGCGCAGTCTGCCGTGGTGGATCGCCGGAACCTCGATCGTCGCCACGACCTTCTCGAGCGACACGCCGCTGCAGGTCGTGCGCATGGTCCGGGACGGCGGCGTCTCGGAGAACTGGTGGTGGTGGTCGATGGCCGCCGGCCATGCGGCGAGCGTCTTCCTCTTCGCCTCGCTCTGGCGGCGAAGCGGCATGGCCACGGACGTCGAGCTCATCGAGTTCCGCTACGACGGCGGCGCGGCGAGGGCGCTGCGGGTCTTCGACGGCGCGTATCAGGGCCTGCTCGTGGGCGGATGCGTGGTGGCGGGAGTCTCGATCGGCCTGGCGAAGATGCTCTCGATCATGCTCGGGATTCCCGACGGCACGCCGTGGCAGGCCGCGGCCGCGTGGGGGATCGAGATCGAGATCACCACCGCGATCGTGTTCGGCCTGGCCCTTCTCACCGTCGCGACGTCGGCGCTCGGCGGCCTGTACGGCGTCGCCTTCACCGATCTGGTGCAGTTCGTGATCTCGATGGCAGGTGCGGTGCTGCTCGCCACGACGGTGGCCGACACCTTCGGAGGCGTCGGCCCGATGATGGACGCCGCCGGAAGGCACGTGCCCGACGCCGCGGCGCACTTCGGTCTGCTGCCCGACGCTTCGGCGAGCGGCGCGATGAAGTTCACGATCGCGGTGTGGTTCTTCATGGCGTGGTGGGCGAGGGCGCCCGGCCACGGCGCCACGGCCCAGCGGGTGCTGGCGACGCGCGGAGAACGGGACGGCGTGCTTGCGATGCTCTGGTTCGCGGTGGCCCACTACGCCCTGCGACCGTGGCCCTGGATCGTCGTCGCGATCGGCTCGCTTGCGGTGCTGCCTCCGGGCACGGTCGATGCCGAGGCGGCCTATCCGGCGATGATCGATCGCTTCTGCGGGCCCGGCGTCAAGGGGCTGCTCGTCGCGGCGATGCTCGCGGCCTTCATGTCGACGGTCGACACCCATCTCAACCTGTCCGGCGCGTATCTGGTCAACGACGTGATCGATCCGCTCCGCCGAGCGGTCCGGCGAGGTGACTCGCGGAGTGCGGGCGGCATCGTCGAGGACGACCGAAGTCCACGCGGCGGTCGGCGCGACGTTCTGCTCGGTCGTCTCCTGATGCTGCCGGTGCTTGCGATCGTGCTGGCGGTCGCGTCGGGCATCGACGACATCCTCGCGATCTACAAGTTCCTCGCGGTCATCATGTCCGGCTCGGCACTGGTCCTCATCCTCCGCTGGTACTGGTGGCGGGTGAACGCGTGGTCGGAGATCGCGGCCATGGTCGCCTCGGTGCTGGTGGGCTGGCACGTGGCGAGCCTGGACACGCTGGCGATCCTGCCCGGGCGACCCGACGAGCATTTCGGGGCGAGAGTGGCGATCACGCTGGCCACCGCGACCGCGACCTGGCTCGCGGTGACCTTCATGACCCGACCCGTCGGCGACGCGACGCTGCGACGGTTCCACGAACGGGTCCGTCCTCCCGGACCGGGGTGGCGGAGGTTCGATGGCGTCGGCCCGAGACGCAGTCTGGTCGAGCCGCTGCTGATGGCGGCGATGGTGACCGCCGGTCTCTGGCTGGCGGTCGTCGGCATCGGCGAGGCGGTGCTGGGCACGGCCACCGGAACCCGCTGGTGGGGTCTCGGCCTGCTCGCGGCCGCGGTGCCCTGCCTCCTGATTCCGTGGCGAAGGGTCTCGACGGGGCAGGGGGCCGTCTGAGACGACTGCGATCGGACCTGGACAAATCCCTTGGCAGATCGCCGGGATCTGCGTATTCTCTCCGATTCGCGCCAAGGCCCAACCGGCCTCGAGGAGTCCGACCGTGTACGCGATCATCGAAGACAGCGGTACCCAGATCAAGGTGTCCAGCGGCGACATCGTCGACATCGACACCCGTGAACTCGAGGAGGGCGCGACGAGCGTCGTGTTCGATCGGATTCTCGCGATCGGCGGTGGCGAGGGCGAGGCCTCGATCGGCACTCCCTACGTCGGTGGAGCGACCGTCACCGCCGAGATCCTCGGCGACGCCCGCGGCGACAAGATCGACGTCGTGAAGTACAAGCGCCGGAAGGGCTACCGCCGCAAGGCGGGGCACCGGCAGGACTACCTCCGGGTTCGAATCGGCGAGATCTCCGGCGGCTGACGCCGACGCCTTCTGCGGGCGGATCTTCTCGGGGCAGCGCCCCTCCAGATCGCCGACGATTCAAAGCAACGACAGCAGTCCCCCGGGATCCTCGAGGGATCCGGTGCGCGATGCCAGGCGGGTCGCCTCGAGGCACGCGAGCAGTTCGCGGTGCGGCATGGGGGGGTCTGCGGGCCCCGATTGCCGCAGCCACCATCGATGCAGAAACTCCCCGAAGACCGCGCCCGGGCGGGTCGCGGGGGCATCGAGCCCGGCGCCTCCCGGAAGCCCGGTTCCACTCCCTCGCTCGGTGCCGTCGGCGCCGATCCACTCGATCGAACGATCGTTCCACCGAACCGCACCGTCCGGCCCGAGCAACTCGACACCGCGATGCCAGGGGTACGGGCCGATCGCGACCGAAATGGTGGCCCAGCGGCCATCGGTGAAGGCGGCGGTCATCGTCACCGGCGGCTGGGGGCGGCGATGCTGGAACTCGGGGGGATCGGCGAGCGTCATGCCGAACGCCGCGATCTGCGCCGGCATCCCGAACCGAGACAGCACCAGATCGAGACCATCGGCAAGACGCCCGGCCAGCGAGCCCTCCTCGGGATGGCATCGCAGATCGACGTGCATCGCCTCGACCGGGCCGATGGCCTCGATCCAGTCGCCTCCGGCAAGCCAGTGACGGCTTGCGGAGATGCGCGGCACGGGAACCGGCCGGCGAGGCACCGACTCGAAATCGACCCAGTCTTCGATTCGAACCGGGATCGGCCGCTCCGACAGCAACGGCTTGTCGAGCTCGAGCATCGCCCGAAGCGTTGCGACCTCGAGAGTTTCCGGCGCGAGCAGCAGCAGGGCGTCCACCGCGTCCGATGCGAGCGCCTCGCGGGGATCGCCAACCACCTTTGCGGCGGCGGCGTCCGCGAGCGACCTCACGTCGGTCGGCCTCGTTCCGCCGACCATGACCAGCTCGACGCCCTCATGCCCGGCGATCTGCTGCAAGAGGGAGCGAGCGCCGTCGTCCGCCCAGACCGCCAGACGAAGGGGCCCGCGAGGTTGCCGGCTCGAGGACTCGCCCATGGGCCGCATGCTACCGACCGTCCACGATCCGTCGTGGCTACCATCTGTCCTGTTGGACAGGCGACCGCGTCCGGGCATCGACCCGGCCGAGGAAAGTCCGAACACGACAGGACACGGTGGTGGCCAACAGCCACCGGCCCGCTGCGGGTCAGGGACAGTGCCACAGAGAACAGACCGCCTGCGGGCAACCGCCGGCAAGGGTGAAACGGTGCGGTAAGAGCGCACCGCCCGACCGGTGACGGTCGGGGCAGGGCAAACCCCACCGCGTGCAAGCGCAAGCAGCTCCATGGACGGCTTCGTCGTCCTTACCGCGGTCCGCGGGACAGGGGCGGGTGGCGTGCAAGAGGACGTCGGCAACGGCGCCCCGAGAGAAATGGTCGCCACGGAACCTCGAACTCGAAGTTCCGAACAGAATTCGGCTTACGTCCAACACGCAGACGACCGCCCCGGCACCCGCCGGGGCGGTTGCGTGCGGACAGGCGGAACCCCAAGATATTGGGGTGAGTGCGGCTCGAGCCCACGCCATGCAGTGCCCGCAAAGTGTGAAGTTTCTTCTTGTATTCGCCCCAGCCGTCGCAAGAATGCCTCCTTGCCCACAGGGGTCAGGACGGTCCGCCCCTCCCGCCGCCCGAGCCACCATCTTCGAAGGAGTCGAGATGTCTCTCGGATCGAAGCTCACCAGCCTCCAGACCTACAACATGCTCCTCTATCGGCGAGCGCTCCATCCGGAGTTCTTCGCCATCGAGGGACGTCGCCGCCTGACGCTTGGGGAGTGCGAGTTCGAGGCGTGGATCTTCAAGGGCGGACATGCCCTTCGGATGCTGCGGCACGGCGACTGCATGTGCGAACTGGTCACGGATCAGCTCGATCACCTCCCGGAGAAGGGACTCGTGGCGACCCTGCCCTGCGCCGGCGAGCGGGACCACGAGGAGAAGGTCGTCGAAGGCATCACCTTCATGACCTCGATGCAGACCGAGACCCTGTCGGACCATCTCTACGTCGGAACCTGCCGCGAACTGCTCGACCACGCGAAGTCCTCCAACTCGCTGCTGGTCGAGTGGCCGGACGATCAGGGCAAGACGAATCTGTCGATCGTCGATCTGCAACGGTTCCGCGGCGAGGTCCACATGCAGGGCTACCACCTGCGCAGCGATTGCGGCCTCGTGCTTCGAACCCAGTCGATGTTCCAGTTCGAGGGCCAGCTCGAGGGCTAGCTCGAGGGCTGAATCACCCTCGCAGCCGCGAACCACCACACCATGATCACGATGGCGATCGCCCTCCCTGGCGTGGGCGAGTTGACTGGCTTGGGAACGGCCCTGTGCTGGGTCGGCACCAGCTTCTGCTTCGCCGCGGCTTCGCGACGCCTCGGAGCGGGCACCGTCAACCTGACCCGCAGCCTGCTGGCCCTTGGGCCGCTGCTGCTTCTGAATCTGCTGCTGCTGGGGACACCGTGGCCCGAGGCCTCGCCGGAGACGCTGATGTGGCTCGCCGCCAGCGGCGTCGTCGGCCTGGCGATCGGCGATCAGTTCCTGTTCGCCGCACTCGTCGACATCGGGCCTCGGCTGAGTGTGTTGCTGATGACTCTGGCACCGGTCTTCGCCGCGGCACTCGGCTTCGCCATGCTGGGCGAGACGCTCGGCCTGCTTGAAGGCCTCGGCATCGCGGTCACCCTCGGCGGCATCGCCTGGGTGGTGGCGGAACGCCCGCGTCCGGGCGATGCGGAAGCCCACCGTCACTCGCCGGGCATCCGGGCCCGGGGCATCGTCTTCGGCGTGCTCGGAGCGGCGGCGCAGGGGATCGGCGTCGTGCTGGCCAAACAGGGCATGATCGGAGGATCCGCCGAAGTCGATCCGCTGGCGGCTCAGCTCGTTCGCATGTGCGCCGGAGCCGGGTCGCTCGCCTTGGCCTGGACGATTCTGGGCCGGCGACGCTGGCTCGTGGGCTCGCGGGAGACCGCCTCGCGGGCGCGACTCGATCGGATCGCCGTGACCGGGCTCGTGATCGGCACCCTCATCGGGCCGGTGCTCGGCGTCTGGATGAGCCTGGTCTCGGTTCGCCATCTCGATGCGGGTGTGGCGAGTACCTTGATGGCGATGAGTCCGGTGCTGGTGCTTCCCTTCAGCGTGTGGGTCGATCACGAACGGATCGGGTGGAGGGCTGCTCTGGGCGCCGCGATCGCCGTGGCAGGCGTCGCAATCCTCGCGTTCGGTGGCGAAAGCGTCGCCCCCGAGACCATCGAGGATTCTTCAGCGGTGGAGGCGAGCAATGGCTTCTGACCAATCCAGCCCAGAGGTGGCCTCCCAGACCGCCGCACGGATTCTGATCCGCGGAGACCTCGCGTTCGGCCTCGAATCCGTCCCGGTGAGCGGGTCGGACGACGAGTCCACCGCATCGCCGCCGGGCCGCGAGGACGAAGGTTCCGCCCGGAAGCTGTCCGGCCCCGAGGGCGCCGGTGCGAAGGACAAGCAGGCCGCCCTCGACGCCCTTCGGGTCCGCCACGATCGGGAGTGCCCGCACTGCACCGTGGCCACCGATCACACCCAGACGGTCTTCGGGGAAGGCGATCCCGACGCGGATCTGATGTTCGTCGGCGAGGCGCCCGGCGAGACCGAGGATCGGACCGGACGGCCGTTCGTGGGGCGGGCCGGGAAGAAGCTCGAGGACATGATCGAAGCGATGGGCCTGTCTCGGTCGCAGGTCTACATCGCCAACGTCCTGAAGAGCCGTCCTCCGGACAATCGAACTCCGCTGCGACACGAGATCGACGCCTGTGGCGGCTATCTCGCCGAACAGGTCCGGATCGTCGCGCCACGGGCGATCGTCGCTCTCGGCGGACCGGCCGCCAAGCTGCTGCTCGAGACCGACGTCGGCATCACGCGGCTCCGCGGCACCTGGGGCCGCTATCGACCCGGCGATCTCGACATCCCGGTCATGCCGACCTTCCACCCGGCCTATCTCCTGCGCAACTACACGCCGGAGGTTCGCAAGCAGGTCTGGTCGGATCTGCAGGCGGTGCTGGTACGTCTGGGGAGCTGACTCCGCGAGGCGTCTTTGCATCTCGGATCGGTCGGAGCGGAACCGCGGCATTGCCCGTCGCGTATCCACTGTCGGTCCAGCGGAAGGATCTGCAGTCGGAGGTCCACTCGTTCCGCGACGACTGTCGTATCGAACCCTGCCTGAACAACTCTGCCCCCACGACCCTGCCCCCACGAGGAGCCCGTCTCGGCCACGGCCGATCCGGGCTCTTTTTTCACGAGCACCCGGCTTCGACAAGATGGCGTGCTTCGCCACGGCACGGTCGCCGTCGGTCGCCAGGGTCGGAAACCGAAGCGGAATCCGAATCGAGATCGGAATCGGGATCGGACCGTGGTGCCGGATCGCAGGTTCGCGCCGGCCCCACGGACGAGTCCGCCTCAGGCCGGCTCGGATGAATCGTCGGTCCCGCGTCGGTCCGGCGATCGCAGCAGGATCGTCACCGGTCCATCGTTGACCGATTCGACCTGCATGTGGGTGCGAAATCGCCCGGTGGCCACCTCGATCCCGTGATCGCGTCGGAGGCGCTCCGCGAGCAGTTCGATGATCGGTTCCGCAAGCTCCGGCGCCGCGGCGCCGACGAAGCTTGGCCGATGCCCCCGGGTGGTGTCGCCGCAGAGGGTGAACTGGCTGACGAGCAGGATCGCGCCGCCGGTCTCGAGCAGCGAGCGGTTCATGCGGCCGTCGTCGTCGGGGAAGACCCGCAGCTTCGCGAGTCTGCTCGCCATCCACTCCGCGTCGGTCGCACCGTCCTCCCGTTCGACCCCGACGAGCACCAGAAGGCCCGACTCGATCGCGCCGACGGTCTCCCAGCGATCCGGCGGGACGAGCGACCGTACCGAGGCCCGTTCGACCCGCTGGACGCAGGCGATCATCCCGTCATGACCATGGCCGCTGCGGAAACGAGAGCGACGCCCTGGTCGTCCACGGCCTGGCGGTAGTCGATGAGTTCGGTCTGCTTCGGCGCGACCAGACGCTTGGTCGCGACCATGTTGCCCACCGAGCACCAGCGGGTGGGATTGCGGTTCCACTCCACCGCCTCGAGGAACTCCGAGGGCTCCGAATCGAGGAAGCGCTTGATCATCTCGCGGTCGTGGGTCTCGACCTGCACGCATCGCTCTTCGTCGACCTTGCGAGGCTCGCCGAACTGGGGACCGACGTGGCTGAGATCGCTCGAGGCCACCACCAGCGTGCGTCCGCCCGCGGCATCGAGGGCTGCGCGAAGTCCGTCGATGAACTCGTCGGCGCCGACCCGCTTGCCGTCGTCCTCGATGAGGCCCGACAGGGGATCGGGCACCAGTGCGCCGATCACCGGCACCTCGCCGAAGAGATGCTGGATCCACGGCAGGTGAAGTTGGATGGAGTGCTCCCCGATGTGATCGAGCTGATCGGCGATCGCCCGCTCGCCGAACCGGTCGCGCAGATCCGCCTGCAGCGACATGTCGGTCTCGACGTCGCCAAGCGGCGATCGGAAGCCCCACTCGGTCAGCACCACGCCGTCGCCGATTCCGAAGTGGTTGGTCCCCAGCACCACGACGCGGTCGGGTGGCGACGTCCCCACGAGTCCGCGGTATGCCGAGGCGTAGATCGGCGAGCCGCGGCCGTAGTCCAGATGCGGAGCGACGATGGCGAGGATCTCGCCCTCGACCTCGGGATCCTCGGTCTCGTCGAGCCAGCCCTCGAGCCGGGCCCGGCACTCGTCGGCCCGTTCACCCAGCGCAAAGGCCGCCCCCTTGGGAAGGCGGCGATCGCTCTCGATCGCCGTCCGCTTCTCCGTCTCGAGGCGGGCGGCGGTGGGGCCCCAGAGCAGTCCAACCTGATCGAGGGCCTCGATCAGCGGCCGAATCTGCTCCACCTGCGCTCCGACCGCGTCCGCCACCTCCGCGAGGGTCTTCTCCCCCTGAAGGCGGGCAAGCAGCTGAAGGGCCTGCGGCGCGACGTTCAGGGTCCGATCGACGAGGCGGAGGGGGTCCTGGAGCACCACCATCTGCTGCTCACCCTGACGGACCGCCACGGGCACGAATCGACGGATGTGCGGGCGGTCGATGTGTTCGGGAATCGCGTCTGAGTCCATGGCTGGGAGTGTAGAGGGGGCGTCGACCTGCCGATCATCCTCGGATCGGAGGGAGGTTCGATCGCCGCGGGATCTTGGCGGCGGGTATCGGGCGGGCTACTCTTGCCCGGTCCGACCGTTGCTTCGGCAACTCGTCAGAGGGCTCGACCGTATCGGCCGAGCCCGTCAGCCCATTCGGAGTCCGTCCCATGTCTCTCGATCGATCGACCTCCTCGCTTCTCGGCCGGTTGCTGACGCGACCTCGGCCCGCCACCCTCTCCGCGGCCATCGCCGCCACGCTCCTCGTGGGCGGATGCGGCGAGAACGGCAGCGGCACGGCACCGACCACGGCCGCGTCGGAGACCTCGGCAAGCGAGACCGCCGCAGCACCGGCGCCGGCCAAGGAAGCCGCTCCGAGTCTCATGACCACCGCCGACGCCGCGGCGAACGCCAAGACGATCGGCCCGGCCTCGGATCTGCTCGCGGCCCAACGTCCCGAGCGCGACGCCACCAAGACCTCCTCGAGCACGACGCAGACCGCCGATCGCAAGGCCGGCCCGGCGTTCCGGTTCGAGCCCGAGATCCTGGACATGGGCGAGATGATGTCGGACACGCCCAAGACGATGGCGGTTCGACTCGTCAACATCACCGACGCTCCGGTCAAGGTGAACCGAGCGATCCCGAGTTGCGGTTGCACCACCCTCGGCACCCCGAAGGATCCGATCGGCCCCGGAGAGTTCACCGACATCGAGATCACCCTGAAGCCGGGCATCGCCGCGGGCGTCAAGCTTTCGAAGAAGGTCACCTTCGACATCGACGGCTACGCCCCGCAGGTGCTCACCGTGGCCGGCAACGTCGCCGAGTACGTCTCGGTCACTCCGAAGATCCTGAACGCGCCGCAGACGCCCGACGATCCGTCCGCCTCGGAGAGCGGGGTCGTGGTGTTCGCCTCGACCGACGGGGAGCCGTTCATCGTCACCGGCGTCAATCCCTCGGTGGTCGCCGACGGCCTTCCGACCGAGTCCGGGACCGAGCATGAGCTCTCGATCGACTGGAACCTCTGGGAGGAGTCCAAGCGTCCGATCCGAGTGACCTTCACCACCAGCCATCCCAAGGCGCCGACGGTCTCGGTGACCGTGAAGCGGTCGGTCCGCGATCCCCGCGCGCCGGCCGCACCGACTCCGGGACGAGCCGAGCCCGCCCCCTCGGGCCTGGCGGCGCTCATCGCCGCGGCCCGGAGCGGCGACGCGACCCGACTCAAGATGGAACTCGCCAACGGCATCGAGGTCGACGCCGTCGATCCCGCCTCGAGCCGAACGGCGCTGCATTGGGCGGCCGCGGAAGGAAAGCTCGCGGTCGCCGCGGCGCTGCTCGAGGCCGGTGCCGATCTCAATGCGATCGATCGCGTCGGCATGGGACCGCTTGCCATGGCCGCCAAGGGCGGACATCCGGAGGTGGTTCTGGCACTGCTCGAGGCCGGCGCGAACGTGAACACCCGCGACGCCGCAGGCGGCAGCCCGCTGCTCTGGGCGGCGGGGCTCGGCAACTCCGACACCGTCGAGGTCCTGATCGCCAAGGGTGCCGAGGTCAACATCGCCGACGTCAACGGCCTCAGCCCGCTGCTTTGGGCCACCAGCATCGGCCGAGATCCCCGAACCGTGGATCTCCTGCTCGAGGGCGGTGCAGATGCCAATCAGGCCGATCGCCTCAGCGGCGACACCCCCACGATCCGGGCGGCCAAGAACAGCGAGCCGAAGGTGCTCGAGATGCTGCTCGCCCGCGAAGTGGACCTCTCCAAGTCGAACCTTCGGGGCACCACCGCCCTCATGGCGGCCTCCGGGAGCGGCGGGGTGGCCCAGGTCGAGATGCTGCTCGCCGCCGGGGCCGACACCTCGGCGAAGGACAGTCGCGGGTGGACCGCCCTCGACTACGCCCTGAACCGCTCCGATGCCAGTCGCGACTCGATCGTCGCGCTGCTGCAGCCCGAAGGCTGAGCCCCGCCCGGCCCGCCTCGACTACCATTCGCACCAGAACGCCGCCGTCGCCCTCGTGGCGACGGCGGTGTGGTTTTCGACCCCGCGACCGCCAGTCCCATCGGCGGCTTGCGTATCCGACGACACCCACCACACGGTCCATCCGCCACCCGAGACCATCACGCCCATGACCACCGCCACCGGCACCGCCTACGACCGACTCGTCGAACGCTTCCGCGAGCAGCATCTGCTGGAGGGCGCGGCTTCGATTCTCTCCTGGGATCGCGAGACCATGATGCCGGCGGGGGGGGTGCCGTTTCGTGGCGAGCAGTTGGCCCTGCTGGCCAGCCTGACCCATCGCATCGCGATCGACCCCGAACTCGGGGACCTCATCGACGCGGCCGATTCGGAGACCGCCGGCGCCGACGACGGGGATCCGCGACGCGTGAACGTTCGGGAGTGGCGCCGCGACCGCGAACGGAACCTGAAGCTGCCCGAGTCTCTGGTGCGCGAACTCGCCGAGGTGGCGAGCAACGCGCAGCACGAGTGGGCCGAGGCTCGCAAGGCCAACGACTTCGCGAGATTCAAGCCGTGGCTGGGCAAGCTCGTCGATCTCAACCGTCGCAAGGCCGAGTGCCTCGGCTGGGCCGAAGGCGGCGAGCCGTGGGACGCGCTGGGCGACCTCTACGAACCCGGCTGCACCGCCGCGGAGATCGAGGCGGTGTTCACGCCGCTCCAGCAGCGCCTCGCGGACCTCGTGGCCAGAATCGCCGAGGCGCCGACCCGACCCGACGACGCGTTCGATCGGCTCGAACTCCCGCAGGCCCAGCAGGAGGCGTTCGTGCGCTTCGTCGCCGAGAAGTTCGGCTTCGACTTCGAACGCGGCCGCCTCGACACCTCGACGCATCCCTTCTGCGGCGGCTCCCACCGCAACGACGTCCGCCTGACCACCCGGTTCCACTCCAACCTTGCGCTCGACGCCCTCGGTTCGACCATGCACGAGGTGGGGCACGGCATCTACGAGCAGGGGCTTCCGCAGGCCCACCTCGGCACCCCGATGGGGGAGGCCGCGTCGCTGTCGGTACACGAAAGCCAGAGCCGGATGTGGGAGAACCAGGTGGGCCGGAGCCGCGCCTTCTGGACGTGGCTCGCGCCGCAACTGGGTCGGTTCTTCGGCAAGTCCGTCGACGGCCTCGGCGTCGAGGAGATGTACGGGGCCGCCAATCGCGTCCAGCCGGGGCTCATCCGGGTGGAGGCCGACGAGGCCACCTACAACCTGCACATCATGATCCGGTTCGATCTCGAGAGGCGGATGCTCCGAGGCGACCTGTCGCTCGAGGATCTCCCGGCGGCCTGGAACGATGCCTACCGATCGTCGCTGGGACTCGAAGTGCCGGACGACGCCCGCGGCTGCATGCAGGACATCCACTGGTCGATGGGGGCGATGGGGTACTTCCCGACCTACACCCTCGGCAACCTCGTCTCGGCGGGCCTCTTCGATGCCGCGGTCGAGGCGATGCCGGACCTGCCCGACCAGTTCGCGCGGGGGGAGTTCGACGGCCTGCGGACCTGGCTGAACGAGAACGTCCACGCCCACGGTCGCCGGCACCGCTATCTCGAACTCCACCGACTCGTCACCGGACGCGAGGTGAGCGCCGATCCGCTGCTTCGCTATCTCGAGGGCAAGCTGCTTCCACTGCACGGACTCGCCTGACGGTCGCGCCCGGATCTCCGTCGCGCCGATACACTTCCGCCCCCGATCGCACCGAGCCGCCGACGCGGCCCCCTCCGAGGCCGCCCATGACGCGCCAGCCGCGAGCCCTTCGCAACGTCGCCATCATCGCCCACGTCGACCACGGCAAGACCACGCTGGTCGATGCACTGCTGACCCATTCGGGCACGGTGGCCGATCTCGACGACGGCGTCTGCGTGCTCGACTCGAATCCACTCGAGCGGGAGCGGGGGATCACGATCCTCTCGAAGAACTGCGGCGTCGAACTCGTCGCGGCGAAGGGGCCGTTCGCAGGCGAACGGATCCGCGTGAACATCATCGACACTCCCGGGCACGCCGACTTCGGCGGCGAGGTCGAACGCGTGCTGCGCATGGCCGACGGCGCCCTGCTGCTCGTGGACGCCGCCGAGGGCCCCATGCCGCAGACCCGGCACGTGCTCGCGAAGGCGCTCGAACTCGGCATGAAGCCGATCGTCGTCGTCAACAAGTGCGATCGCCCCGATGCGCGCCCGGACGCCGTGGTCGACGAGGTCTTCGACCTTCTCGTCGATCTCGAGGCCGACGAGGACGCGCTCGACTTCCCCACGATCTATGCGTCGGGGCGACAGGGATGGGCGGGACGAAGCCTCGAGCCCCGGCCGGAGGGCATCGAGGAACTCGTCGAGGAGATTCTCGAACGGGTGCCGCCGCCGGCGGACGATCCCGCGGGACCGCTGCAGATGCTCGTCACGACGCTCGACAGTTCCGACTACACCGGACGCATCGCGATCGGACGGGTCTTCTCAGGCGTGCTCGAGGCCGGCAAGACCGTCGGGGTCTGCAGACGCGACGGGGGCGTGACCCGAATGCGCCCGGTCAAGATCCTTCGCTTCGAAGGCCTTGGACGCGTCCAGGTCGACCGCATCGAGGCCGGCGACCTGTGTGCACTGGAAGGACTGCCCGGAGTGGAGATCGGCGACACCATCGCCGACGTGGAGAATCCTCGACCGCTGCCTCGCGTCGCCGTCGACGAGCCGACCCTCGACATGATCTTCCGGATCAACGACAGTCCCTTCGCCGGACGCGAGGGGAAGTTCGTCACCAGCCGCCAGATCGCCGAGCGCCTCGACCGCGAACTCGAACGCAACGTGGCGCTGCGGGTCGCGCCTGGCGACTCCACCGACGAGTTTCGGGTCTCCGGACGCGGCATGCTGCATCTGGGCGTCCTGCTGGAAACCATGCGGCGGGAAGGATACGAACTCGCCGTCGGCAAGCCGGAGGTCATCGAGCGCGAGATCGACGGCGTCCGTTGCGAACCCGTCGAACGTCTCACCCTCGACACCGCCGGAGAGGCGACCGGACCCGCCATGGAACTGCTCGGCAGCCGGGGCGCAGAGGTCCTGAAGATGGAGCTTCGCGGCGAACGGATGCACGTCGAGGCGGAGATCCCCGCCCGTGGTCTCATCGGACTGCGAACACGCCTGCTGAACGCCACCGGCGGCGAGGCGATCATGCACCACAGCTTCGCGTCGTGGAAGCCGGTCCGATCCTCGACGCGGCGTCGCGCCAACGGCGTGATGGTCGCGAATGAACAAGGCACCGCCACGACCTACGCACTCCTTCAGCTGTCCGAACGCGGCACGATGTTCGTGAAGCCGGGCGATCCGATCTACGCCGGTCAGGTCGTCGGCGAGAACAGCCGCGACGGCGACATGACCGTCAACGCCGCCCGGGCCAAGGCGTTCTCCAACGTCCGCGAGACCTCGAAGGACGCGACCGTCGTCCTCAAGCAGCCTCGGGAGATCACCCTCGAGGCGGCCCTCGAGTACATCGAGGCCGACGAGCTCGTGGAGATCACCCCCAACGCGGTCCGCCTTCGAAAGCGACTCCTGTCCGAACAGGAACGTCGCCGCGTCGACCGGGCCGCCAAGAGTCGTGCCGAGGCGCTGAAGTCCTGACGCCGGGACGTGCGGGGCCGAGGGGACGCCACGCAACATAACGGGGATTATGAGACTTCAGGCCGATCGAAAGGGGACCTGACGGAGCACTCGCCGCACGGCGGCTCGTCGCCAACAATGCCTCCATGACCGTGGCCCCTCGAATCTCCCCACCCGCGATGCCGCCGTGCTCGGTCTTCCGGAGATTCCTGCGCGGCCGCGCCCTCAAGTACACCACGGAGCGTGCGGAGATCCTCGACCGCGTCCTGGCCTTCGACGGCCCCTTCGAGGTCGACGAGCTCGTTCGCTCGCTCGAGGATCGGCGACGGCAGGTCTCCAAGGCGACGGTCTACCGAACCATCAAGTTGCTTCAGGAGGCCGGCATCGTCGCGCCGGCGCTTCACGACGGCAAGCAGTCCCGCTACCTGCTCGCCCACGGACGTGCTCCTCGCGACTGGATGGTCTGCGTCCGCACCGGCCGCACGGTCGACTTCTCCTCGCCGGAACTCGTCGAGTTGCGCGACCGGATCTGCCGCGAACTCGGCTGGGATCCGGTAGGCCATCGCCTCGAGATCTACGCCAGCAGCCCCGAGTCGATGGACGAGGATGCTCACACGAATCCCGCGGGCCCCGCGCCCGATCCAGGTTCGAGATCCTCCTCCGGATCGAGCGGCCTCGAGATGGCGTAGTCGCCGCGGAACCATCGCGACAGATCCGCACCGCGACACCGATCCGAGCAGAACCTCTCCTGCGCGCCGCCGGCGGAGATGTCGCGGCCGCAGATCGTGCAGCGGGCACCGATCGGAGCCGGCGTTCTCGCGACCGCGGATCCATGCAGGGTGCACAAGGCGTCGACGAGGCGACGAGATTCGGCCGGACGGCGGCGATCGAGGATCGCCACCCGACGCGACGAGTCCTCCTCGCCGGGATCGATCGTGACGACCAGATCGGGCGGCGGCGCGTGTTCGCCGAGACGATCTGGCCACTCGATGGCGATGATCGCCGCCGCCTCCTCGGCGATCGCCTCGATCTCGAGCCCCGCCGCCTCGCCTTCATCCTCGATGCGATAGGCATCCACGTGCACGAGCGCTCGCCGGCCATCGTCGTATCGCTGCAATCGCACGAAGCTCGGGCTCGACACCTCGTCGGTGGAAAGCCCGAGACCGCGGACGAGTCCTCGCACGAACGTGGTCTTGCCTGCACCGAGCCCGCCTTGAAGATGCAGGACGACCCCCTGTTCCAGAACGCCCGCGATGGTCTCGGCGATGCGCTCGGTGTCCATGTGGGTCGCCGCGAGGACGACGGTCGGCTCGGTCGAACTCATGCGTGCTCCTCCCGATCCGCGCCGACCTCGGCAGCCGCCGATCGGACGACGCCGTGTTCGAACCCCGATCGCGTGATGTCGACGATGCCGCCGCCGACGCGCAGTCGGACTGCGGGGCCCTGCCCTCGTTCGACCACTTCGCCGATGCGCCGAACGGACACGCCTCCCGCGGATTCCGGAGGCGGAGAGGCGGCCGTGAAGAGGAGTTCGAAGTCCTCGCCGTCGCCGATGGCGCGACGCCAATCGAGGCCCGGAGCGCACGGGAGACTGGCGGCGTCGATTTCGATGGCGAGATTCGAGGACTCCGGCTCGCCGCGCCTCGCAACGAGCAGATGACCTGCGTCGATGCCGAGTCCGTCGCTCAGGTCGATCATGGCGTGAAGGTCGTCGCCGAGGCGAGTCCCGAGTTCGATGGCGGCGTCGACTCGAGGCTCGAACTCGAGATGGCGCCCGCCGCCGTCGGGATCCAACGAACCTCCCAGGACGCCCGTGACCGCCACGTGATCGCCGATCCGGCTTCCTCGCCGGGTCACGACGCGCCCACCGGGCAGCGCCGGAGTCGCGAGGATCGCCACGGAGACGACCAGCGGCGCGTCCGGACGGTCGTGCACCGAGGTGTCGCCGCCGACGAGCGGACACCCGTGTCGATCGGCCGCATCGCGCAGGCCCGCCAACAGGCGCTCGGCCACGGACTCCGGGCAATCCGCGGGCAAGGTCGCCGAGGCGAGGCATGCAAGCGGTCGCGCGGCCATCGCCGCGACATCGCTGACGTTCCGAAGCACCGCCTTGCGACCGATGAGAAACGGATCGGTCCCGGCTCGAAAATGCCGTCCCTCGACCACCGCATCGATGGCGGCCAGCACCCGGCCCTCGGGCGCACGCACCACCGCCATGTCGTCCCCCGCGTCGAGTTCGATCGACTCGCCCGCCGCCGCCTGCGTGGCCAACAGATGCGCAATGAAGTCCCGCTCACGCATCGCCACACGCCCCCTCATGCGTGCCGGCATCGAATCGGCATCGCGCCCGAAGCGCCTCGGCGGCGCGAGCGGACGCGCCCTGGCGGCACGCGATCACCCTTCGGCCCGCTTCTGCGATCGACCGACGCAGATCCGCATCGGCAAGCAGTCGCCGCAGGTTCTCGGGGAGACCCTCGCGGTCGGTGGCGACCACGCCACCGCCATCTCGGAGGGGCCCCACCGTCGACGCGAAGTCGCCCATCGACGGTCCCACGATGGTCGCCTTGCCAAGGGCCACCGGTTCGACCGGGTCGGATCCATGCAGGCGACCGAAGCTCCGTCCGACGACGACGACATCGGCGAGGGCGTACGCGGCCCGCAGTTCTCCAAGGGTGTCGAGCAGATACCGACCTGTGGGGCTGCATCTCGCGCCTCGACTTCGCCGCACGCACCCCGGCATGGCGGCCTCCGCGGCGTCCCACCACTCCGGCCTTCGCGGGGCGCAGAGCAGTTGGACCCCCGACGGCATCGAGGAGACGAGCATTTCCGGCTCGCCGAGCGCCGTCGAGCCGGCGACGACGAGGGGACGTCCCGGATCGATGCCCAAGGCCTCCCCAAGTTCGCGCGCCCCCTCCACCTCCGCCGCATCCTCGATGCGAGCCGCGTCCCACTTCATGCTGCCGGCGATCTCGATCCGATCTTCGGGCACCCCCAACGCCGCGAACCTGTCGGCATACGCCTGATCCTGGGCCAGCACGAGATCGAGGCCGCGGAACATCGGCGCAACCAGCCGCCGGACCCGCCGGTATCCGCGATAGCTGCGCGGACTGAGCCGGCCGTTCAGCACCACGATCGGGATCTCGCGGCGGCGGCACGCCGAGACCAGATGCGGCCAGATCTCGAGTTCGATCGTGGCGACGACGTCGGGTCGAACCCGATCGAGCATCCGCTCGACGGCCGCGGAGAGATCGAACGGGTACTGCAGCACGGTGTGCGGCGGCTCGTAGAGATCGATCGCCCGGCGCAGCCCCGTCGGCGTGGTCGCGGCGATGGCGAGATCGACCTCGGGCGACTCCCCCTCGAGACGTCTCACGAGTTCCCTGCACGCGCCGATCTCGCCGACGGAGACCCCATGGATCAGGATGCGGCGACGTCCCCGCTCCGGAAGCGGTTCACCGTGTCCGAGTCGTGCCGAGAGGTCGAGCCCACCGCCGCCGGAGCGTCGGAGCCACTTGGGTGCGAGCACCGGAGCGGCCGCGACCGCGGCGGCGACGTAGGCGGCGTCGATCAGAACGCCCATGGGCGGGGATGCTACGCCGATCGGGTCGCACCGTCGCCCAACCCCCCGCCGACGCCTACTTGGTCCCCTCGGGACCGCCGCCCGCGACGTACTTGGCCTCGATCGCCGCGGTCAGGTCGATCTCGCAGATGTTCGCGAGCGTGGCGAGCCACGCGAGGACGTCGGCGAACTCCTCGGCGAGGTTCTCGCGATCCTCTCGCCCCTGTTCGCGACGTCCGAGGGCATGGGCGAGTTCCCCGATCTCCTCGGAGAGCCACAGATAGGTCCCCGGGACGCCGCGGGCGGCGTCGGTGGCGTGGTAGCGATCCCTGATGAGGGACTGGAACTCCGAGATGCGCATGGCGATGTCCGAGTGCTCGAACGCGAAGCGGAGCGGAACGTCGCCCCATGAAGACGCCCCACCGTCCGGTGCTGGGCCGGCCGGCGGGGCGGAACGTCCACGGCAGGGCTCGAACCTGCAACCTCCGCCTTCGGAGGGCGGCGCTCTATCCAATTGAGCTACGTGGACCGCGGGCGGGATCGTAGCAAAGCGACGGGTGCGGTCCCGTACCATCCGCGGACGAATGCCCCGCACGATCGCTCCGCTTCTCGTCTGCACCATCCTCGCGTCGTTCGGCACCGGAGTGGTCTGGAACGGCCTCGCATTCGTGACCCGGGACCAGTACGGCTTCGGGGAGGTGGAGAACCTCCTGTTGGCGGTCTTCAACGGCGGGGTCTACGTCGCGGCGGCGTTGGCAAGCGGCCCTTTGACGCGAAGTCTCGCCGGCCGCGCATCGCCTCGCACGGTGCTGGTGGGGATGCTGGCGATCCAGGCGCTCTGCTGCCCGCTTCCGACCCTGATCGAGAGCCCGTGGCTCATCTGGTTCGTCGCCGCGGTGCTCAGCGGATCGGCGGCGGTCCAGTGGCCGATCATCGAGAGCTATCTCACTGCCGGCCGAGACGGCGAATCGATGCGACGAGCGATCGGGTGGTGGAACGTCGCCTGGATGGCCGCGGTGGCCGCAGCGATCCTCGGGATGACGCCGCTGCTCGCGATGGGGCGGCCATCCTGGACCTTCCTCGGTCTGGCGATCCTCTTCACCGTCGCCGCGGCGGTCGCCTCGCGCTTTCCCCCCGCTCCTGCGGATCACGCCGCAACACCCCACCCCCATCACGCGAGCCCGCGCTACCGGGCGCTCCTGACCTCCTCGCGGGTGCTGCTGCCTCTGGGATACGTGCTCGTGGGCGCGATCTCGCCGCTGATGCCCTATCTGCTGTCGGATCTCGACGCGCCGCTGGAGTGGCAGACCCCGACGACGAGCGTCTGGCTCGTCGCCCGCATCGGCATCGTGGTGCTGTTCTGGCGGACCAGCTTCTGGCACGGCAGGGCATCGACGCTCGTGCTCGCCGCAGGCCTTCTGGTCGGAGGGTTCGCAACCATGGTGCTGGCCACCTCGATGACGGCGATGGTCCTCGGGCTCGTCGCCTTCGGATTCGGCCAAGGCGTCGTCTACTACGCGGCGCTCTACTACGCCATGGCCGTGGGCCACGCCGACGTGGATGCCGGCGGGACGCACGAGGGCCTCATCGGCGCCGGCTACGCGGTCGGCCCGGGCATCGCCCTCCTTGGAAGTCTCGCCGCCGGCCCCACCGGCATCGTCGCCGCGACGTGGGCGCTGGTGGCCTTCGCGGCCGTGCCGGCCTTCAGGCCTCTGGTGCGACTCGCACGCCGTGAGCGCCACCCCGGCCCGGACTGAGCGTCATCGACCGGCGGTGATCTTCGACAGGGCGTCGAGGGCTCGCTTCCGAGCCGTGGCGTGATCGACGATCGGCCGAGGATAGGTTTCGCCAAGACGCACTCCCGCCGTCGCGAGCACCGCCGGCGGCGCCTCCCATGGCCGGTGCAGGAACTTCGCGGGCACCCGGGCGAGTTCGGGAACCCACTGCGAGACGTACTCGCCTCGACGGTCGAACTTCTCGCCCTGCAGCACCGGGTTGAAGATCCGGAAGTAGGGCGCCGCATCCGCGCCGCACCCGCCGGCCCACTGCCAACCGAGGGTGTTGCTCGCGAGGTCCGCATCGACCAGCGTGTCCCAGAACCACCTCGCTCCTTCGGTCCACGAGACGAGCAGGTGCTTCACGAGAAAGCTCGCGACGACCATCCGCACGCGATTGTGCATCCAGCCGGTCCGCCAGAGCTGGCGCATGCCCGCGTCGACCAGCGGGTAGCCGGTCGAGCCTCGCCGCCACGCCTCGAGACCGGCCTCGTCGCGGCGCCAGGGGAACCTCGAGAACTCGCCGCGCAGCGGCTCGTCGGTGGTGCCGGGGTACGCCGCGAGCACGTGGTGGGCGAACTCGCGCCAGCCGATCTCGGTGAGGAACTTGACGGTGTCCTCGCCCGCCCCGTCGACGCCGCCGATCGCGTTCCAGATCCGGCGTGGTGAAATCTCGCCGAAGTGCAGGTGCGGCGAGAGCATCGAGGTTCCGACGATGGCCGGCCGATCGCGGCCATCGCCGTAGGATTCGATCGCCGACTTGCGAAACGCAGCCAGTCGAGACTTCGCGCCGGACTCGCCCGGGTTCCAGGCCTCGGCGAGTCCCCCGTCCCAGCCGATCTTCGGACGCAGCGCGAGGCTCTCGATCGATTCGGAGCGGGGCCAGGATCGCGGAGCCTTCAGCGCCCTGGGTGCCGACTTCGACGCGGGGATCGAGGCCTGCCTCAGGCAGGATCGCCAGAACGGCGTGAACACCCGGTACGGATCGCCACCTCCGGTTCGCACCGCCTCCGGCGAGAAGAGCAGCGTCGTCTCCAGTCGATCGAACTCGACGTCGGATCCCAGGGCCATGGCGACCGACTCCTCCTGCCGCCTGGCGGACGGCTCGTGGCGTCGGCTCGCCACCACCCGCGAGGCGCCGGTCTCGCGAACGACGTCGCGCAGGACCTCGGCAGCGTCGCCGCTCCGCACCACGAGGCGGCTGCCGATCGATCGCAGCGATTCGTCGAGCGATCTCAACGACCGATCGAGCCACCAGCGACTCGCGGCGCCCGGCCTCCAGGCGCCTTCGCCTTCGGGATCGTGGATGAACAGCGGCACCACCGTCCCGCCGGTCCTCGCGGCATGGTGCAGGCCGTCGTGATCGTCCAGTCGCAGGTCGTTGCGGAACCAGAGGATGGTTGCGGTCATGCGTCGGGGTCCGTCGGGGATTCCGGGTGCGGTCTGCCGAACTCGAAGGCGAGCGCACGGTCGAGCGTCGGGAAGTCGAAGCGGAACCCGCTCTCGGACAGTCGCCGCGGAGCCACCGGAGCGCCCCCGAGCAGCAGCTCGCGACCCATTCGCCCGAAGGCCGCCTTGACGATGAACGCGGGCAACGGCGCGAGGAACGGACGTCGCATCGCTCGAGCGAGATCGCGGCCGAAGGTCCGGTTGGACCGAGGCTGCGGCGCGACCGCATTGATCGGGCCCGAGAGGTCCTCGCGTCGGATCGACCAGAGGATGGCGGCGATCAGATCGTCGAGCGCGATCCAAGGCATGGCCTGCCGACCATGCCCCACCGGGCCTCCAAGTCCCAGCGAGAACGGGGGCCGCAACTTCGCGACGATGCCGCCGGTGGCGGAGACGACGACGCCGATGCGCAGATGCACCACGCGAATCCCCGCCTCCTCGGCGGGTCGCGTCGCCGCCTCCCAGGCCGCCGCGGTCTCCGCGAGGAAACCCGCGCCTTGGGGGCCGGACTCGTCGAGCGCCGTCGCTGGATCACCTTCCGCATCGAGATCGGGGCGATCGCCGTAGACGCCGACCGCCGATGCCGAAACCAACACCCTCGGCGGGCGTTCGAGCTTCGCGAGAGCCTCGCACAGCAGCCGCGTGCCCTCGACGCGGCTCGAACGGATCGACGCCATGCGGGCCGGGGTCCAGCGGCCAGCGGCGATGTTCTCGCCCGCGAGATGGACCACCGCATCCATCGCTTCGAGCCCGCGGCCATCGATCTCGCCTCGCACGGGATCCCAAGAGACGTCTCCGGCGGCGCGATCCGGCCGACCCCGAACCACACGGCGCACATGGTGCCCGCCGGTGGCGAGAAACGCCCGCAGCGGTCGTCCCACCATCCCGCTCGAACCGGTCAGGGCGATCTGGAGAGGTGCCGCGTCGGGACCGGCGAGGGTTCGGTCCTCGACATGACGACGAAGATCGTGCCGCAGGCGGTCGTGCCGAAACGCGAAGGTCCGATCGAGGTCGGCGCGAACCTTCGCGCCCGCGAGCAATCGTCCCACCGGGCCGAAGCGAATCGCGTACTCGATGCGATCCTCGAGCAGGCTGTGCCCTTCCGGCTCGGGCATGAAGCGATGATCGTGCACCCAGGAGGCGAAGGGCCCCTGCACTTGACGATCGCGGAAGCCCCGCTCGGGATCGACGTCCTCGTGCACCGCCCGCCACCGGATCGGAATGCCGCCGATCGACAACTCCAATTCGGCGATGGAGCCTTCCGCCACGCCGCCGAAGGTGCCCACCACGCGGACCTTCTGCCAAGGCGGAAGCAGGCGATCGAGGGCTCCGTCGCGAAAGTGCCAGGCGGCGAGATCCTCGACCGGGGCCGGCATGCGGCTCGAATGAAGGAAGACGGTCATGCGATCAACGACCTCTCGAGTCGGAGGGGGCGGACCCGACGACGTCCACGGGCAGCGGTCGCCCCTCGACGAGGAGCTGCTGCACCCGCGAGAAGGTATCCGCATCCCGTCGACGATCCGCCTCGGATCGCTTCCGCATCGCCTGAAGCACCACCCCGAGGCGGTGGTTGCCGCGAAGCGCCGGTTCGTGACGGGCCAGGAACGCCCAGTAGAGCCTCGTGATCGGGCAGGTCTTCTTCGGATGGAAGCGGCATCCGCCGCAGTAGTCGCTCATGCGGTCGATGTACGCGCTGCCGGCCACGTAGGGCTTGGTGGTCATGAATCCGCCCAACGCCCACGTCGCCATGCCCATCACGTTCGGCTCGACCACCCACTCCCACGCGTCGAGGTACGCGATCCAGAACCAGTCGGCCAGATCCCGCGGCGAGACGTCGAGCAGATTCGCAAGGTTGCCGAGGACCATCAGGCGGGTGATGTGGTGGGACCAGCTCTCGGCCCAGACATCCTCGACCACTCGATCGAGGCAGGCGAGTCCGCTCTCTCGCCCCCAGAAGGCCGGCGGGACGCCGATCCGCTGCGAGAGGGCGTTGGCGTCGCTGCCCGCACCCACGCCGGTCGGCGCGTCGGAGACGGTCCACTCCCGTCCCGCCCACGCGGCGTAGCCGCCGTCGCCCGGCCGCGAGGTCTCCGGTTGACTCGCTCCGCCGAGATCCCGAAGTCCATCGGTTGCGTCGTGCACGTGCCGCACGAACTCCCGCCAGCCGATCAACTGCCGGATGAAGCCCTCGCGACTTGGAAGCGGCAGCTCCTCCATGGCGACGACGTCGCGCAGCACCTCGTGGGGATCGAGCCGGCCGAGGTTCAGCAGCGGCGAGATCCGCGTGTGGAACAGGCCTCGGCTCCGTACGCTCATCGCGTCCTCGAAGGGGCCGAAGTGCGGCAGGCACGCCGCCTTCGCCCAGGCCCACACCCGCCCCGCATCCTCGGCCGTCGCGGGCAGGGCCTGGAGATCGAGTTCGCCCGGATGGGAGGCGAATCGCCCTGCGATCTCCTCCCCCACCTCGCGACGGAGCGGCGTCTCCGCGAACCGCGGCGGATCAGGCGCCGCCGGCACCCCATGCCAGGCCTCGCGATTCTCGGCATCGAAGGAGAGCTTGCCGCCGACGGGCCTGCCCTCGTCGTCCATCAGGATGCCCGTTCGCTTGCGCACCCGGCGGTAGAAGGCGTCCATGCGCGGCCCGGCCTTCCCGATCGAGGCGTCGAACTCCGCGCGACTGGTCAGCCACAGCGGATGCTCGAGCCAGCGCAGCCGCCCCGCCTCGACGAACGGCGCGAACTCGCAGCGCATCTCCCGCTCGGCAGGATGCCAGGCCTCGACCTCGAGAAGATGCTCCCGCTCCAGCAGTTCGGCGAGGGCCTCCCGCATGGAACCGTCGGTGCGAAGGTGATCGACGTGTCCACCCACGTCCCGGACCTCGGCGACGAACGCCCGCAGATTGAGCAGGATCGACGCCACCCGCTGTCGGTGGTAGGGACGTCTCGAGAGCCACTCCCGGCTCTCGATGACCACGTATCGCCCGGGCTCCGCGCCGGAAGGCATCTGCCGACCGGAGAGTTGATCGGGCAGAACCAGTCGCGCCGGCGACCTGTCGGCACGGGATCCGGTCGTCGTCGCGCGGCGTGGTCGGCTCATCCGAGGATGGTTCGATCGGGAGGCGGGAGCGATTCGTCGGAGCGCTATCATCAGTCCGACCGGGCTTTGCCGATCGTCCCCAAGGCGAGTCCGACCATCGGGCATCCCTTTTGACGGCGGCCCCGAATGCGCCGTCCCAGGGATTGGAACATCCCCTGCCGCACCCCCGCGCCCCCTGGCGGCGTGCCGCATCAGGAGCTTCAAGCGTGAGCCTCGCAGACCATCAGTCGATCCCCGGAGTCGCTCTCGGCCCGCCCCACTGGTCCAAGGTCGCAGGCACGGTGATGTGCCGGGTGATCGTCCCCGCGTGGGTCTTCGCCGGGGCCAGCTTCAAGCTGTTCGAGCGGGATCCGCAGCTCCTGCCACCACCGGTCCTCGATGTGGTGAGGCAGATTGGAAGCGCGATCGGGGCCGATCTGCCGACGTTCCTGATGTTCTCGATGCGGGCCATGATCGCCGTCGAGTTCGCGGCAGTCGCGGTGATGGTGCTGTTCCCGAGACTCTCTCGACTGGTCGCGGCCTCGATCCTCGGCCTGTTCCTGATCGTGCTGTCCGCGGTGCTGTTCCAGGGATTCCAGAAGGGCGGCTGGTCCGGGATGATGTCGGACTGCGGCTGCTTCGGAAGCAGCGGACCGCCCGCACCGTTCATGCTTCTGATCGACGCGGTGCTGTTCGTGGGCGTGCTCGCCTTTCGCGTGCCGATGTCCGCACACTGGCCCCGCATCGAGCGCAAGATGATCGGGATCACCGCGGCCGTGGCCGTCGCCGGTGCCGTCGTCGCCTTCGCGGTCCCGAATCGGACGTTCGTGCTTGCCGAAGGCGAGGACGGCGGCACTGAAGCCTCCACCGCCGGCGGAACGGTCTCCGACGGCGGCGGCACCTCCTCGACCACTCCGTGGTCGGCACCGAGACCGGCGCCGGAGCCCTACTACTTCACCAACTTCGCCGACTGGGTCGGAAAGCCGCTGTTCAGCCAGCCTCTTGCCCAGCAGATCTCGCGCCCGGTCCCCGACGGCTTCGATTCCGGTCGTTGGCATCTGGTCCTCTACCGCGCTGACTGCGAGCACTGCCACGCGCTGCTCGAAGAGCACTTCAGCGGAGTGCTCGAGACTCCGGTGCTGGCCGTCGAAGTACCCGATACCGATCCCTCGGCCGATCTGGGCATGCCCTGCGGGGAGTGCGACCTCGCCCAGTTCACGAAGGGACCGCAGTACGTCCTGACCACACCGGTGCTGTTGACCGTGGTCGATGGGCAGGTCGTCTGCGCTTGCGACAACGTGGACGATCTCGCCATGGTCGCGGAGTGTCTCGATGCCCAGTGAGGCTGCCGCGTCGCCGACGGGTCGGACCGGCCTCGCCGCTCGGCTGGGCGTGCCGCTTCTGCTGATCGTGCTGATCGCTCTGGAGATCCGCTCCGGCGTCGCCTCGCTGCCTGCCTGGCTCGAAGGGTTCGGCGTTCGCTTCGAATGGAGTCCGGAGTCTCTGGTTCGCGGTCTCGTCGGCGTTCAAGCGGGGCTCGCCCTGTCGATCCTTCTGCTGGGGCGATGGTCGCGCCGACTCGCCCTCGCGACCATGGCGGGCATCGCCTTTGCGGCGATCGCGGAGCTCTCGGCGCTCCTTGGACGAGATGTCGAGACGTGGCGGTACCTCGTGCCGGCGATCTTGCTGGCGGTCTCGGGCGCCATGCTGCCGGCACTGCTTCGGAACGCCCCCGCCGCGCCCGGTCCGAACGGATCGGTCGCTTGGCGGGCCATCGGACTTCTCGCCATCGTCACCATCGCGTTTGGACTTGCCGCGAGGGTTCCGGTTTCACCACTCCCCGGGCCTGTCCTCGGCTCCTTCTCGGGCGAGGTGATCGAGTTGCGCCCCGAGTCGTGGGTCGGGCAGACGATCCCGGCAACCGGTCTGGCCGGGCATCTGCCCGCGGTGACGCCGCTCACCCTCGAAGGCCGCTCCGCGGTCGTCCTCTACAACCCCCGCTGCGCGTCGTGCCATGAACTCTTCGACGAGTGGTTCGCCGACGGTGCGCCGTTCCGAGTCGTGGCGATCCAAGTGCCTCCCGAATCCTCGGCGGTGCTTCTCGAATCGGATCTTCCCGACGACGTCGAGTGCCCCGAGTGCGAACGACTGACCCTTCGCGCCGGCCCGCTCTGGATCGTCCAGCCCCCCGTCGTCGCCGCGGTCGAGGACGGCGTGGTCACCTGCGTGGCGATGAGGCCCGAGGAGATCGAGTCCTGTCTGGGTCGCTGGTTCGGACGCCCCGCGACGACGCAGGCTGAACCGTCAGCGAACTCGATGTGAGTTCGACCCGCACCCCGCCGGGCCAGGTCCACAGACGCGGCGACCGATCCATGTCGCCCACCGCCTCGGCCACCCGACGACAACTCGCCTCGGTGAGGCGATCTGCGAGTTCTGGGGCTTCGAAGAGCAGGGCTCGCCGCAGACCCGCCGCAACGAGAAGCGGCGGCAAGTCCCGCAGGCGCTCTCGACACCAGGACCTCCGGGCGCCGTCGCCCCAGACCTCGTCGAGCCAACGATCGATCGCCTGCTCGGCGAGTTCGGCATGATCCGCCGCCGCCGCGACCCGGCGATTCGCTCCCGGGAAGATCGACTCGAGTTCTCGACAGACGCCCCGACGCAGCCTTCCCCTCAGGCGTCGCGGGTCCTCGTTGCCGGGATCCTCGGCGGGCTCGAGTCCCAATCTCCTTCCGAGCTCGCGAAGCGATTCGCGGGGGACCCCGAGAAACGGCCTGACAAGGTGAATCCCGCCGCCCAGATCGCGAGTGCGATGAATGCCTCTCCATCCGCGAGGCCCAGCGCCCCGCGCGATGGCGGCGATGACGGTCTCGAGTTGGTCGTCGGCGTGATGGGCCGTGACGATTCTGCCGCAGGACGTCCGTCGCGCGACCTCGACGAGGGCCTCCTCCCGACGACGCCTGGCGATGGCCGCCCGATTGCCAGGCCCACCGCAATCCACCTCGGCAACCACGCATTCGAGACCGACGGCGCGGGCATGAGCCTCGACCATCGACGCCTCCAGCACCGATTCGGGTCGGAGACCGTGGTTCACGTGGGCGATCACAACCCGATGCAGACATGACCGTTGCGAGATCGCCGCCCCCAGCCACAGCATGGGAAGCGAGTCCCCGCCGCCGCTGACGGCAAACAGCGAGGCATCGGGCGTGGCGGCAGTCGAGGGATCCGTCGACAGCGACTTCTCGAGAATCGCCGCCAGCGGAGACCGCCCCGCGGCGAGAACACGTGCGGAAATGGTGCCGGGATCGATCATCGAACGATGTGATTCCACTGGAACCGCCGAGCCGATTCGATCATACTTGCCGCCTCGGCATGGACGCCGGAACGAGGAGATTGCCGTGGACGGATCCGGATCCTGGTGGGGAGAACACTGGAGCGAAGTGGTCGCCGTGGTGCTGGCAGGCGGATTCCTCGCACTGGTCGGCACGGCCGTCCGATCTTCGCTCATGCTGGGTCAGGCATCGGTCAATCGTCGAGTGCGAAATCGCAGAGCGAGCGACACTTCCTCCCCAGCGACTCAGGAATGGCGGTCCGCGGTCCAACGACTCGAACGGCGAGTGGCGGTGCTCGAGGCGGCGATCGATGTCGACGACGAGGCTTCGCGTGGCGACGAAGGCGAGGCCGAGCGATCCGTGCTTGCGAAGCTGTCCTCCGCACCGACGGACGTGGCGGCAGAGGTCGAACGTCTCGCTCGCGAAGGGCACTCCACGGAGGCGATCGCTCGACGTCTCGGCGAGCCGGTTGGTCGCATCGAACTCATTCGCAACCTGCGCAGAGCGTCCGGGCAATCCTGACCAATCGAAGTTCTCGGGGGGGCGCCCCCGAGCGATCGCGGACACTCTGCCGGCAGCGCGACATCCCACCTCCCTCGTCGGAGAACATCATCGCCCCGGGAGGTCGCGGGTTGCCCGTAGGCGCTACGCGGACGGCAGCGTCTCGACCCGATCGACCTGCGACATGAGCAGATGCAGGCGGACCCGATCGCCCGGCGCGGGCGAGCTCTCGAACTGCTGCGCAGCGACGCGAAACGCCGCGGGAACCTCGCCATCGGGTGCCACGACGAGATCCACGTACGGATCCCCGTGAATCGAGACCGGGGTGACGCGATCGACCACGACCTCGACCGCCCCCACCAGCGGGATCCATGTGGGCGACTCGCCGTTCACGGCTCGCCACCCTGCTCGGCCGCGGCGCTGATCACGCGAACCTGGGCGAACTGGCGGTGCCCTTCGGGACCGCCGCGGTAGCCGTATCCGGACTTCCTCGCGCCGACCCACGGCGTGCCCTCGGCACCGCCACAGCCTCGGTTGATGCCGACCATCGCCGTCGAGAGTCGGTCCGCGATCGCGTTGGCGCGATTCTCGCTTCCGAAGACCGCTCCGCCGAGTCCGTACGGGCTGTCGTTGGCGAGTCGCACCGCCTCGTCGTCGTCCTCGAAGGCCATCACGCAGGCGACGGGTCCGAAGGTCTCCTCTCGCATGATCGGCATCGAATGGTCGAGACCCGCAAGCACCGTCGGGGGAACGAAGTTCCCCGGCGCGGCACCCTCGCCGAGCAGTCGCCTCGCCCCGCGTCGGACCGCGTCCTCGATCTGCGCGACCACATTCGTCTTCTGCCGGGCGTTCACCATCGGGCCGACGTCGACGCCCTCCTCGGTGCCCGCCCCCTGTCGCAGCGCCTGCGCCGACGTCACCAGTCGTTCGGTGAATCCGTCCACGACCGCGGCATGGACGTAGATCCGCTCGGTCGCGACGCAGACCTGACCCGCGTTGCGGAAGCAGTTTCGCGTTGCGAAGGCGACGGCCGCGTCGAGATCCGCGTCGTCGAGCACGATCAGCGGATCCTTGCCGCCGAGTTCGAGGACCACACGCTTGAGACCGGAGCCTGCCGCCTGCAGGATGTCCTCGCCCGCGGCGCGGCTGCCGGTGAACACGACGAGGTCGACGTCTCCGCGAACCAGCGCCTTGCCTTGCGCTTCGTCGCCGTGGACGACCTGCATCACGTCGGGGTGGCCGGCCGCGGCCAGCGCCTCGATCAGCGGTGCCGCCCATGCCTCGCCGGTCAGCGGAGTCTCCTCGGAGGGCTTGAACAGCACCGTGTTGCCCGCGACAAGCGCCGGCAGCACCGACTCCTGCGGCATGAGCACCGGAAAGTTCCAAGGCGTCACCACCGTGGCGACGCCGAGCGGATCGAATCTCAGACGGCTGACCGTCCGGCGATCGCGACGCTCGATCGGCTCGAGACTCTCGGCGATCTCGTCGAGACTCTCCACGAGGCTTCTCGCGCCGTGACGGGCCTCGCCACGGCCTTCCGCGAGCGGCTTGCCCATCTCGCGGGTTGCGAGGGTTCCGATCTCGTCGGATCGCTCGAGCAGTCCGGCGGCCGCCCCCTTCAGGATCTCGGCGCGGGCTCGGGGCGACAACGATCCCCATGCGACCTGTGCGGATCGTGCCGCGGCGATCCGCCGTGGGATCTCCTCGACCGGGGTCGTTCGAACCCGGCCGACCACTTCGCCGGTGGCGGGGTCGATCGACTCGAGCCGCTCTTCGGTCTGGATGGACATCCGGGGTGCATCGGTGTGGGGCATGGGACGCGTTCTCCTGGACGGAGGGTAGCGATGACCGCACCAGTCGCCCCGCACCACTCGACGCTCGACCGAGGAGTGACATCCTGCCGCCAGGCTCCTCCGCCGGCGGGAGTCCACCGCGGGAAGCGTCCTTGAACCGTGCCCGTGGTCCGCTATGCTTCGCGATTCCCCTTGTGGGGCCGACGGTGACGTCGGCGGGACCCAGGGCCCCTCGCCCCCCGCCACGGCGCCGCATGAGGCGTCTCGTCGCGGCGACGAACGCTTCCGCCCCGACCGCCGCGGTCACGGTCCCGTCGACGGATCCC
Source organism: Planctomycetota bacterium (assembly GCA_017859745.1). GTDB lineage: Bacteria > Planctomycetota > Phycisphaerae > Phycisphaerales > SM1A02 > VGXO01. Next base: position 38,151 of record JAFMML010000026.1, read on the forward strand.
CGTCCTCCGGATCGGCCCGCACGGCCCACGCCTTCGGTGGTTTCGAAGGACGTCGGGCCTTGGAGCCTCCGAGAGACGACCGTGACGTCCCTTCGCCTTCGACACGCCTTCGCAGCGCCTCCGCCGGTCCGGTGCCGTTTCCAGACGGACCCTGGACCGCGTTCGATCGACGGCGACCTCGGCGGCCTTCGGTTCCCCTCCGCGGAACCACCTGCGCATCTCGTCCCCCACGTTGGCCCGTGGTGTAACGGTAGCACTCTTGGTTTTGGTCCAAGCAGTCCTAGTTCGAATCTAGGCGGGCCAGTTCTCGTCGATCCAAGGCGAGTCCGACACGCGTCCCCGGGAGGTCGCGTGCTCGTTCACGGCATGACCGATTCGCTGGGGCGGACCGCATGAGTCGCCCCCCCGCCGCCATCGTCCTTGCCGCGGGCAAGGGCACCCGCATGAAGAGCGATCTGCCGAAGGTGCTCCATCCGGCCGACGGAGCGCCGATGGTGCGGCACGTGGTGGAGGCGCTCCGGGCGATCGGTGCCACGCCGATCGTGCTGGTCGTCGGGCACGGTGCGGATCTCGTGCGGGAGGCCTTCGCCGGAGACGACGGAGACCTTCGGTTCGCGTTGCAGACCGAACAGCTGGGTACCGGCCATGCGGTGGCCTGCGGCCTCGAGGCCGTCGACCCATCCGCTGGAGACGGCGATCTGCTCGTCCTCTGCGGCGACGGCCCGCTCATCCGGGCGTCGACGCTTCGCTCTCTGCTCGAGAACCATCGCGACAGCGGCGCCGCGGCGACCCTCGCCACCAGTCGCGTTCCGGATCCCACCGGCTACGGGCGCATCGCCCGCGACGAGCAGGGGCGATTCAGGGCGATCGTCGAACACGCCGACGCCGACGAGTCCGAGCGGGCGATCGACGAGATCAACCCCAGCGTCTACGCCTTCCGGGAAGTGGCCTTGCGAGAGATCCTTCCCCGGGTCGGTCGCGGCAACGCCAAGGGCGAGGTCTACCTCACCGACGTCTTCTCGCTGCTGCTCGACGAGGCGGCCGCCGGCCGGGTCGAAGGCCCCGCCGTCGGGGTCGTCGCCGCGGTGCCGCCCGAGGAGGTCCTTTCGGTCAACACGCCCGAACAGCTCGCCGAGGTCGATCGAATCCTGCGGACCCGACAAGCGGAGAGCAAGGCATGAGCGCGAGCGACCGCGAGCACCTCAAGATCTTCGCCGGCAGTTCCAGCGAGTCCCTCGCCGAGGCGATGTGCCGGACCCTCGATCTGCCGCTGGGCAAGTCCGACCCGGAACGCTTCCCCGACGGGGAGATCCTCGTTCGCCTGCACGAGGACGTCCGCGGTCGAGACTGCTTCGTGGTGCAGTCGACCTGCGAGCCGGTCAACACCAACCTCATGGAGTTGCTGATCTTCCTCGACTGCCTGAAGCGGGCATCGGCCCGGCGGGTGACCGCGGTCATCCCCTACTTCGGCTACGCCAGGCAGGATCGGAAGGACGAGGGGCGGGTGCCGATCACCGCGAAGCTCGTGGCCAACCTCGTCACCGGCGCCGGCGCCGACCGCGTGCTCTGCATGGATCTCCATGCGGCGCAGATCCAGGGCTTCTTCGACATCCCCGTCGACCACCTCACCGCCGCTCCGGTGCTGCTGGCGCACTTCCAGTCGATCCGCGACCGCCTCGGCGACTGCGTGGTCGTCTCCCCGGACGTCGGCAACGTGAAGGTCGCGAACATGTTCGCCAACGCCCTCGGGTGCGAACTCGCGATCGTCGACAAGAGACGAAGCAGCGGGCAGGAGGTCGCGGTCAAGAACCTGATCGGCGAGGTCAAGGGCCGCACCGTCCTGATGTTCGACGACATGATCTCCACCGGCGGCACCGTCTGCGAGGCGGCACGCCTCGTCCGGGAGCGCGGCGCCGGCGAGATCCACGTCGCCTGCACCCACGCGGTGCTCGCCGGCATGGCGCCGCAGCGGCTCGCCGACGCGCCGTTCACGACCGTCGTCGTCACCGACACCATTCCGCCGGGGCCGCGGTTCGAGCCGCTCGGCGACCGTCTCGTCCGCCTCAGCGTGGCCCAGTTGCTCGGCGAGGCGATCCACCGCATCCATCACGACCAGTCGGTCTCGGAGATGTTCCGGACGGGCGTCGGCACCAAGAGGTGAACACCGACCCTCGGATCCGCCGCCGACCGGGATCCACAGCACCAGGAACCGGGCGATCGCCCGAAGAGGAGTGTCAAGCGTCATGAGTCACGAAACCCCGACCCTCGAAGCCCACGTCCGAGACCGTCTCGGATCCCGCTATGCCAAGCGCCTCCGCGCCACCGGCCGCATGCCGGCGGTGATCTACGGCCACGGCGAAGCCCCGCTTGCGGTGAGCCTCGATGCCAAGGAGACCCTTCGGCATCTGCACCACGGCAGTCACGTGTTCAAGGTCGTCACCGACGGCGGCGAGCAGACCTGCCTCGTCAAGGACCTGCAGTTCGGCCACCTCGGCGACGACGTCATCCACGTCGATCTGACCCGCGTGAACCTCGACGAGCAGGTCGAGGTGCTGGTGCATCTGGAATTCACCGGCGCCCCGGCCGCGGCGGCCAAGGCCGGCGTGGTGCTGACCCACGTGCTCAACGAGATCGAGGTCCGCTGCAAGGTGAAGGACATCCCCGAGATGATCCGCGTCGACCTCGAGAACATGACCGGCGACGCCCTGACCGTCGGCGATCTCCAACTGCCGCCGGGATGCGTGGCCAAGACCGCTGCCGAGGACATGGTGGCCCACCTCGAGCGTGTCGGCGAGACCGCCGAGGGCGAGGCGATCGAGTCCGACGCCTCGACCTCGCCGGAGGTTCTCACGGCTCGCAAGGACGAGGAGGGGGCCTCCTGAGGCCGTCGCTTCGATGAAGCTCGTCGCCGGCCTCGGCAATCCCGGACTCGAGTATCGCGGAACCCGCCACAACGCGGGCTTCGACGCGATCGACGCGCTGAGTGCTCGGCACGGCAGCGGCGGTCGCACCGCGAAGAGTCGCTTTCAGGGGCTGCTCGAGGAGATCCGGATCGGCGACGAGCGGGTGCTGCTGCTGAAGCCGCTCACCTACATGAACCGCTCGGGCCTCTCGATCGGCGAAGCCGTGCGTTTCCACAAGTTCGACCCGGCCACCGATCTCATGGTGCTCGTGGACGACATGGCCCTCGACTGCGGCGTCATCAGGCTCCGCGGCGAGGGAGGCGCGGGCGGCCAACAGGGCCTGCGGGACATCGAGCGGGCCCTCGGAGGCGCACGCTACCCGCGCTGCCGAATCGGGATCGGCGATCCCGGCGATCAGGACTGGTCGAGCTATGTGCTCGGACGATTCCGACCCGAACAGAAGTCCCTCGTCGACGAGGGAGTCTCCCTTGCCGCCGATGCGGTCGAATGCTGGGCGTCGCGGGGCCTCGCGACCGCCATGAACACCTTCAACAAGGCGCCGCAGGCCCGCGGCGCGGATGCGACGGCGGAACGTCCGCCCGAGCCGTTCTGATTCCAACCCCGATCCTTCGCCGGGTCCCGTTCGCTCCTGGCGAACGTCCCCGTCCGAAATCAACCGTCGCCTCGCGACCCCACGGAGTTCTTCGATGACCGAGTCAACCCAGTCGCCGCCCCGTACCAACGTCTACGAGGGCATGTTTCTCTTCCCCCAGTCGGCTTCGGCGGACCTCGCCGGCGCCGTCGACCATCTGAAGTCGATTCTCGCCCGCAGCGAGGCCGAGGTCATCAGCCTGGTGAAGTGGGATGAGCGCCGCCTCGCCTACGACATCAAGGGCAACAAGCGCGGGATCTACTTCCTCGCCTACTTCCGGGCCGCCGGAGCCGCCATCGCCCGCATCGAGCGGGACTGCAACCTCTCCGAGCAGCTTCTCCGGGCGATGGTCCTTCGGGCAGAGCACGTGGCTCCGGAGATCATGGAGAACGCCGAGGGACAGCAGAAGCTCGTCGACGAGTTGAAGCTGCGAAGCGAGGAGGCCGCCGCGAAGGAGGCCGAGCCCGCCGCTCCGGAGGAGTCCGCGGACGCCGAAGGTTCGACCGAAGCCTGATCTGGACGCCCTTCCGCCCGTGGGCCCACCCGGGCGCCGAGTCCGCCGTTAGGATGCCGTACGGGTCGAGGATCGACCCTCTTCACGAATCGGGGCGGGACGCGCCGGCAACGCTCCGGACCGCCCGGAGGGCATCCCGATTCGCCAAGCGGACAGGCTTCGGCCCGACCCTCGGACGAAATCGCGCAAACCGACCCAGACCGACCCAGACACGACCCAGACACGACGCAGACAAAGGAGTGCAGCGACATGGCGAACTTCAACAAGGTCATGCTCATGGGCAACCTGACCCGTGACATCGAGCTCAAGCAGACGGCCGGCAACCAGTCGGTGGCCGAGATCGGCTTGGCGGTCAATCGGAAGTTCCGAGACCGTGAGGGCAACGATCGCGAGGAAACGACCTTCGTCGATTGCGAGGCCTGGGGACGGACCGCCGAGGTCATGCACCAGTACCTCGCCAAGGGGCGACCGGTCTTCATCGAAGGACGCCTCAAGCTCGATTCCTGGCAGGACAAGGAAGGCAACAAGCGTTCGAAGCTCCGCGTGGTCGTCGAGAACTTCCAGTTCGTCGATTCCCGTGGCGGAGGAGGCAACTCCGGCGGTGGTGGCGGCGGGTCGAGCCGCAGCCAGCGGCCCGCCGAGGTCGCGGCCGGCAACGACGACGACATTCCGTTCTGATCGGCCTCGTCGCACCATCCGCCTCGCCGCAGTTTCGGCCGGCAGGGAGTGTGGTCGATTGAGTCCGCACCGCCGAGTCGGTAGACTTCGCGATCTCGACGGGTGACCGCCCGTCGGACAACTCGTGTCCCGAGGGGCGGTTACCCAAGTGGCCAACGGGGTCAGACTGTAAATCTGATGGCATACGCCTTCGGGGGTTCGAATCCCTCACCGCCCACTGTTCTTCGCGGCCCTCGACGAGTCGTTCGCTCGGAAGGGTTCGCAGGCGTGTCCGAAGTCTCACCGTCGAGTCGGTGCGGCGCACGCCCCAGTCTCGATTCGGGTCAGGCAACCGAGGCCTGCCACGAATCGCTCCGCAGCGGGGTGTAGCTCAGCTTGGTAGAGCGCTTGCTTCGGGAGCAAGAGGCCGCAGGTTCAAATCCTGTCACCCCGACTTGGCGGGAACCGATTCCGGTTCCCGCCTTGTTGTTTGAGCGCTCCGTTCGACCCTCCGGGTCGACACTCGCTC
>JAFMML010000134.1 GCA_017859745.1 Planctomycetota bacterium
GCGCGAGGCCCGCGCCACCATGGTCCGCAAGGTGCTCGGGGGCTGAGGCGGCCCGCGACCGATCACGCGCGAAGGAAGATCACGTCGCAGGCGGTGGTCCGGGACTTGATCTTGCCCATGGTCAGCACCTGATCCGGATCGTCGCACCAGTGCGGTCGCAGGCCGGCAGCCTCGATCTCATCGAGCATGGCGCCGTTCGCTTCGGGACCTCCGGGACACAGCGGTGGGTTGATCTCGATCGCAAGCAGACCGGCCCGACGCAGCGTCTCGCCACCACCGGCGATCGCCTCGCTTTCGTATCCCTCGACATCCATCTTGACCGCCGCGATCGGCGCCTCGGCCAACCCCGCCTCCGCGAGGACCTCGTCGAGCCGACGGACCGGCACGTCGATTCGGCCGCTGCCCCGGCCGCCATGGTCGGTCGCGATCGAATGCCGCCCGCGATTCGAGCCCCGGTAGAGGTGCATGGTCGCCGTACCCGCCTCCCGCCCAACCGCACAGTTCACGATCCGGATCCGGCTCTCGAGGCCGTTCATCCGCACGTTGTCCTGCAAGAGCTCGTGGTTGTGGGGCTCGGGCTCGATCGCCACGACCCCCGTCACACCGGAGGAGGAGGCGAGCGACGTCGAGTACCAGCCGATGTTCGCTCCGACGTCGACGAACCAGCCTGCTTCAGCCTGCGACTCGACCAGGGATCCGAGCAGCGGCGTCACCACCGGGTCGAGTTCGCCCGTTCGGAGAATTCGACGCCCCACCACATCGCGGGCGTGGCATCGGAACCGAAGACCGGATCTCGACCTTGCGACGACCGTGGATCGCCACGGCGTCGCTCGGGCGGCGAGATATCGAAGAGTTCGGAGCAGATCGAAGGTGGGAGCCGTGGTCACGACGGAGTTCCGGAAGCCGCGGGCGAACGGCGGCTGGGAGGTATTCTGACAGCATGACGGCTCCCCCGTCCAACGACGACCGCCCCGACCTCACCGTCGCCTACACCACCTTCAACTCGATTCGGACCATCGAGCGGAGCGTGCGCAGCGTGCTGCCGGTCTGCCGACGGGTCGTCGTGGTCGATTCCGGCTCGACCGACGGCACCGTCGAGATCTGCCGTGAGCTCGGGTGCGAGGTCGTGCACAAGCCTTGGCACGGCTACGTGAAGAGCGGGAGCATCGGACTTCAGATGCAGGCGGCGATCGATCTCGCGGACGACACCGAGTGGGTGATGCTGCTCGACAGCGACGAATGCCTGACCCAAGAGCTCGCCGAGTCGATCCGAATCGCCGTGCTTGCGAACGATCCGAACGTCGACGCCTATCTGCTGAATCGCCGCCACTGGTACAAGGGGGGCTGGATCTCGGCGGACTTTCCCGACTGGAAGTTGCGCCTGTTTCGCCGGGGTCGAGCCTGGATCCGATCTCGCCTGGTGCACGAGGTCCCGGAGACCGATGGACCGACACGTCGCCTCGAGGGGCTCCTTCGACACGAGAGTTGGATCGACCTTCAGGACGCGTTGACCCGGAACATCCGGTACGCGCGGGTCGCAGGGTGGATGCCGGGCCGTCGCACCAGCCTTCTCAAGATCGTGTGCAACGGTCCCTGGGCATTCACACGGACCTTTCTCCTTCAAGGCGGATTCCGGGAAGGCTGGCGAGGTCTCGAGATCTCCTGCGTCTTCGGAGTCAGCACGTTGATGAAGCACCTGTTCATCCGTGAGGCGATGCGGGCCCGCGCGGGCGTGCCGGGCGAGCCTCCCTGCGAGACGCACGAATCCGCAGGCTCCTCCCCTCCGGCCGCAGAAGTCGTTTCGTCCACTCGCGTCGACGAGCCGGTGGACTCCGCTACGTGACCAGCAACGCGAGTCGAGCTCGAATCGCGCTTGAGCGTCTCGAGGCCGAGGATCCACGGGGTCACGCCCTCCAACTGCTGGCCGCGATGGCGTGGTGCCTGCTCGGTGGTCTCGGCAGCACCGCCGAGAGCGTGGGCTGGGGCGTGCTGCTTGCGATCGCCCTGATTCGTCTGCCGAAGTCGTGGGTCGCCTACCGACCGGCGATTCGCGATCCCGCCTGGATCCTGATGGGGGCGTGGTGGTTGTGGGGCCTGCTCTCCTTGACCTGGGCGGTTCCCGGCACGGACCTCGTCGAGGGCATGAAGCCCTATCGATGGCTGCTGACGCCGCTGCTGCTGTGGCCGGTGGCGGGGCGGCCGCTGGTGCTCCTGTCCTGTCTGGGCATCGGCGTCTTCATCCAGACCGTGGCGACGCTCGCCATGAGTTGGGGACCGGATGGTTTCACGAGCTACTTGGAGATGCGCGGACTCGCCAACCTCGGGGACCTCTCGTGGCAGCTCACCATCGCCCTGATCCTCGCCGCCGCGGCCGTCCGCTTCGCGCCTTGGCGTCTTCTACCCGGCGGACTGGCGATGCTGGCGGTCGCATCGATCGCCGTCGCCCACGCGGCGTTCCGGTTCTCGCTGGTGACGATCGCCCTCGTCGTCGCGGTGCTGATCGTGCGACCTCGCGGCGGGTGGTCGTCCTCGGGCCGATGGATCCTCATCGCCACGCTGTTGTCGGTCGGCGCGGCGCTGGTCCTGCACGACGACGCCGCGGTCGTGGAACGCACCCGACACGAGATGACACAGTTGCGTTCGCTGCGCTGGGATCAGGCGGTGTTCCGAGCCGGAAGCAGTCGTGGTGGCGGGCTGGTCGCCTCGGTCGACTTCATCGCCGAACGTCCCTGGTTCGGCAGCGGTCGCGGCTCCTATCCGACCCTGATCGCGGAGTGGGCGGAAGTGCGTACGGCGGCGGAACCGAAGTATGCCGAGATCTACGAGAGCATCTCCAGGATCACCAACCCCCACAACATCTACATGCTCAGCTGGGTCGAGGGAGGCGTGATCTCGGTGCTGCTGGCGACGGCAGGTCTGTGGACGCTTGCGGTCCGTCTCTGGCGGCGCGCCGCTCGCGATCCGATCATGGCGACGGCGCTGGCCATCTACACCGCGGTGCTGGTCGGATCGTTCATCTCGATCATCGAGTTCCGAGCCCCGGGCGGACTCATCGCCCTATGCATGGCGATCTCGCGCAATCCCTGCTCCCTGCGGAGAGACGAGATCGATGACGCCTGAACGTCACCAGCACGCCGACGCGGGCGTCCTGCGCATCGTCCCGATCGAGCTCGAGTACCTCGACCAGTCCGAGGCGGCGTTGGCCTTCCTCGTCCAGATCGAGGGTCTTC
>JAFMML010000066.1:0-463 GCA_017859745.1 Planctomycetota bacterium
CTCGAGCCCGGCGACGGGATCGTCGGTTGGGGCGGTCGCCGCTCGGCACGCGAGGGAGCTCCCGCCCGAATCGCCGCGGACCGTCACGCCGCCAGTCTCGCGCTCGAACTGAAGCATCCTCCCGGCACGCGGTTCGACTACGGGCCGAGTCACTTCTTCGCCTTCGCCGAACTGCTCGAACGGAAGCTCGCAGCGGCTCGCGACGCGGGGCGTCTCGACGACGCCTCGCTCGAGGCGTATCTCGATCGACGGGTGCTGGCGCCCTGTGCTCTCGGCGGACTCTCGCGGACGTGGGCACGAGACGAGGCGGGGCACCTCAATCTTCCCGGGGGCGGTCGGGCGACGGCGCGGGAGTGGGCGACGTTCGGCGAGTTCATTCGACGTGGGGGACGGGTCGCGGTGGGCGACGGCGCGGCGATCGTCGGTTCGGACGAGCCTTCGGGGACCGCCGCCGGTGCCACTT
>JAFMML010000066.1:473-13443 GCA_017859745.1 Planctomycetota bacterium
GAGTACCGAGGAGGCGGAGGTCGCGGGAGCATCGACGAACGCGCTCCGCTCGGTGATCGACGGGGCGATCCTGGCGGAGCTGTTCACGCCGAGCCCGGCGAATCCCGCCTACGGACTCACCTGGTGGTTGCCGCGGGATCGCGGCGATGCCACCGCTGCCGATGAACCGCGAGGGGGATGGAGGGGGCGTCTCCTGCGTCGGCAGGCGGAGTGGGCGCGGGATGGGCGAGAGGCGGATGTTGCGAGCGGGACCGCCTCCGGCAGCCCGGAGGTCCCGCCGACGGCCGACGCGGCGGGGGGGGCCGATCGGTCCCCGCCGCGGATCTGGATGGCGGCGGGCCTCCACAAGCAACGCCTCTATGTGCTGCCGGATCACGACCTCGTGGTGGTTCGGTTTGGCGGACAGGTTCGAGGCCTGCAGCGGTTCGACGACCGTCGAATCCTGGAGCCGCTGGTCGAGGCTCGGATCGGCGAAACGAGCGTCGCGACCAGGCAGGGCACGCCCGCGGCGGATCGGACCGGAGGTGGGGGCGAGGCCGCGCCGGATCCGTCGCACGACCCACGGCCCGTGCGTGGGTCCGGCGACTCCGAAGGCTGAGCCGAGACGAACGCCCCGCCGGACGGAAGCCGATTCCCGGAGTCTCTTTCCGAGGTTCGCGGGTCCGCCTACACTGCTTGGTTCGCCGCGATTCTGCGACTCGTTCTCATCTTCGGAGGAGATTCCGATGGCCAAAGGCTCGATCCCCGACCAGAGCCCCATCTACATGGACAACGCCGCCACCACCCGATGCGACCCCCGGGTCGTGGAGGCGATGCTGCCCTACTTCACCGAGATGTACGGCAACGCATCCAGCCGCAACCACAGCTTCGGCTGGCAGGCCGAGGACGGGGTGGACACCGCCCGAGAGCAGGCTGCGAGCCTGATCGGCGCGAACCCCAAGGAGATCATCTGGACCTCCGGGGCGACCGAGAGCAACAACCTCGCCATCAAGGGAGCCGCCCGCATGTACGCCCGCGGCCCCGAGGGCACGACCGGTCGAGGCCACATCGTGACCGCGGTCCACGAGCACAAGGCGGTGCTCGATCCCTGCAAGCGACTTCAGCGGGAAGGCTTCGACGTCACCTACCTCGAGCCCGGCGCCGACGGCCTGATCACCGCCGAGATGGTCTCCGGCGCGCTTCGCGACGACACGATTCTCGTGTCGATCATGTGGGCCAACAACGAGATCGGGACCATCAACGAGGTTCCCGAGATCGGAAAGCTCTGCCACGATCGCGAGATCGTCTTCCACACCGACGCCACGCAGTGGGTCGGCAAGATGCCCACCGACGTCGAGCGCGACCACATCGACCTGATGAGCTGGTCGGGCCACAAGATGTACGGCCCCAAGGGCGTCGGCGCGCTCTACGTCCGCCGGCGGCGTCCGCGGATCCGCCTCGAGGCCCTCGTCGACGGCGGCGGACACGAGCGGGGCATGCGGTCGGGAACGCTCAACGTGACCGGCATCGTCGGCTTCGGAAAGGCCTGCGAACTCTGCCAGGCGGAGATGGACGCCGAGGGCGAGCGCCTTCTGAAGCTGCGACGCAAGCTCGAGCAGACGCTGATGGGCCGCATGGACGTGGTCGCGATCAACGGCCACGAGGAGAAGCGTCTTCCGCATCTCACCAACATCAGCTTCGGCTTCGTCGAGGGCGAGAGCCTGATGATGGGCATCAAGAACATCGCCTGCAGTTCGGGCTCGGCGTGCACCAGCGCGAGCCTCGAGCCGAGCTACGTCCTCAAGAGCCTCGGCGTCGGCGACGATCTCGCCCACAGTTCGCTTCGACTGTCGCTCGGCCGCTGGTCGACCGAGGCCGAGGTGGACGAGGCCATCGAGTCGATCGCGAAGGCGGTCGAGCATCTCCGCACCATGAGCCCGCTCTACGACCTTCACAACGAAGGCATCGACATCAGCACCATCGAGTGGCAGGCCCACTGAGGTCCGCCGCCGACGTTCCGCCGCGACGCGCCATCGTGGAGTCGCGGCAAGACCGCCCCCTCGCGGCCCCGTGCCGCTTCGAACCGATTCGAACCGAAAGGACCGAGACCATGGCGTACAGCGACAAGGTCGTCGACCACTACCAGAATCCCCGCAACGTCGGCAGCTTCGGCGCCTCCAAGGAGGTCAAGGAGCGCAAGGACATCGGCGTCGGCATCGTCGGCGCCCCCGAGTGCGGCGACGTGATGCAGCTGCAGATCAAGGTCTCCGACGACGGCCGCATCGAGGACGCGAAGTTCAAGTGCTTCGGGTGCGGCTCCGCGATCGCCTCGAGTTCCCTCGCCACCGAGTGGATCAAGGGCAAGAGCCTCGACGAGGCCGCCGGCATCCGCAACACCCAGATCGTCGAGGAGCTGAGTCTCCCGCCGGTCAAGATCCACTGCTCGGTGCTCGCGGAGGATTCGATCCGCACCGCCATCGAGGACTACCGGAAGAAGAACGGCCTCGTCGAGGAGGTCAAGGCCTCCGCCGAGGCGACCACCGGCTGAATCGACGTCTCCGTCCTGCCGATCGTCCTAGAGTCCGCGTCGAGGCGCGTCCGCGCCGTCCCGCCCCATCCGATCCCATCCGTTTCCAGCTCGCCAGCGAGACCAACCCATGCCCGTCATCGTCACCGAAACCGCCGCCCGCGAGATCGACAACATCGTCAAGCAGCAGGGCCTCGACGCCGACAAGATCCGGCTTCGGGTCGGGGTCAAGGGAGGCGGCTGCAGCGGCTTCAGCTACCTGCTCGACCTGACCGAGGTGCAGAAGGAGACCGACGAGATGTGGGAGTACTCCTTCGCCCGCAAGGCCGCACCCTCGACCGCGGCCCTCGCCAACGTCGGTGCGAACGGCGCCGGAGCGGGCGAGGCGAGCGAGACCGAGGCGGCCGAGGGCGAGCCGTTCACCGTCCGGGTGATCTGCGATCCCAAGAGCTACCTCTACCTCGACGGCACCGTCGTCGACTTCAAGGACGAGATCATGGGTCGCGGGTTCGTCTTCAACAATCCCAACGCGACGAGCAGCTGCGGCTGCGGCTCGAGCTTCAGCGCCTGAGGCCGGCCGCGGATCCTCTCCGCAGCCCGACGCATCGACCGATCATCCGACGCCCGCTGTCGATCGACGGCGGGCGTCGTCGCATTCGCGGTCCGACGATCACGACCCCAACGCCCGCAGCGCCGCGGCGGCGTCGTCGATGATCGCCTGCGCCGACAGCGGACCGCCCACGGCCTGCCGCATCCACGCGTCGGGTGTGAGCGAGCCGATCGAGCAGATCCGCCGCGTCTCCGCGGCGAGGTCCCGGCCCTTCATGAAGCTCGCGATCTGCTGGCCGATCATGCGACCGAGGGCGTAGTCGGGCAGGTACAGCGGGTGGGCGATCATGTGCTGGTACGCGCCGAGGATGTGGTGGGGATCGTCGCCGAAGTGCTCGGCGAAGAACTCGTCCCACACCTCGTCGGAGATTCGCAGCACCGCGTCGCGCAGGCCCGCCGCGGTCGCCGCGTCCTCCTGCTCGTAGAGCCACCGCCAGGTGCGAAGTTCGACGAGGCCCGGGCCGGCGATCTGGCAGGCCATCAGCATGCCGGAGATCGCGTTCTCGTGGTACGCCCGCTCGGCCTCGGCGGGATCCTCGAGCCCCAGCACGCGCTTCGCGAGGCCCTGGTACATGAACGCGAAGGCCTCGGTGCACGCGGTGTTGGGCACGCCGCGCAGCGCCTTGCGGGGCACGAAGAAGGTCGAGCACAGCTGCTCGAGGTTGTGGCCGAGCTCGTGCATCGCGGTGTCGAAGCCGTCCCAGCCGAGCTGGTCCTTCAGACGGTTGGTCCGCAGCCACGCGCCGTACTCGCCAAGCTGCGGACGCATCGCGTGGCCGGAGCCGCGGGCGATCTCGACCCGCACCCTGCGGCCGAGGAACTCCGAGTCGGCCTCGGTGAAGCCGAGTCCTCGCAGCACCTCGGGCAGCTGCGCCTCGAACGCCTGCTCGTCGGGGAAGCGTTGCCGCACCGCGTCGTTCAGGGATTCGGCCGAGCGTGCCTCGAAGAGATCCTCGAAGTAGATGTCGTGGGACTCGAGGTCGCGGCCGAGGCGCGATCGCAGCAGGGCCGCGAGATCCCGCCGCACGGGCGCCTTCAGCAGATCGACGAGCAGCGCCTCGACGGTCTCCTCGGGAATCTCCCGCTCGAGGCCGAACTTCCGGTCGATCGCCGTGGGATGGTCGGGATGGTGGGGGTCCTTCGCGCGGGCGAGACGGTACTGGGCCATCCACTGCTCGTACCGATCGAGGTCGACGAGTTCGCCCGGGTCGCCGCCGCCGATCGTGTTGTGCTGCGGGTCCCAGTCGTCGGTGCGGGATCGCTGCATCACCGCCCGAGGCACGGTGCCGTCGATCGTGCGGCCGAGGACCCGCGCGAGGGCCCGCTGCTTGTGAAGACCCTCGGGGTCGTTGTAGCCGGCCTTGATCTCCTCGCGGATCAGCCAATGGGCCAGCAGCGCCCGGTCGGCCTCGAACCACCGCCTGCCGTTCGCGTCGACCATGGTGCCCACCGGCACGTGGAAGTGCGCGACGAAGTCGTTCGCCTCGAACGAGATGCGGCGGGCGAGATCCGCGACCTCCTTGGGGATGCGCGGCGAGAACGCCATCGCGATCCGCGCCTCGGTCCAACGGTCCGCGTCCCAGTCCCCGCCCTCGGCGAGCATCTTCTCGAGCGTCGGCTTGTCGAAGTTGAGCAGGGCCACGAACGCGAGCCGCTGGGCGTAGCACTGCTCGGCGAAGTCCGGCGCCGGATCGAAGGTCGCCAGCATCGCGTCGATGCGGGGCATCTCGTCGCCGACCAGATCGCTCCAGCGCCGCAGATTGCGCCGCATCTCGTAGAGGTGGCCGCCGACCTGTTCCAGCGCGGTCTCGAGACGGTCGAGCAGGCGGTTCCGGTCCTCGTCGCTTGCGGCGAAGTGGTCGCGACAGAACGCCGTGAACGCCTCGCCGTCGCCGTCGCTCTCGCGCCACGACCGGGCGCACTGCCGAACGCCTCGTTCGGCCCGTTCGCGGCAGGCCTCGCCGTGGGTCTCGACGATGGCGGCGACCGCAGCGGTCTGGTCGGCGGCGGACATGAACGCGTCAGGGGAGTTCGAGGTGATGGTGCTCATGCCGACAAGGTAGCCGCGGCCGACGCCGCGGACTCGCGGGAGACTCGCGCGTGCACCGCCCCCGCCGGGTGCGGCAGCGGGCGAAGGCGGGCGGTACGCTTCGGGCACATGGCATCCTCGACGGCCGACCATCCTTCGAACCCAGCCGGATCCCCGCCCGGTGCCACCGCGATCGCCGTGGCGTTGAGAGGACTGTGCCGGACCTTCTCCGGCGATCCGCCGGTCGAGGCGTTGCGTTCGATCGATATCGATCTCGCACCCGGCTCCTTCACCGCGTTGATCGGTCCGTCCGGTTGCGGCAAGACCACGGTGCTGCGGATCCTCGCCGGGCTCGACGAGGCGTCCTCGGGCGGTTTCGAGTTCGAGCCGTCGCGCACGCCGCGGATCGGCTACTGCTTCCAGGAGCCGCGGCTGCTGCCATGGCGGAGGATCGATGCGAACGTGGCCCTGCCGCTCGAACTCGAGGGCATGCCGCGGGAGGAACGTCGCCGCCGCGCCGGCTCGGCCATCGAACGGGTCGAGCTGGGCGGGTTCGCCGCGGCGATGCCCGCGACCTTGTCCGGCGGCATGCGGATGCGGGCGGCGGTCGCGCGAGCGCTGGTCGCCGAGCCGCAGCTGCTGCTGCTCGACGAGCCGTTCGGAGCCCTCGACGAGGTGACTCGCTATCGCCTCGACGAGATGCTCCACGACCTCTGGCGGCGCGACCGCTTCACGGCGCTGCTGGTCACGCACTCGATTCCCGAGGCGGTGTTCCTGGCCGAGCGGGTGGTGGTGCTGTCGCCGCGCCCGGGCCGCATCATCGGCGAGGTCGCGGTGGATCTGACCGAGCGCACGCCGCAGGTTCGGGCCACCGACGAGTTCGCCCATCTCGTGCAGCGGGTCTATCGACTTCTGCTCGAGGCGATGGGAGACGGCGCGTGAGGCGGGCGGTGCCGAGGATCGCGGTGGCGGCGCCGCCGATCGCGGTCGTCGCGGCGACGGTGCTGCTGTGGTGGCTGGCGGTTCGGGCGTTCGAGATTCCCGAGTACCTGCTGCCGACCCCAGGCGCGGTGCTGGAGGCGGTCTGGGTCGAGCGGGATCGACTCGCCTGGGGCATGCTGGCGACGGCGATCGGCGCGTCGGGCGGCTTCGCGATCGCCGCGGCGCTGGGGATCGCGATCGGCAGCATCCTCGGCTTGTCGCGGTTTCTCGAGCGGGGCTTCTATCCGCTGACCCTGCTGCTGCAGATGGTTCCGCTGGTGGCGCTCGCGCCGATCCTGGTGGTCTGGCTCGGCTACGGCCAACGCGCGGTGATCGCGTCCGCGGCGATCGTCGCGCTCTTCCCGGTGATCGCGAACACGCTGGGCGGCATGCGGAGCGTCGATCGGGACCTGGAAGAGCTGTTCTCGCTGCACCGGGCCGGACTCGCCTCGCGGTGGTGGCGACTTCGTCTGCCGGCAAGCCTGCCGAGCATCGTGACGGGACTGAGGATCGCCGCCGGACTCGCGGTGATCGGGGCGATCGTCGGGGAGTTCGTCAGCGCCTACGCCGGCGATCGGGCGCCGCTGGGCATGGTGATCGTCTCGGCGATGCGGGAGTACCGCACCGATCTCATGTTCGGGGCGATCGGTCTCGCCGCGATCGTGGGCTTCGCCCTGTTCGGTATCGTGAACTTCGGAGGATGGCTGCTGCTTCGGCGGTGGCACGCGTCTGCACGGTCGTCGTCCGACTGAGTCCGCCTGCCGAACCGCTCTGAGACAAGGAGTTCCCCATGATGCGAGCCGTCTGCTCGACCACCGCTCTCGCCGTCGCGATCTCGCTTGCCGGATGCGGAGATCCTGACGCCACCTCGCGCGGCCGCACCTCGGTCTCGGTGCAGCTCAACTGGGTGCCCGAGCCGGAGTTCGGCGGGTTCTGGCAGGCGGAACTCGACGGCGTCTTCGCCGATGCGGGCTTGAAGGTCGAGCTGATCGCGGGCGGGCCCTCCGTGCCTTCCGCGCAGCTCATCGCCTCGGGCAAGGTGCCCTTCGGCATCGTCTCGGGGGGCGAGCTGCTGTCGATCAACGAGCGGGGCGGATCGCTGGTCGCGCTCTTCGCGACGTTTCAGGGCGATCCCACCGCGATCATGGTCCATGAGGCGAGCCCGTGGAAGACGCTCGAGGAGCTGTGGCGCAGCGACGCCACCGTCGCCTGCGAGGCGAACCTGCCGTTCGTGACCTTCCTCAACCGGAAGTACGGCGGCGAGAACCTGAAGCTGGTCGCCCACTCGACGGCGCTGGCGAACTTCGTGAACGATCCGACCCTCGCCAAGCAGTGCTTCGTCTTCGCCGAGCCGGTGACCCTGGAGCTCCAGAACGTGCCGGTGCGGGTCTTCCCGGTGCTCGAGAGCGGGTTCAATCCCTACACCGCGGTCCTGGTGACGACCCGCGAGCATCTGGCCGCGAACCCGGAGACCTGTCGGGCCATGGTGATGGCGCTGCGGCGCGGCTGGGACGGCTATCTCGCCGATCCCACGAAGGCCAACGCCGCGATGGCGAAGCTCAACCCCGCGATGAGCGTCGAGGCGATGAATCTCGCCGCGAAGAAGCAGCGGTTCCTCGTGGAGGACGAGACGACGCGGAGCCATGCCGTGGGCTGGATGACCGGCGAACGCTGGAACACCCTTGCCGAGCAGATGAACTCGCTGGGCAAGCTCGAGCAGATCCCCGACGAGATCGAGGCGATCTTCTGGCAGCCGCCGGTCGACGACGGCCCGATGGCCCCGGCGCTCGAGGACTCGGCGACGAGCTGAGGCGAGGTCGAGAGCCGCGATGTCGACGCCCCGCACCATCCTGCACGTGGACATGGACGCGTTCTACGTGTCGGTCGAGCGGCTCGACCGAAGGGAACTCGTCGGCAGGCCGGTGGTCGTGGGCGGCAGCGGAGGCCGTGGCGTGGTCGCCTCGGCGAGCTACGAGGCCCGCGCGAAGGGCGTCGCCTCGGCGATGCCGATGGCGATGGCCCTGCGACGCTGTCCCGAGGCGGTGCAGATCAAGCCGCGGATGCAGCGCTACGGCGAGGTCTCGAAGGCGGTGTTCGCGCTGCTCGAGGAGTTCAGCCCGACGGTCGAGCCGCTGTCGATCGACGAGGGCTTTCTCGACGTCACCGGATGCGAACGTCTGCTCGGCGATGGTCCGACGATCGCGCGGGCGATCCGCCGCAAGGTGAAGGACGCCCTCGATCTTCCCTGCTCGGTGGGCGTCGGCCCCAACAAGTTCTGTGCGAAGCTCGCCTCGGGCATGGCGAAGCCGGACGGTCTCGCGGTGCTCGAGACGCACGGCCTGGCCGAGGCCCTCGCCGACCTGCCGATCGAGCGGATGTGGGGCGTCGGGCCGGCGGGCGCCGCGAAGTTCCGGGCCGCCGGCTACCGCACCTTCGGCGATCTGCAGCGGGCCGAGTCCCGGGATCTCGCCAAGCGGTTCGGCGAGGCGTCGCGACGGCTGCGCGATCTCGCCGCGGGTCTCGACGAGCGTCCGGTGGTGCCCGACCGCGAGGCCAGGAGCGTCGGGCAGGAGCGGACCTTCGCGATCGATCTCGAGGAGCGCGAGGTGCAGGAGGAGACGCTGCGGATCTTCGCAGAGCAGATCGCCGAGCGACTGCGCCGTCACGATCGGATCGCGTGGGAGATCTCGGTGAAGCTGCGCCTGCCCGACTTCCGCACCTTCTTCAGGAGCCGACGTCTCGACGAGGGGGTGGACTCGACCGGCGCGATCGCCGATCCCGCGAAGGCGCTGCTTGGAGAGTTCATCGATCGCTTCGGCGGAGGCAGGTCGGTGGCGTTTCGCCTTCTCGGCGTGACCGCCGCGGCGCTGACGCCAAAGGAAGGTCCCGGCGCGCAGCGGCCGCTCTTCGAGGATCCCGAACGGGCTCGCGATCGACGGATCGACGGCGCCGCGGACGCGGTGCGACGACGGTTCGGCAAGGACAGCGTGCGGCGTGGCGGCCCCGGATCGCGGCGTCGGTAGCGCGGTGGACCGATCGACGGTCCCCTCGGACGTCGACGCCGCGGAATCGGCCGAACTTCGCGAAATGAACTCGCCTTTGGGCCGCCCCGGGGTAGGTTCTCCTCGGCAGGACGCAAACAACCCGTCCGCATCGACCGATCCTTGGCCCCTGCAACGGGGGCCAAGGACAGATGTCCGCGTCCCGCAACTTGCAAGGCAACCATGCAGCATTCAACCTTCGTGTCGTCGCGCGACCACCGCGTGTTCTTCCTGCTGCTGGTCCTCGGAGGAGTCGGCGTTGCCGGGCTTGCCGTCGATCCGGCCGAGGCGGCGCTGATGAACTACACCCTCGACGGCGGGAACTCGACGATCAGCCCCGGCGGGAACTCGACGATCAGCGGCTCAGTCGGTGGGACGAGCTTCACCAACGAGTCCTGGACCATGACCGCGACCGCGGACTCGAACCAGGTGCAGAGCGGGACTGTCAATGACGGGACAACACCCGCTGGAGCCTACTTCCTTCCAACGACGGTCACGCTGTGGATCGGAGGGACGTCAAGCCCTGTCGCCACGGTGACCATGTCGAACTACACCTCCGGCAGCAACAGTTTCGTCTGGGGAGTGTTCTCGAGCGACACCTCCGCTACCTACGGCCAAGGCCGTCACGCTAGCGGCTTTAGCCCGGCAGATCTTTCGACCACACCTTATTGGACCGCCAGTACTGGCGCGGGTGTAAACAACTACTTCGGCGGGACGCCCGGGATCTACAACGACCTATCCGCCTCGGGAATCTGGACCGGGGTGTCCTTCATCTGGTCTACCGACAAGAACTACATGACGAGTGGGGGCACGCTCGTCCTGACGGGCGTCAGCAGCGGCGCGAACGGCACGTGGACGATCGCCAATGCCTCGGCGGTGCCGGGTGGCGGCGTCGCGGTCCTGCTTGCTGCGGGCGCGGTCCGCCGCCGCCGACGCTGAGGCGGTCGGTCGGGGCGTCTACGAACCGGCGTCTACGAACCAGACGACTCCCGAGTCCGGGGCAACTCGTACACCGGCTCCATCGCCGCCCACCATTCGCCGCGCTTCGCGCCGGGGACCGGTCGCTGGAACACCCGCATGCGGGCATCCCACGCGGCGGCCTCGGGGTGCTCGGCGTACCGCTGGTAGTCGCGGGTGGGGTCGAAGTCTTCGCGGGTCTCGATGCGCATGAAGAGACGCGTTCCGTGCCGGAAGATCTCCATGCGCTCGATGCCGATCTCGCGAAGGGCGGCTTCGACGGCGGGCGGCACGAATCGGTGGGCGGCGAGATAGTCCTCGATGGCGGCGGGGTCCTCGGCGAGATCGAGACATTGGGCGTAGATCGGCATGGGGCGAAGGTAGCGAACGGCCTCGCCGGTGGGCGGGGACCGTCCACCGGTAGCATGACGGCAAGGTTCAAGCCAAGGCCCAAGCCGAGTCCCAAGCCGAGTCCCAAGCCGAGTCCCAAGCCAAGTCCCAAGCCGAGTCTCAGGAGACCCGCCGTGAATGCATCCCCGCAACCCGCCGTCCTTCGCCGTACCCGCGCCGAGTCCATGCGCCGGCGATCGGCGGGGGTCTCGGCCGTGTCGCTAGTGGCCGGACTCGGCCTTGGACTCGGTCTGGGACTGGGTCTCGCGGGGTGCGGTGGGGGAGAACCAGCCGATGGAGGAGCGTCGTCGGCGGATGCCGGCGGGCCGACCCCCGTCCGCATCGCCGTGGTCCCCAAGGGCACGACGCACGAGTACTGGCGGTCGGTCGAGGCGGGCGCGTTCGCGGCGGCGCGGGAGGCGAGCGATTCGGGCACGCCGGTCGAGATGGTCTTCCGCGGGCCGGACCGCGAGGACGACCGTGAACAGCAGATCGCCCTGCTCGAGAATCTGCGCTCGGGAGACTTCGACGGCCTGGTGCTGGCGCCGCTCGACGAGAACGCCCTCGTGGCCCCGGTCGCACAGTTCAAGGATGCCGGGATTCCGGTGGTCGTGATCGACTCCGGGCTCGCCGGCGAACCCGGTCGCGACTTCGCGAGCTTCATCGCCACCGACAACCGCGCCGCGGGACGGCTCGCCGGCGAACACGTCGCAACGGCGCTCGACAACGTCGGCCGGGTGCTGCTGCTTCGATATCTCGAGGGCTCGGAGAGCACCACGCAGCGCGAGGAAGGCTTCGTCGACGCGATCGCCGCCGCGGGCGGCTTCGAACTGATCGATCCCGGCCGCTACGCCGGGGCCACGCGGGCGACGGCGCAGCAGGCCGCGGAGAACCTGCTCGCCTCGGTCGCTCCCGGCGGCGAGATGGACGCGTTCGACGCGGTGTTCTGCCCGAATGAAAGCTCGACCTACGGCATGCTGCTGGCGCTTCGCGATCGCGGTCTCGCCGGAAAGGTGACCTTCGTCGGCTTCGATGCGAGTCCCGATCTCGTCGCGGGCCTCGAGGCCGGCGAGATCGACGGCCTCGTCGTGCAGAACCCGGTGCGGATGGGACGCCTCGGCGTCGAGAACGTGCTCAAGGCGATTCGAGGCGAGCCGGTCGATCCGGCCATCGACACCGGGGCGGCGCTGATCCTCTCCGACGAGGCGACGTCTGCCGAAAGCCGGCGACTGCTCTCGCCGGATCTCGAGGCGATCCGCGCCGGCGGCTGAGCCGAGCCTTCGGTGGATCCTCCGATGGGCGAGACGACGATCGATTCCTTCGCGATGTGGCGGCGCTCGCTTCGCGTGCTGACGCCGCTCGCGGGGCTCCTCGTCGTCGTCCTGATCTTCCTCGCGATCCCGCCGCACGCGGGCGTGACCGTCGATCAGGCCCGAACCGTCGCGGTGCACGCGGTCATCGTGGGCATCGCGGCGCTCGGCGCGACCGTGGTCATCGCCAACGCGGGGCTCGACCTCTCGGTCGGTTCGGTCATCGCGCTGTCGGGCGTGGTCGCGGCGCTGCTCCTGCGGGCCGAGCATGGTCTGTGGTTGGCGCTGCCTGCCGCGGTCGTCGTCGGCATCGCGTGCGGGGCCTACAACGGAGGACTCGTCGCGGGCCTGCGGCTTCCCGCGTTCATCGCGACCCTCGGGACGCTCGGGTTCTATCGCGGCGTCGCGAAGTGGATCTCCGAGTCGAGAACCGTTTCTGCGCCGACGGAAGGCCTCGAGCATCTGGTCTCGCCGCGGCCCCCGCAGGCGTGGATGCTGGTCGCGCCCGCGGTGTGGATCCTGCTGTCGCTCGCGGCGGCGACCGCGTTCCTCCTGCATCGGACCGTGCTCGGCCGGCATCTGCTGGCCTCGGGCGGGAACGAGGCGGCGGCGCGTCGCTGCGGCATTCCCGTGGGGCGGGTGCGGTTCGCCGCGTACACGATCGCCGGCGGGTTGGCCGGGGTCGCCGGGGTGCTGCAGTTCGCGAGACTGCGTTCGGGCGATCCGACGGTTGCGATCGGTCTCGAACTCGACGTGATCGCCGCCGTCGTCATCGGCGGAGCGTCGCTCTCGGGCGGATCGGCGAGCGTGCTCGGCACGATCGTCGGCGCGGTCATGATCGCCTACCTCCGCAACCGCTGCGCGGTGCTCGGCTGGCCGAACTACGTGCAGGAGATGATCGTCGGCCACATCGTGATCATCGCGGTGGCGTTCGACCTGTGGCGACGAAGGCGGACGACGTGAGCCGACGTGGCCCGACCGATCTCGTGCTGACCGCGGCGAATCGTGGTCAGGCGATCGCGATGCGGCGCCGGCTCGACGGGGATGCGGAACGTCAGGGTGGGAGCGCCGATCGTCTCGAGGACCGGGCGTTGGTCGTGCCGGATGCCGGCGGACGCCGGATCGGATCGGGAACCGCGACCCTGCG
>JAFMML010000135.1 GCA_017859745.1 Planctomycetota bacterium
TCGCGGCAGGCGGAAAGGCCCATGGCGCCGAGACCGACGACGGCGACGGAGGGTTGGGACGCGGACGAGATCACGACAACGCGATCTCCATGCCGCGGTGGTTCCGCACCACCGCCCGCAGTCCCGGCACGCTCGCAGGAGACACCCGCACCGCGATGCCGCAGGCGGCGCAGGCGGATTCGACCTCGCCCGGTCGCGGGTGCTCGAGCGTGAACTCGACGAGTTCGAGGCCCGTCGGCGCCGCGAGTGCCGGATGCACGCGGTCCTCCTCGCCCATCCAGTCGATGAGCGTCGGCACCAGTCCTTCGCACGGCCGGTCGAGCCGGGTCGCGAGGCGCCACTCGAGCGTGCTGCCGTCGGGCTTCTCGCGGCCGAACTGCTGGACCTCGCCGGGATCGAAGCCGCGATCGCGAGCGGCATCGGCGGTTGCGGGAAGCGTCGCCCGCGCCATCCAGTGGGTGATCGCCGGCAGGTCGTCGCGGTCGAGTCCGAAGGGATGTTCGTGTCGATCCGCGTCGGGATCGTCGGCGAGGATCTCGAGGTAGCGATGGCCGCCAAGGGCAAGGAGCGCATTGTGCGTGCCCCACCGTGCGTGGCGTCCGCCGATCGCGGCCCGGACGCCGAGACGACGCTCGAGCTCGTCGATGCCCTCGTGAAGATCGCGCACCGACCAGATCAGATGGTCGAACGCGTCGGGCACGGCGGGCGAGGTCGTCACGGGAGGGGCTCGTTCAGGCTTTCGAGGTCGGCGTTGCGGGACGACCGCCGCGGGTCGCCCCGCGCTTCGACCGAGACTTCGTCGTCGGAGCCTTCGCCGAGGCGTTGGCCTCGGCGACGTCGATCTCGGGCGCGGGCACCTTCAGCGAACGCCGCTTCGGCGCGATCGCGGTCGAGACGCCCTGCGAGGCGCCCTTGCGGACCATGCCGACCTCGGTGATCCGCTGCCAGGCGCTCGTGGCGTTGCCCTCGGAGAACTCGATGGTCGCGCTGCGACGGTTCCAGGCTCGCGCCACCGTCGAGGTCGTGCCGCTGCCGCAGAAGGGATCGAGCACCAGATCGCCCTCGTTGGAGCAGGACAGGATCACCCGTTCGAGATAGACCTCGGGGATCTGGTTGTGGTGGGCGTGCCGGCGTTCGGTGTTGTTGCCCTGGATGCGTCCCCAGTACGGCCCGTACCAGACGTCCATCGGCACCCGCATGCCCTGCCGCGAACTCTTCGCGAGGGTGCGGGCGTCGCCGTAGACGCTGGCCCGGTCGGAGGGTTCGAGCACCGCATCTGGATTCCAGGTGCGGCGCTTCGCGTCCTTGACGAAGTAGAGCGCATGGACCTTCGAGCTGATGAAGGAACTGTCCCGGCACTGCCCGAACCGGAAGTGCCAGACGCACCAGTTGATCATCGCGAGGCCGCGGCGCTTGAGGTGCAGCACGATCTCCGCCGCGGTGTCGTCGGGAATGTTGACCCACAGGCTGCCGTGCGGGGCGAGGCACTCGATGCAGCCGTCGAGCCAGTCGTAGGTGAAGCGTTCGTACGCCTCCCGCGGCATGCCGTCCTTCCAGCCTTCGTAGGGCACCTCCCAGTTGAAGGGCGGGTCGGCGAAGACCAGATCGACGCTGCCGCGCTCGGGCAGGTTCGCGAGCACGTCGCGGCAGTCGCCGACGTAGAGCCGCGTGTCGGGATCGGTCTCCGCGAAGCGGGGCTCGATGGGGGCGGTGTTCGTCCCGTGCGAAGGCACCTCGTCGCCCGGCAGCGTGATGGGGAGATCCCGAAGGCGCCGGGTCTGGTCGCGCATGACCGCGATGCCGCCGCGGGGCGCCGCGTAGCCCCCGGCGCGGTCGAAGTCGGTGTTCTTGCGTTCGGCCATCTCGTCCGTCTCCCAGGGTTCGTCTCAGCGGGTTCCGAAGATCCGATCGCCCGCGTCGCCGAGTCCCGGCACGATGTAGTTGTTCTCGTCGAGGCGCTCGTCGAGTGCCGCCGTGTGGATTGGAATGTCCGGATGAATCTCGAGCATCCGCTCGACGCCCTGCGGTGCCGCGACGAGGCAGATCATCCGCAGGTTGGTGCAGCCCAGTTGTCTGAGCTCCTCCGCGGCGGCGCACGCCGAGCCGCCGGTGGCGAGCATCGGGTCGACCAGCAATACCGGGCCGTCGGCGATGTCCACGGGCATCTTCGAGTAGTAGCGGACCGGCGTGGCGGTCTCCTCGTCGCGGTAGATGCCGAGATGTCCGACGCGGGCTTCGGGCAGCAGCGCGAGCAGGCCCTCGGTCATGCCGATGCCGGCGCGGAGGATCGGCACCAGCGTCACCGGCTGACTGATGCGAGCGCCTTCGGTGACGGCGACCGGCGTCTCGATGCGTCGAGGTTCGAGCGGCAGATGTCGAAAGGTCTCGAAGGCCATGAGGCCCGCGATCTCTCCGATCAGGCGCCGAAACTCCGGCGACTTCGTCCGAGCGTCTCGGGCGATGGTCAGCTTGTGGAGGATCAACGGATGATCAAGGAGACGAAGGTTCGGGTATCGGTTCGCCGTCATGGCGCGAGTGTACCGGTCGCGCGATCGGGCGCAACGTCCCCCGGAGCGATCGAGGCGTCAGCTCGCCGCGAGGGTTCGGGTGCGGATCAGGGCGAGCGTGGCGTCGACCGCCCGGTCGAGGTCGTCGTTCTCGACGAAGGCGTCGTAGAGGCCCGGGGCCTTCGCGGCGGCGATCTCGCGCTTGGCCTCGGCGAAGCGTCGTTCGATCGCCTCGGCATCCTCGCGGCCGCGACCGGCGAGTCGCCGGTGCAGTTCGTCCTCGCTCGGCGGCAGAATGAAGATGCCGAAGACGTGGGGGCGCTTCTCGCGGACCTGCCGGGCGCCGTGGACGTCGATGTCGAGGACCACGGTGCGGCCCGCGGCGATCGCCTCGTCGACCGGCGCGGAGGGCGTGCCGTACCAGTTGCGCCCGAAGACCTGGGCGAACTCGAGGAACTCGCCCCGGTCGATCATGCCCTGGAACGCCGTCTCGTCGATGAAGCGGTAGTCGACGCCCTCGGTCTCGCGGGCGGTCTTCGCCCGCGTGGTCGCGGAGACGCTGAAGACCGCATCGAGTTCGCCGAGCACCCGGTGCAGGATCGTGGTCTTCCCGACCCCGGAGGGGCCGGAGATCATCACGAGCAGACCGGGCGCAGCGTCGTTCGGGGCCATTCCGTGAGTGTAGTGGGGAGGA